>CAYWON010000267.1:0-6263 GCA_964459885.1 uncultured Archangium sp.
ACCGCTGCCCGACATCCTCGAAGATCTCGAGCGGCAGCTCATCGAACGCGCCTACGCGCAAGCTAAAAAAGTGAAAACCGAAACCGCACGTTTGCTCGGCATCAAGACCAGCGCGCTCTACTACAAGCTTGAAAAGTACGGCTTCATCCAGAAGGGCGAGCGCCCGCCTGACGAAGCCTGAAGCGCCTGCTGTCGCCTCGTAACCCCTTGAAAGGTCAACATGTCGAAGATCGCCGGTACCCGCCCCAGCGTCGCGAACACCACCGCCAAGCCTGCCGCGAAGAAGACCGGCACGACCGAGTCGGGCGGCACCACGAAGGCCACCACCAAGCGCGCGGGCACCACTGAGTTCGGCGGCAAGACGACGAAGACCGAGACGGTCAAGCGCACCGCGACGACCGAGTCGGGCGGCAAGACGGCCAAGACCGAGACCACGAAGGGTTGGGCGCCCAAGACCACGACGACCACGCGCGTCGGCGGGCGTGAGTGACGACGGCCGACTGGCCCCCGCTTGAAAAGCTGCCGCTGCACAGCCTCGAGGCCACGTGCGCGGCGCTGCTGCCTTCGACGTTGAAGTTCGCCGCCGAGGCGGTGCCGTATTACCGGCGCCGCTGGCGCAACGTGCGCACGCTGAAGCTCTCGGCGCTGCCCTTCCTGCACAAGCCCGAAGCCATCGCGCACCAGCGCGCGCTGCTGACCGCGCGCGACGCGTACACGGGCGTCATCAGCTCCGGCACGCACCACACAACGGGCCCGGTGCTGCAGGTGCCGCGCACCGACGACGAAGCGCGCGCCACCGAGGCCTACAACGAAGCGCTCGGCGGTGACGGCGCGCCCGACGACGGGTGGACGCTGGAGGTGCGCGCCGCCCACCACGGCGTCAGCGACGTTCAGCCGGGTCGACTGCTGGTGCTGTGGACCTACTCGACCCAGCCTCCGAGGTTGGTCGAGCAGCTCTTGTCGCGGCCCCAGGCCGACGGGCGGCGCATCACCACCATGGTCATCAACGCCGGTGCGCTGAAGCCGCTCACGGCGTGGTTCCTCTCGCGCGGCATTCAACCGGCGCGCTTCAAGCTCCAGCTCATCGGCACCACCTCGTTCCGGCTCTCGCCGTTCTGGAAGGCGCTCGTCGAAGAGGTGTGGGGCTGCCCTGTCTTCGACAACTTCTCGCTCTCAGAGCTGCCGGGCCCCGCCATCGAGTGCGACACCTGCGGCTTTCACCACTGGCTCCCGCCACCGATGGTGACCGAGGTCGTCGACCCCGTCTCGAAGCGACCGCTGAAATCGGGCACCGGCGTCCTGGTCGTCACCACGCTGGCGCCGTTCGTCACGCGCATGCCGCTCATCCGCTATTGGACGGGCGACGTGGTGACGCTGGGCCCGCGCTGCAAAACCACCGGCGTGCGTGGCTTCCGCGCGCGCGGTCGTGAAGCGCAGTCGCTCTGGCACCGGAAACACGGCCTGCTCGTCGCCGCGCAGGACGTCACCGACGTCCTCGAGGGCCGCCCTGAGGTCTCGCGCCACCCGCACCCGATGGAAACGCTGGGCTTCATTCCGCCCGGTGACTGCGGCGCGGTGAAGTTCGAGCTCTCGCAGGCGCGGCGCGAGGTGCGCGTGAAGGTCGAGCTCCGCTTTGACCCGCTGCTCTACTCGGTCGAAGCCGCGGCCGTGGCGACAGCGCTCACGCGCCACCTGATGACGGCGAGCCCCGGCCTGAAGCGCTACGACAGCACCGACGGCGAGCTGGTGATCGAGGTCTGCCGGCCCGGCGCGCTGCAAAAGCCGTGGATGAAGCTCTGATCGCCGCTTTCAGGTCTGCAACGACCTCAGGGTTGCAAAACACCCCAGCAAGAACCACTCAACATATGGAATTCATTCGATGAAGTAGTGGGCCCACATGTTGCTCAAGGGGTCGCACATGAACGCGCCAACGATCGAGCCGCGCCGTGTCCTGGTCGTCGATGACGACTCCAACTTCCTGAAGGTGTGCCTGACGGTGTTGCGTCGCGCGGGCCTCGAAGTCGACGGCGTGGGCGACCCGCGTGAGGCCATCCAGAAGCTCGAAGCCCAGCGCTACGACGTGGTCGTCTCAGACATGTGCATGCCCGAGCTCTCGGGCGTGGAGATGCTGCAGACGGCCCGCCGCCTGGACCCGGAGCTGCCGCTGGTGCTGATGACGGGCGCGCCGACGGTGGAGTCGGCGATGGACGCCATCGACCTGGGCGTCCGCAAGTACCTGCGCAAGCCGTTCGACGTCGACGTGTTCGTCAACACGGTGGCCACCGCCGCCAACCGCCGCACCACGAGCGGTGAGCGCGCGGCGCTGTCGCCTCGGCTCGACCACGCGCTCGCGGGGCTGTGGGTCGCGTTTCAGCCCATCGTCGAGTTCAGCCGCCGCCGCCCCGTCGCGTACGAAGCGCTCATGCGCACGCGCGCGGTGGGCATCGCCGGCCCGGGCGAGATGCTGAGCCTCGCGGAGCAGACCAACCGCCTGCACGAGCTGGGGCGCTCGATGCGCGCGCAGGTCGCCTCGGTGCTCGATCACTTCACGCCCGACGCCGACATCTTCGTGAACCTGCACCCGGCCGACTTCGAGGATGACCAGCTGTTCGCCGTCGACGCGCCGCTGACGCGCCACGCGCACCGCGTGGTGCTGGAGATCACCGAGCGCGCGTCGGTGAAGAACGAAGCCCAGCTGACGGAGCACGTGATGGCGCTGCGCGGCCTCGGCTACCGCATCGCCGTCGACGACCTCGGCGCCGGCTATTCCGGGCTCACCACGCTGGCGCGCGTGCAGCCGGAGTTCGTGAAGATCGACGGCTCACTGGTGCGCGGCATCGACACCTCGAGCGTCAACCAGCTCATCGTCACCGCGGTCGGCGACCTCGCGCGCGAGCTCAAGCTGCGCGTGGTGGCCGAGTGCATCGAGACGCACCGCGAGCTGGCGACGCTGCGCGCGCTGGGCATCGACCTGCTGCAGGGCTACCTCTTCGCGCGGCCCGGCGCGGGGTTCCCGGCCGTCGATTTCTCGCAGTTCCAGTAGTCAGACGCCGCCGGGCAACAGCCGCGTGCCCACCGCCACCAGCTTCTCGCGGTGAAACGCGCGCACGCCGAACGTCGGCTCGGGGAAGCCGCTCGGCAGCGGCCACTCCGGCGGCGTCACCGCGCGCGTCGGCAACGGCGCCCCACCCCGCAGCGCGCCCAGCTCTGCGTCGCTGAGGTCCACCGACGGCAGCCACGGCAACGCCGCGCGACCGCTGATCATCGGCGTGTCGCGCTGCCACGGGCCGATGTCGCTGCGCACCAGCGTCTTGACGTGGGCGCCGCAGCCCAGCGCGCGGCCGAGATCGCTCACCAGGCTGCGCACGTAGAAGCCGCCGCGCACCACGAGCTCCAGCGACCCGTCGTCGAGCCGCCGCGCCGACTGGCAGAACACGCGCTGCGAAGGCAACGACACCACCTCACCTCGATGCGCGCGCACCCACGCCCGCTCACCGTCGACGCGCTTGTTGCTGGTCGCCGGCGGCGTCTGCTGCGTCCACCCGAGGAAGGTCTTGAGCGCGGCGTCGATGCGCTCGGCCGTCGCCACGCCCGCGTCGCCGCGCGACACCTCGCGGCCGCCGCCGTCACCGGTGTCGGTCTCCACGCCGTAGACCACGCCTGCGACGTACCGCTTCGGCGCTTCGTGCAGCCCTTCGAAGAGCCGATTGGCCGCGCCCACGAGCACCAGGACGAGGCCTTCGGCGAAGGGGTCCAGCACGCCGCCGTGCGAGACCTTCAGCGGCCAGGGCCCGGCGTGCGCGGCGCGGAAGTCGTTCACCACCGCACCGCTGCTCACCCCGGGCGGCTTCCACAGACACCAGATGCCAGAAGGGGGTCGTTTCATCGGGTACCAGAAAACTGTGGAGCTCCACGAAATCCACGCGCGGGGGTTTGCCTACACCAGTCCAAGGGGCTGGAATCGGGACACTTTACCGCGTACGCGTTGGCATCGCCGTTGCTCAAGAGACCTGCCGTCATGAACCGCTTCGTCGCCGTCATCGCCGCCTGCCTCCTCGCCCTGCCTGCCTGGGCGGCGACGGCGTTGGACGGCCTGCGCGGCACGAGCCGGTCGTTGCGCGAGCAGGTCACGAGCCTGCGCGCGCAGCAGCTCTCCCAGCGCAACGAACTCTCGCAGCTCTCGTCGCGCATCGAAACGCTCAAGGCCAACCAGAAGGGCAAGCTGTTGCCCGGCGGCGAGCTCGACGCGGCGCTCAAGCGCAGCCAGGAACTGTCGGGCGCGCTCAGCGACCTCGCCTCGCAGGTGTCGGGCCGCGAGACCGAGCTCGAGACGGCCAACCTCGCGCTGCTCGACGGGCTGTCGGCCGAGCTGAGCCGCGCCCGCGCCGACTTCGATCGCCAGACGGACCGCGAAGTGCGCCGCAAGCTCATCGCCGACATGCGCCGCCTGCGCGCCGAGCGTGAGGCCCTGCGCCAGACGCTGCCGGCCGCGCGCCTGCCGACGCTGGACACCGTCAAGCCGAGCGACGACCCCGAAGAGCTGCTCGAGCAGGCCGACCTGCTGCGCGACAACGAAGAGAAGCTGCGCCGCGAGCTCAAGTCGCTCGAGACGCGCATCACCGAGCGCCGCGAAGAGGCCGAGCTCGACCGCCGCGTGCAGCGCTTCATGGGTGAAGAGTCGATGTTCGACGACGGCGATCGCCGCCTGCGCGTGCAGCGCACCACCACCACGCCGGCCACCGCGCCCACGCAGGACTTCAACTCGCCCAACGTCGGCGGGCCTGAGACCGCGCCGCCGCCCGCGCTGGGCAGCTCCGTCGACACCACCGCAGGCACCGGCGGTTCGTTCGAGGCCACGCCGTCGACCGCGCTCGCCGGCGCCAGCGACCCCCGGGGTAACGCCGCGCCGCCGCAGAGCGAAGGCACCTTCAATTCACGCAACGGCGTCGACTCGGCCAACATCCGCGTCACCAACGCCTCTGACGCGCGGCCGCAGGTGGGCAACACGCAGCGCAGCCTCGCGGGTGGCGACGACGACCTGGACGACCTCGAGGTCGAGCGCGCGCGCCTCAAGGGCCTCGCCGAGCAGCTCAAGAAGAAGGCCGACGAGCTGCAGAAGCGCGCTTCGCAGCTGCGCTGAACGTCACAAGCCGACGCCGACCAGGAACTTCACCGTCGCTTCGAGTCGGACGTCTTGCGTCGGCTGCCGACCGTTGCCGCGCGAGATGATGGTGAAGTTCTCGGCGCGCACGTGCTGAGCGATGTCTTCGCCCGGCAGGTCGAGCACCAGCGTGGGGTTCGGCGCCCGCAGGTTGAGCGCGCCGATGTCGCTCTTCTTCGCGATGACGGTCTCGGTGTCGCCGCTCTTCACCGCGAACTCCACAGCGTCGAGGAACGAGAAGTCCTGATCATTCGGCGTGACGACGCGAATGGTGAAGGACGTCACCTTCGTCTCCTTCACGTACTTCCGCTCGGTGTTGTTGTTCTTGAAGTCCTGGTTCTGGTCGAAGTCGATGTTCGAGAACGAGGCCAGCGACGGGAAGAGGTTCAACGTGCCGCCGAGCGGGCTCCCCTGAATCGACGTCTCGCCCTTGAGCTGCGTGGTGAAGGCGAGCGGGCCGCAGGCGGTCAACGACGCGAGCAACGGGAGCAGAAAGTAACGACGCATGGCGCGTGACTGTAACGGTGCGCACGGGCCTTGGCTAAGTTCCGCCGGCTTTGGTGCGACATGCCCTCACGTTCAGCGCGCTGCTGTCATGTGTCGCTGGCGCGACCGAGTTTCAGGGGCGTGCGCGCGCGTGGCTGGGGCCGGGCTTCGATTCCAACGCGCGGCGTGAGTTCGTGTCGAACAACGTTGGCACGCAGCCCGACGCGTTCTTGTTCGGGCTGGTGCAGCTCGACGGCGTGCTGACGTTCGCCGAGCGCTTCCGCGTGGCGGGCTCGTACGACGTGGCGGCGCGCAAGTTCATCTTGTTGCCGAGCGAAGACACCATCGTGCAGTCGGCGCAGCTGGAAGGCACCGTCGGCTTCGCGAACTACTTCGCCGCGGGCATCGCCGGGAACGTGAGAGATCGCCGCGGCGCGCTGCGCGACTACACCGACCTGCAGGGCGGCGCGGTGCTCGACTTCTTCCCGAGCGCGCAGGTCGACGTGCGCGCGGCCATCAACGCCCACCGCTTCCTCTTCTACAACCGCTTCGCGTACAGCTTCTGGGGCCCCGACGGCTGGCTCTCGGCGCGGTACCGCTTCGACCGACGGCACTC
>CAYWON010000268.1:0-6083 GCA_964459885.1 uncultured Archangium sp.
CCGAGACCGATTGGAAGCGCGTCGGCGCGTTGGTGACAGAGAGTCACCGGCTGCTCGCGGGCTGAATTCTTGCGAGCTGTCGCAGGTGCTTCAGGCTTGTGGCCATGACCACCTCCGAGAGACGCACGCGTCGCAGCGACAAGGCCCACCTGGCGCTCAACCTCTTCCTCGAGTCGCTCCGCGAGCGCGAGGGCATCGGCGCGGTCGCCGTCACCACCGAAGACGGTTTCCTCGTGGCGGGCGCCGGCAACGGCGACGTGGAGTGGATGGGGGCGCTCGGCGCGTCGTCGAAGCGCACCACGCTGGCGTGGGACGAGAAGACGCTGCACGTGCAGCGCGTCGAGGTGAACCGCGTGCCGATGTTCGTCACCAGCACCGATCGCCGCGCGCACACGGGCAGCCTGCAGCTCGGGTTCGAGCGCATCCTCGCGGCTTGACCTGAACCGTTGTTCAGGTGAATTCTGGCGCGGCCCATGAAGCCGCAAGCCATCGCCAACCCGCCCAACCCCTGGGCGACGAGTGAAGTGGAGTACCTCGACGAGGTGCCGCTGGCGCAGGTCGAGCTGTTCGACGACGCGAGTCAGACCATCCTCGCGAAGAACGATTCGCCCGATCTGGGCTTCAACTATTCCGCCAACCCGTACCGCGGCTGCAACCACGCCTGCGCGTACTGCTTTGCCCGCCCGACGCACGAGTACCTGTCGTGGGGCGCCGGCACCGACTTCGACACCAAGTTGATCGTCAAGCGCGACGCCGCGCGGCTGCTGCGCGCGCAGTTCGATCGCCCGTCGTGGCGCGGAGACCTGGTGATGTTCTCGGGCGTCACCGACTGCTACCAGCCGATCGAAGCGTCGCTGCGGCTGACGCGCGCGTGCCTCGAGGTGTGCGCCGAGTACCGCAACCCCGTCGCCATCATCACCAAGGCGCCGCTCATCGAACGCGACCTCGACCTGCTCGTGCAGTTGCACCGCGACGCTGCGGCGCGCGTGGCGATCTCCATCCCCATCTGGGACCAGACGCTGGCGCGCGCCATCGAGCCCGGCGTGGCCACGCCTCGCCGTCGCCTGCAGACCATCGAGACGCTGGCGAAGGCCGGGCTTCCGGTCAGCGTGATGGTCGCGCCGATCATCCCCGGCGTGTCTGACGAAGGCATGGCGCACGTGCTGGAAGCCGCGCGCGACGCGGGCGCGACGACGGCGGGCTACGTGCTGCTGCGCCTGCCTGGCTCCGTGAAGGAGGTCTTCGAGCAGCGCGTGCGCGCCGCGCTGCCGATGCGGGCCGACAAGATCCTCCACCGCGTGCGCGAGACGCGCGGCGGCAAGCTGTACGACTCACGCTTCGGCGTGCGCGGCCGCGGCGAAGGGCCGTACGCCGACGCGATCGCCCAGGTCTTCGAGCGCTGCGTGCGCCGCCTGGGCTTCGACACACAGCGCTGGCCCGAGCCGCCGCAGACGTTCCGACGCCCTCCCCGTCTGGAACCCCAACTCGCGCTCTTCTGAAATGAGCCGGGCGCGAGTACGTAGCGGGTTCAAGGAGGCGTCATGGGCATCTGCAGCTGGATCATTCTGGGTGGGCTCGCCGGCTGGGTCGCGAGCATCTTCGCTGGCACCAACGCGCGTCAGGGCCTCATCGGCAACATCGTGGTGGGCATCGTCGGCGCGTTCGTCGGCGGCTACATCTTCAGCTTCTTCGGCGGCACCGGCGTGACGGGCTTCAACCTCTACAGCTTCGGTGTGGCGGCCGTCGGCGGCGTGGTGTTGCTCGCCATCAAGCAGGCGCTGTTCGGCAGGAAATAGTCAGCCCCGCAGCGCCTTGAGCGCCTCGCGGAACTGGAGCTCGAACGCCGCATCGACGCCCACGCGCTCGCCCGCCAGTTGCGCGGCCTGCTCGGCCTGCGCTTCTTTGTAGCCGAGGTTGATGAGCGCGCTGACGAGGTCCGACTTCGCTGAAGCCGCCACCTTCGCGGGCTTGCCTGACGGCGTCGCCGTCGAGCCGAGCAGCTTCATCTTGTCCTTGAGCTCCAGCACCAGGCGCTCGGCGGTCTTCTTGCCGACGCCGTGGATCTTGGTCAGCCGCGCCACGTCGCCCCGCGCGATCGCGGCGACGAGCTCGTCGACCTCCAGGCCTGACAAGACGGTGATCGCCAGCTTGGGGCCCACGTGGCTCACCGTCGTCAGCTGCAGGAAGAGGTCTTCTTCTACCGCCGTCATGAAGCCGTAGAGATCGAACGCGTCTTCGCGCACCACCGTGCGGATGCGCAGCGACAGCTCGGCGCCCTTCTCGGGCAGACGCGAGAGCGACAGCAGCGACATCGCCACCCGGTAGCCGACGCCGTTCACGTCGACGATGACCTCGGTGGCGCCCTTGTCGAGGACCAACCCCTTCAGGTGCGCGATCACGGTACGGCCCTCACCACCGCGGGCTTGAGCCGCGCGAAGAACGTGTCTGCAGCCGTCGCCGCGCCGGTCGACCGACGGGCGCTGGACAACCTCGGCGCGCGGAGCTGATTCACATGACACAGCGCCACCGCGAGCGCGTCTGACGCGTCGGCGCGATCGAAGTCGTTCGGCAACGACAGCAGCCGCGACACCATGCGCGCCACTGACTCTTTCGAGTCGTTGCCTCCCGCGCCGACGGCCTTCTTCACCCTGGCGGGCGCGTACTCGTGCACGTCGACGCCGCTCTGCGCGGCCAACAACAGCGCCACGCCGCGCGCGTGCCCGAGGATCAATGCACTGCGCGCGTTCTTGTGCGTGAAGACGCCTTCCACGGCCACCGCGTCGGGCTGGAACACGTCGAAGACGCCGCGCAGCTCCGTGAAGATGGTCGAGAGCCGCTGGTGCAGCGGGGCCTTGCCGTCAGCCTTGACCACGCCGCTCGAAACGTGGACGGCCACGCGGCCTTTCCACTCGACGACCCCGTAACCGAGGAAGCGACTGCCGGGGTCGATGCCTAAGACGCGCATGGGGTGAACAGATGTTTACCCCAGCGACCGAAACCCCGAAAGATTTCTACTGCTTGAGCAGCGCCCTGGCCTCGTCGACGTGGGCGCCGGTGGGCTCCAGCTCGAGGTACTTCTGCAGCGCGGCGCGGCCGAGGTCCTTCTCGTTGGCGTCGAAGTGCAGCGTGGCGAGGAGGATCTGCACGCGCCCGTTCTTCGGGTCGAGCGTCAGCACCTGATCCGCGGCGGTGCGCGCGCCTTTGGCGTCACCGGCGTCGTAGCGGGCGAGGCCCAGCAGGTTCCACGCGTTGACCGCGGTCGGATCGTCCGAGACGGCCTGCTCGAGCACGCTGATGGCCTTCTTGTACTGGCCACGCTCGTACAGCTTCGTGGCCTCCGCGAGGTTCTCCGAGATGTCGATGGCGGCGACGGGCTCAGGCGCCAGCGCAGCCTCGTCGAAGAACTCGGGCTCTTCGACGTCGGGCAGCGTCGGAGGCGCCACGACGGACGCGGGCGCCACCACCACCGGCGCGACGGGCTCGGGCGTCGAGACGGCGGCCGGCTCGCGCGACTCGAACATGACCGCCAGCATCCCGATGAGGATCGCCGCAGCCACGAAGGGCCACACGTTGCGCTTGGCCTTCGTCGGCGCGGGCACGGCGTCCAACGCGTCGCTCGTCTCGGCCGCGGGCGCCTCGGCGAAGAAGCCGGCTTCGAGGTCGTCCACCACCGGCTTCATCTCGATGGCCGGCGTGTCGTGGCGTTCGACGATCGGCTTCATCTCGATCGCCGGCGTGTCACGTCGCGGCTCGAGCTTCACTTCAGGCAGCTCGACATACGGCGTGTCGATGCGGGCCTGACGATCGCGGGGGTGCGCGTCGAGCGTCATCAGCCGCGCGTTGAGGTCATCTTCGATCTCGGCGATCGACTGCGACTCCGACGCGCGCATCAGCGCCTGTTCGATCGCGGTGTCGGCGGCCAACGCCGGCTCCGAGCGCGCGAAGTCGCGGGCGGCTTCGACGGCAGGCGCGACCGGCGCGGGCTCGACCTGCATCGGCACCTGGAACGCGTCGATCTGCCGCAAGACGTCTGGCGCGAGGCCCGCCGACAGCGCCGTGGGCACCGGCGCGCTCGTCCACCCGCCGTCGGGCTCGGCCACGTCGAGGCCGCTGCCTTCGATCGCCTTCGGGTACCAATCCCCGCCGGCGTCATCGGCTTCGTCGGCGCGGACCTCGGCCGTGCCAGCGAACAGCTTCTCCATCAGCTCCTGCGCTTCGCTGGCGCGCGGCTCGAACAGGCGCGGCATCGGGCGCAGCACCAGCAGCGCCTCGTCGTTGCCCGGCGCCGAGACGAGCACGCCCATCAGGTACAGGCGCGTCGCCACCTCGAGCGAGAGCGTCTCGGTCAGCGGGCTGTCGAGCAGCACCTGCCGCGTGGTGCGGAAGCCGTCGAACAGCTGCACCACGTGGTTGATCTCATCAGGCATCGCCTTGAGGCCTGTGGCGAGGCGCGAGAAATCGACGGCCAGCTTCGCGTCGAGCGGCAGCGACTTGGCCAACACGCGCGACCACTTCTGCAGGCGCGGCACGACGAGTTCGACCACTTCACGCAGGCCGCACTGCAGCTCGGCGAAGCCGTTCACCGGCTCCAGCACCAGCTCGTAGTGGCCCGTCGTCAACGCCAACGAGCGCACCACGGTGTCGACGTTGCCGCCCATGGTGTCGAAGCGCGCGTCGATGATCTTCCCCGCGCGGAACCGGATCTCCGCGCGCCCCGAGACCAGCAGCAGCCGACCCGAGCGCGGGCACGAGAGCAAGCCGCGCAGCAGCTGCACGGGAGGCAGCGTCGCCGCGTCGAACAACATGCGGCCACCCGCGCGTCGCGCCAGCTCGACGCGCACCAGCGCGGCCACGTCACGCGCGAACGCCGGCTTCTGGATGAAGTCGTCGACGCCCACCACGTCGGCCATCGCTTCGACGTTCGAGTCGTCAGCGCGCGCCAGCAACAGCACGGGGATCTTCTTGAGCCGCTCTTCGCCGCGCACCTGGGCCACGAACGTGAAGCCGTCGTCACCGCCGAGATCCGTCTCGAGGACGATGACGTCGGGCAGCCGACCCGTCAGCAGCTTCAGGCCCTGCGCCGCGCCGTCAGCGCTCCACACCTCGAAGCCATCGCGGCTGAGCGCCACCTCCAACACCGAGCGCGTCGAGTCGTCGGGGTCGACCACCAGCACGAGTGGACGGGCCGTCGTCGGCGAAGAAGCCGACGGCGTGACGAGCGACGAAGTACGGGTCGAGGTGAACGCCATATGTGGACCTCCGTGAGACAGAGGCCCACCTTGTAACGCCATCACCCCACCAGACTCAAATCGCCAACCACCCGATTTCAGGTGAGTTCGATGGTGTGTTCCAGCCGACGCTCGAGGTTGGGCAGCGCGGCCACGCCAAACTCAGTGACAAGTGTGTGGCCGAGCAGCACGAGGTCCTCCGGCGCCAGCTCGACGAAATCGAGGAGCCAGCCGCGCGCGAGGTGTTTTGCGACGCACTTCACCTTCACCATCTCCATGCGCGCCGGGAGCGACAGGTAGAGCGTGACGTCTTTCACGAACGGGCTCGTACACGTCACCGGCAAGAGCGCGCCGCGGGTCGAGAGCTCGAGGCCACGGCCCAGCGTCGAACACCCGCTCGACTCGACGAACCAGTCGACGTCGAGGTGAAACCGCGGGTACCGCCTTCCCTGCACTGCCGCCGTCCTGCGCGTCGCGTGGGCCATGCGACAAGGCTGTAGCGGGAACCCTTGGTGGTCAAAATTTCGTCCCGGCACCGCCGCGAAACGCCGTCGTTTCGAAAACTTGGCGCGACGGCGGCCACAGGTACGTTGCAGCGATGCTCTCGACGATCCTCGTGCTCCTGGTGGCCGGCGCTGAAGGTGAGCCCCGCGTGACGGGCGGCGCGTTTGCGCCGGCGTCGCTGCCCGCGGGCACCAACGCCATCTACGGCTTTGTGGGCGCGCCCGAAGTGGCCGTCGGCTACCGCCAGGGCTTCGGCCTCGTGGAGCTGGACGCGCGCGCGAGCTTCAACCTCTTCGAGGTCTCGACGCTGCTCGAGGTGATGGTGAAGCTGGCCGCGTACGAGAAGGACGC
>CAYWON010000269.1:0-6069 GCA_964459885.1 uncultured Archangium sp.
GCGGGCTTCCAGCGGTTCTGGTTCTCGGGGTCGTGTAGACGATGGGCGAATCGAGCAGCACGGTGCCCTCCGTCCACCCCATCTTCTCGAGCGCACCCGCGTAGACGATGGGCTTGAACGAGCTGCCCGGCTGACGGCACGCCTGGAACGCGCGGTTGAACTCGTTGGCGTCAAAGTCGTAGCCGCCCACCATCGCCGCCAGGTACTGCCGGTGCGGATCGATGGACACGATGGCCGCCTGCGGCTCGGGCTCCTGCTCCAGGCGCACCACCGGCACGCCCTCGGGCACGTCAGCGGCGAGCGCGTCGCTCCACGCCTCGCGGTCGTCGGTGAGCTCCTTCTTTTCCTTGATGGCGCGCACCACGACGACGTCGCCGACCTTCAGCGGACCGACGGTGTTGATGAGCACCGACGGGTAGTAGCGCTCGCCGTTCACCTCGCGCGCCCAGCGCATGCCCAGCGCCGGCAGCTTGGCGACCTTGCCGCCGATGTTGATGTCGGCGACCGACTTGTCCTTCGCGATGTTGCTGACGACGCCGACGTAATAGCGGCCGGGCGTGATCTCCTGATCAGCCATCACCTTCTTGCTCTTCTCGATGAAGGCCGACATCGCCTTGCCTTCGAGCTGCATCACCGGGCCGCGGTAGCCCTGGCGCTTGTCGACGGCGAGCAGGCCACGCAGCGTCGCTTCTTGCGCCGCGCGCTGCTTCTCGGAATCCATCGTGGTGAAGACCTTGAGACCGTCGTTCAGCAACACCGGGTTGCCGTAGCGGTTGACGATGTCGCGGCGCGTCTCCTCGGTGAAGTACGGCGCGAACTGATGGAACACGTCTTCCACCGGGTAGACGCTCACTTCGCCGGCCGACGCTTCGTCGTACTCGGCCTTGGAGATCATCCCCTTCGAGAGCATCTGACCCAGCACGTACTGCCGGCGCTGCCTGGCCTTCGCCGCGTCGCGGAACGGTGAGTACGTCGACGGCGCCTGCGGCAGACCGGCGAGCAACGCCATCTCGGCCAGCGTCAGGTCTTTGACGTCCTTGCGGTAGTAGTTCTCGGCCGCGCTCTGCACGCCGTAGCTGTGGTGCCCGAGGTAGACGTTGTTCAAGTAGAGATAGAGGATCTGCTCTTTCGTCAGCTCGCTCTCGAGCCGGCGCGCCAGCAGCGCTTCGCGGATCTTGCGCTTGATGGTCTTGGCGGTGCTCTCTTTGTAGCCCTCGGTGCTGATGAGCACGGCCTTCGCGGTCTGCTGCGTGATGGTCGAGCCGCCCTGCACCTTGCCCTTGCCGGTCAGCTTCTTGATCGCCGTCTTGAACGCCGCGCGGCCGGTGCCGATGACGTCGACGCCGAAGTGGTCGAAGAAGTCAGCGTCTTCGGCGGCGATGAAGGCCTGCACGAGGCGCTTGGGAATGCGCTCGTACGGCACCACCTTGCGGCGCTCGTTGTAGAACTCGCCCGCGAGCACGCCGTCGACCGTGTAGACCTCGGTGAGAATCGGCGGCCGGTACTCATCGACCTTGGGGATGTCGGGGAGCCCGTCGGAGTACTTCCAGTACACGAAGCCGTAGCCCGCGACCGCGGCCGTGGCGCCCGTCAACAGCAGGAAGCCCAGCGCCTTGAACGGGAACAACCACCAACGCTTCTTGGGCACGTTGACCAACAGCAGTTTCCCTTCACTCATGTGGCAGGAGCCTCGAGGCCAGCGCGCTGAAGCACATCGGTGAGCTCCTCCGGCAACTTCGCTTCAACCACCATCCGCTTCCCGCCTTCCGGGTGCGGAAAGTCCAACCGGGTGGCGTGAAGGAACAAGCGCTTCAGGCCCCACTTCGCCTTCACCTCGCGGTTGAACGCAAAGTCCCCATGCTTCGGGTCCCCCGCGACGGGGTGGCCGATGGCCGCGAAATGTCGCCGAATCTGGTGCGTGCGGCCAGTTTCAATCGTGCACGCCACGAAGGCCGCGTGGCTGTTCTGACACAGCACTTCCCAGCGGGTGCGGGCCTCCTGCATGTTGACGCCACGGCGCTCGCGGCTCTCGGCCGTCTGCTGGTGTTCCGCCAGCGGCAGGTCGATGAGGCCGTTCGACTTCGGCATCTTGCCCTTCACCAACACGAGGTACTTCTTCTTGGCCGTGTGGCGCGTGAACACGTCGGTGAAGTGCACCATCGCCGGCCGCCGCTTGGCGACGATGATGATGCCCGACGTCTCGCGGTCGAGCCGGTGCGCAGGGCTCGCGGCGAACCCGTTCCGCTCGGCCTTCGGGCCCAGGTACGCGCGCACCACGTCGACGACGGTGCCGCCGGTGATGCCGCTGCCGGTGTGCGCCGCCATGCCTGACGGCTTGTTCAACACGAGGATCCAGTCGTCCTCGTGCAAGACGTCGAGCTGCGAGAGGTCGACCTTCGGCGGCGGAGGCGGCTTGCGCTCGCGGTCACCCAGCAGCTGTGACTGATCGCCGCGCACGGTGATGACGTCGCCGGCCGCGAGCGCCTGCTCGGGCTGCGCGCGCTTGCCGTTCACGCGGATCTTCTTCACGCGGATCATCTTGAAGAGGTGGCTGAACGGCACGTTCGCCAGGGTCTTCTTCAGGAACTTGTCGAGGCGGACCCCGTTGTGGTCCTCGGTGACGCGGTACTCGAGCATGCCGTGCGCGGCTGTAGCCCAATCCGGGCGCGGGGTGCGAACGAACGGTCACTTCGGTTGGGCGGGTGTCCGGCAGCGCTCGAGGTCGCCCGGCTTGAGCGCCCGGCCAGCACAGCCACCCTCGCCAGGCTGGACGCGCGGCGTCTCGACGTCGCGCAGCGGGGCAGAAACACAGTGAAAGTGCCGATGGCTACGGTAGAAGCCGCCGCCATGGCAAAGCAGGTCAGCATCGAAGAGTTGCTCAAGTCGGGCTCGAAGCAGTGGAACCAGCTCCGCAAGGACGGAAAGGTGCCCGTCGACCACACCGGCGCCACGTTCCCCCAGTTGTTCTCGGCCAACGCCGACCTCTCGGGGCTGACGCTCATCGGCTCTGAGTGGGAAAAGTGCGACCTCTCGAAGGTCTCCTTCAAGGAAGCCGACCTCTCGAACGCGTACTTCCACGGCGGCCGCCTGCAGGACTGTGACTTCCGCGGCGCGAAGCTGGACGGCGCGACGTTCGAGAAGCTGAAGCTGCTGCGCTGCGACTTCACGGGCGCCACGGGCCTCGAAGAGCTCGAGTTCGACGACTGCGACATGGACCGCGTGACGGGCCTCGACGGTGAAGACGCGCCGCCGCCGCCTCCGCCGCCCGCGGTCGGTGTCACCAGCTTCACGCGCGAGCAGCGCGCGGCCGTCATGGGTCTGAAGACCGACGCGCCCGAGAGCGACCTGCCGCCGTTCCGCCCCGGCGACGCGGCCGGCACCATCTTGTTCCGCGGCCTGAAGCACGTCGCCAACCCGCCGCCCTGGGTGTTGGACGTGCCGGGTCTTCGCCCGCCGCTGCCGGTGCGCATGCCGCCCGGCTCGAGCCTCGAAGCGCTGTACCGCGAGGCCGTGAAGACGCGCCTCGAGGGCCGTCGCCCGGTGCCTGACATGCAGGCCGTCGCCAAGGCGAAGGACGTCGTCGCGGCCGGCGGTGGCGATGTCGCCGTCGCGGTCATGTACCTGCGCGAAGTCGGCGAAGAGGTGCTGCCCTCGGAAGCCGCCATCGACGGGCTCAACGCCGACCTGCGCGAAGCGGTCGAAGTGGAAGACGCGACGAGCGACGTCGACCCGCGCATCACCGGCGCGCTGCTGGAGCTCAAGGCTTCCGCCGAAGCGCTCGACCTCGTGGGCGAGCTGCGCATGAAGCTGGCGGCCGCGACGCTGTTCTCGTCGCTCCTCGAGGCCGGCTTCGCTCCCGACAACAACTGGGAAGAGGCCGTCGATTCGCAGGAAGCCAGCCAGGACCTCGCGCACATCGCGAGCAACGGCAACCGGCCGATGCTGGGCGACGCGTTCAAGTCGTTCGCCGAGCTGCCCGACGAAGTGCGCATGCGTCGACTGGCGTACCTGGCCGAGGCCACGGCGCACGTCGAGGCGATGTCGACCGGTACGGCGGCCTAATCCAGCCGCGCAGTTCCCTCTCCCCTCGGGGAGAGGGTCAGGGTGAGGGGCCGTCGAGACGACGTTTCACGAAGTCTCCGGCCGCCACGTCTTTTCGAAAGCTCAACGCGCGCGGCTCGACGTTGCTCAAGAAGGCGAGCAGCCGACGGCGGACCTCTGCGCGCGGCAACGCGACCTCCGCGACGTCGAAGCACTGGCTCATGGCCAACTGCACGGCGTCGAGCGGCGCCAGCGCGTCGAGCGCTTCATGCGGCGCCTTCACCAGCGACACGAAGTATTTCGCGCGCACCAGCCCCGGCGCACCGGCGTGCACGAAGTCAGAGCGAAACGGCGTGCCGCTGACACGCCCGTCGGGGAAGAGGAGCACGACTTCATCGGTCAGCAACGTCAGCCCCGCCTGCACGCTCAAGCGCGAGAGCGTCGACTTGCCGTTGCCGCTCTTGCCGCACGCCACCAGCGCAGCGTCGCCGTGGCGCACCGCCGAGGCGTGAATCAGCACCGCGCCCTGCTCGGTCGCAGACAGGTACCAGGCGAGGCGCAGCACGAGCTCCGCGCGGTACTGGCCGCCTTCGACCTGCACGTCGAGCGTGTGCGCATCGGAGCGGACAAAGACGCACTCGCCCAGCGGCGCCACGATGCGGTGGCCGTCGAGCGACGCGTGCCGACGCACGGTGAGGCTCGGCGTGCCCTTGGTGCGGAAGGCGTCGCTGAAGACGCGATCGCCCGCCTGCGCGCACAACGACGCGTCGACGCGCAGCACGCGGTCACCGCATTGCAGATCGATGAAGTCGCCACGCATCGCGTCATCGAGCGTCGTAACACGGACGCCACGGCCGCAACCTTCCGCCGAGCCCGGACGACAACAAGACATGAGCACCATCAAGCGCACGAACACCGACTCGACGCTCCGCCAGATTCGCCAGTCCGACACCGCGACGCAGGCCACGGTGAAGGCGACCGAGACGGGTCACACGCAGCGCTCGGCCTTCGCGCGCGACGAAGCGCGCAGCGTGCGCAACCGGCAGGAGGTGCTGGGTGAGCGCCGCGCCGATGACGTCACCAACCAGCTTCAGCAGGAGCAGCAGCACGAGGCCGAGGCTGGCGTGCACACGGTGGTGCCGGGTGACACGCTCTGGGCCATCGCGCGGGCCAACGGCGTGCCGCTGCAGCAGCTCATCGAGGCCAACCCTCACATCCAGAACCCCGACCTCATCTTCCCGGGCCAGCGCATCAACATCCCCGCTGGCGGGACGCCTCCGACGACGGGCGCCGAGCCGCCGACCACCGGCGCCGAGCCGCCGACCGCCGGTGCGGAGCCGCCGACGACGGGTGATGTGGACGGCACCACGGGCGTCGACGCCATCGGCCCCAACTCGACGCTGAACGAGCGCGCGCAGGCGGCGATGCGCTACTTCGAGAGCCAGGGTTGGTCGAAGGAACAGGCCGCCGGCATCGTCGCCAACCTCATCTACGAATCGGGCGGACAGCTGAACCACCGCCAGCAGCAGTTCGGCGGCGGCCCCGGCTTCGGCCTCGCGCAGTGGGAAGGCCCGCGGCAGGCGGACTTCAAGCGCGTCATGGGCGTCGACATCCGCGAATCGACGTTCGAGCAGCAGCTGGCGTTCGTGCAGTGGGAGCTGCAGAACACCGAGTCGCGCGCGGGCAACTCGCTGCGCGGTGCGACGACGGCAGCCGACGCGGCCAACATCTTCCTGCGTCAGTTCGAGCGCCCGCGCGACCCGAACGCGTCGCAGGCTGAGCGCACGCGCCTGGCCAACCAGCTGTTCAGCGGCGCCAGCATCTGAGCTCGCCGTAGCGCGCGCGAAGCGCTCAGGCACGCGCGGCGAGGTCGCCGTGCGGAGCGAAGGTGGCGGCCATCGATGGCGAGGCTCCTCACCGCTTCGTCGCGCCACGCAGCGGCGCGTTGTCGTCGTCGACGCGCACGACCACAGGCTCGTGCTTGATGGCCTGCTTGCCCTTCACCCAGCCCCACGCCGCGATGACGAC
>CAYWON010000270.1:0-5974 GCA_964459885.1 uncultured Archangium sp.
GCGGTGGCGTTGGCCGCGGCGACAGACATTGCGCCGCCGCCCAGTGGAACCTGGGCGCGGAGCGGCCGTGGTCTCGCTCCTCGTGGGGATCGCTGGCTTTCCTCGCCTTCTTGCCTGGGTTCGCCTTCGTCCTCGTGCGGGTCTTGCGTGAGCGGCCGCGCGTGTGTGGCCAGTGCAAGGGCCCGCGCCGTCGGCTCCTGAAAGACGAGCAGCTGCCACACCTCTCGCCGTTGCAGCGGGCTGAGGTGGCGGCCGGCACTGCTGGCTTCGCCGTGTGGCGCTGCGATTCGTGCCGTGACGACGAGGTGGTCGCGTACGCCGCGAACCGCAGGGACATCAAGGCGTGCCCGAAGTGCGCTGCGAGAACGCTCGCGCTCACGCCTGAGTCCCGCCGCGCGTTGGAAGGTGCGGGGTTGGTCTCGTTGACCTCGCTCTGTGGGCACTGCGGCTTCTCCGAGACGTGGACCGAGAAGGCGTGGGACGCCCGCCAGGTCTGGCCGAACGACCTGTCGCAGATGGGGTCCTCCAGTTCTGACTCGTCGTCGTCGTCCGACTTCGGCGGCGGCAGCTCCGACGGCGGAGGGTCGAGCGGCTCGTGGTGAAGTGACCTACGCTGGCGCGCCATGCGTCGCGCGCTCGCGGTCTTCGCTCTCGTCGTCGCCGTCAACTCGTTCGCCGAAGCGTGGGCCATCGCGCCGCCGCCCCGCGGTCAATGGCTGCTCGACGAGTCGGGCAAGCTGTCGGCGTCGACGGTCGCGCAGGTGAACGCGTTGGCCGGCGCGCTGGACGTGTCGGGCGCCGGTCAGCTCGGCGTGCTGGTCACCACCACCACGCGCGGTCACAACCCGCGCGACTTCGCGACGGGCGTCTTCAACTCGTGGGGCGTCGGCCATCAGGGCAGCAACGACGGCGTGCTGCTCTTCGTGGCCGTCGACGATCGCAAGGCCGAGATCATCCTCGGTGACGGCTCTCGCGTGGCCACCTCGCAGACCGACGTGGTCATGCGCGACGACGTGGTGGCGCACATGAAGCAGAAGGACCTCGACGGCGCGGTGCTGTCCGCCGCGAAGTCGCTCGACCGGCTCATGCGCCGCGCCGTGGGCAAGCCGCCGACGCCGCACCCCGGCGACAACTCGGGCCTCGGCCCCGACAGCTACACCACGCCCATCACCGACACGCCGCAGGTCGACGACGCGCTCGACGCCTACGCGCGCGGCGAGACGCACTTCCCTGAGCGGAGCCCGCGCACGTGGGTCGTGGACCTGAGCGACGTGCTGACGGCGTCACAGCGCGCGCAGCTCGACGTCGCCGCCAGCGACATCTACGCGACCGGCAAGGGGCGCATCTTCTTCCTCGTCTACAAGAGCACGCTGCCGTACCCGAGCATCGACGCGCTCTCACGGCGGCTCGTCTCGCAGGTGGCGGCGCTCTCGGCGGCGAACTTCTCGGTCATCACCTACGACGTCGGCACTGCGTCGGCGCGCATCTGGTTGCCGGAAGACGTCGTGCCCGGCGAGTGGGAACAGCAGCAGCGCGATCTCGCCGTATACGAGCTCCAGAGCGCGGCCGTGGGCGACCCCGTCGCGGGCCTCGTCGCCGCTCAGAAGTTCGCGCAGCAGGCGCTCGTGCAGGGCGTGCCGCCGAAGCCCATGTCGACGGTGCTCGCGCAGGGCTTCGACGAACACTCGGGCAAGGTGTCGATCGCCGGCGGCGGTTTTCTGCTCGGCCTGCTGATGTGGGTGCGTCGCTGGTTCCGCAACCGGCCGCGCAGCTGCGCGCAGTGCAACGTGCCCATGCAGCGCCTCGACGAGCAGGCCGACGACGCGCACCTCACCGACAAGCAGCGCACCGAGGAGCGGCTCAAGTCTGTCGACTACGACGTCTGGCACTGCGGGCGCTGCGACGGCGTGCTGGTGCTGGACTACTCGAGGTGGTTCAGCGGCTACTCGAGCTGCACGTCGTGCAGCACCAGGGCGATGTCCAGCACCTCGACCACGCTGCGCCACGCCACCGAGTACTCGACCGGCGAAGTGCGCGTCGATCAGCACTGCAAGCACTGCAACTACCGCAACAGCTACACCCGCACCACGCCGCGCATCACGCGCAGCTCGTCGTCCTCGAGCTCGTCGTCGTCGCGGTCGAGCTCGTTCGGTGGCGGCAGCAGCTCGGGTCGTGGCAGCAGCGGCTCGTGGTGACGCCTACGGGTTGAGCCAGCCGTGGCGCCAGCCGTCACCGGCCTTCACGTACTCCTCGCGCCAGTGCAGCCGGAACTCGTGCGCCTTCCAGAACTCGATGCGCTCGGGGGCCAGTCGGTAGCCGCTCCAGTGGGCCGGCCGCGGCACGGGCTTCCCTTCGTATCGTGCGGTCACTTCCGCGAGGCGCGCTTCGAGCACCTCGCGGCTGGTGAGCGCTTCAGACTGGTGTGACGCCCACGCGCCCAGCTGCGAGACGCGCGGCCGGGTCGCGAAATAGGCGTCGGCTTCGGCGTCGGTGACGGCGCTGACACGGCCTTCGATGCGCACCTGCTGGTCGAGCGCGGGCCAGTAGAAATTGAGCGCCGCGAGGTGCGTGGCGTCGAGCGCCTGGCCCTTGATGGAGCGCGTGTTCGTGTAGATGACGAAGCCGCGCTCGTCGAAGTCCTTCATCAGCACGATGCGCACCGTCGGCTTGCCGCGCGCGTCGACCGTCGCGAGCGACACGGCGTTGGGGTCCTTGGGCACCGCTTTTCGCGCGGCGTCGAAGACCTCACCGAAGCGCTCGAACGGCACCTTCCAGGCAGCGTGGCTCATGGCGTTCCGTCTAGCGGAAACGTCAGCGCCAGCGCACGCCGAACGTGAAGTGACCGGGGCCCGTCACCTCGAGCTTCGTGATGCGCACTTCTTCCGCGCGGCTCGCTTCGATCCACGCCACGAGGCTGCCGGCCATCTCGTGCGGTGACACGTCGTCGCGCAGGGGCCAGTCGCGCACCTCGCAGACCGCGCCGTTGTCACCGACGAGCGTGGACTGCATTGAGCTCTGATCGAAATAGCTGCGCCAGAAGCGGCCCGAGAGCGTCAGCACCGTGGCGGGCGAAGCCATCGACATCACGAAGCGGAAGAACGCGCCGATGTCGCGCGAGGCGATCTGGAAGCCGAGGTCGAGCGCGCCGCGAGGCTGCGCCCCGAGCCGCCCGGCCAGCCAGCCCACGCCGTGGAAGTAGTACTCGACCGGCATCCACGAGGCCGAAGTGAAGGCCCGCCGGTCGACCTTGCCGCGCACGGGCTCAGGCAGCTGGGCGCGCCATTCTTCAGCGAGCGTCGGGGCGATGGTGTCCATCACGTCGTAGAGGTGCAGCAGGGCGAAGCCCTTCATGTTTCCGCCCGACAGCACCAACGGGTCGACAGACACGAACCGCGCGTCTCCCGGGTTGGTCAACGGCACGACGATGTCGTCGAACCTCTTGTCCATGCCGCCGCACCATACCTGACGCATCGCGAAGACCATGAGTGTCAACGCAGGTATGAAGGCCCAGCCGTATGCAGATTCTTTTTCTCAGCTCGGAGGTCGCGCCGTTCTCAAAGACCGGCGGCCTCGGTGACGTGGCCGGCGCGCTGCCTCAGGCGCTGGCGCGACTGGGCCACCGCGTGCGCGTGGTCAGCCCGCTCTACCAGTCGGTGCCGCGCGACACGTTTCAGCGCTTTGGCGCGCCGGTGACGCTGACGTTCCCGTTCGGCAGCCTCGAGGTGCAGACCTGGCGCGCGCCGGGCGAGGTCGAGTGGGTCTTCATCGAGTGCGCACGCGCGTTCGATCGACCTGGCATCTACGGCCATGGTGACGACGCGCGCCGCTTCACGCTGCTGGCGATGGCGGCGCTGTCGACCGCGCTGCGTGACGGCCTCGACGCCGACGTGGTGCACGCCAACGACTGGCCGACGGCGCTGGCGCTGCTCGCCCTGCGCACCGGCTACGCGCACACGCCGCTGGGTCGCGCGCGCCGCGTCTTCACCATTCACAACCTCGCGTACCAGGGCATCGCGCCGAAGCAGGAGGTCGAGGCGCTCGGCATTCCGTGGTCGCTGTTCTCGCCCGAGGGCGTCGAGTTCTACGAGCACCTCTCGTTCATGAAGGCCGGGCTGGTGTCGGCCGACGTCATCACGACGGTGTCGCCGCAGTACGCGAAGGAGATCCAGACGCAGCGCTTCGGCCACGGCCTCGAAGGCCTCATCAAGCACCGGCGCGGCGCGCTGCACGGCATCTTGAACGGCGTCGACACCGAGGCGTGGAACCCCGCGACCGACGTGTTCCTCAAGGCGCGCTACTCGGCGCAAGACGTCTCGCCGCGCGCGCAGGGCCGCAGCGAGTTGCTGGCGTCGTGCCGCATCGACGCGCCGGTGGCGGGCATGCCGCTCTTTGGCGTCGTCTCACGCCTCACGCAGCAGAAGGGCATCGACCTCATTCTCTCGGCGCTGCCGCGCTTGCTCGAGCAGGGCGCGTCGGCGGTGGTGCTGGGCGCTGGCGACGAGGCGCTGCAGAAGGCGTGGCAGGCGTTGGCCGCGCGCTACCCGAAGCGACTGCACGTGCGCCTGGGCTTCGACGAGTCGCTCGCGCATCGCATCGAGGCAGGCGTCGATTTCTTCGTGATGCCGTCGCGCTTCGAGCCGTGCGGCCTCAACCAGATGTACTCGCTGCTGTACGGCGCGGTGCCCATCGTGCACGGCGTCGGCGGCCTCAAGGACACGGTGGTGGATATTTCCCGTGAGAACGGCACGGGCGTGGTGTTCGACACGCCGTCGGGCGAGGCGCTGTACGAGGCGCTGGTGCGGGCGGTGACGCTGTTCCGCGACCCGGCGCGCTACGCGGCGGTGCAGCGCCGCGGCATGGTGCAGGACTTCGGGTGGGCCCGGGCGGCCAGCCAGTACGAAGCGCTCTACAGACCCTGAGATTTTTCCAACCGGTGTGCGGGGCGCTGGTAGCTTCGCCGCCGTCGTGGCGCAGGAAACCGAACTCGGTGGGTACCAACTCGTGGGGCGTCTCGCCGTTGGCGGGATGGCGGAGGTCTACCAGGCCCGCGCGCGCGCCACGACGCAGAAGAGCCCCGGCGAGCCCGACGACATCGTCATCAAGCGCCTGCTGCCGAGCTACCGCAACGACGCCGCGTGGGTGAAGCAGTTCGTCGACGAGGCCAAGCTGACGGTGCGCCTGCGCCACGCCAACATCGTGCGCACGTTCCGCTGCTTCAAGGCGGGCATGGACTACTTGATGGTCCAGGAGCTCGTGAGCGGCCGCACGCTTGGCTACATGCAGGACGCGTTTCGTCAGGCTGGCGCGGCGATGCCCGGCTCGGCGGCGGCGTACATCACCATCTGCCTGCTCAAGGCGCTCGACTACATCCACCGCGCGAAGGTGGGCGACAACGGCGCCACCATCGTGCACCGCGACGTCAACCCGGCCAACGTGCTGCTGTCGGTGCAGGGCGACGTCAAGCTGACCGACTTCGGCGTGGCCGAGGTGGAAGGCGTGATGCGCGGTGATTCGGGCGCGCTGCGCGGCACCATCTCGTACATGGCGCCGGAGGCGGTGCTGGGTCAGGCGGTCGATCACCGCGCCGACCTCTTCGCGGCCGGCGTCATCTTCTGGGAGCTCTTGTCGGGCCAGCGGCTCTTCGCCGGCAACTCCGAGATGGAGATGATGCACAAGGTTCGCGACTGCCGCGTGCCGCCGCCGACGCGCTTCAACCCCGAAGTGCCCGACATGGCCGTGGCCATCGCGCGCAAGGCGCTGCAGCCCGATCGTGCGCAGCGCTTCCAGTCGGCGGGTGAGTTCGTGAAGGTGCTCGAGATCCTCGCGCGTCGGAACGGCTGGCCCATCGGCGTCGACGCGCTCAAGCCGTTGCTCGGAGGCTGACGGTGCGCGCCCTCGTCGCGCTCGCAGCCCTGACACTGTTCAGCTGCGCCGCGCGGCCGCTCATCGCCGACGCACCGCCCGCGCAGGTCGC
>CAYWON010000271.1:0-5971 GCA_964459885.1 uncultured Archangium sp.
GGCTGCAGGTGCCGAAGAAGCACGCTTCGCCCAGCGCGTAGCAGATGCCGATGCCCGAGAAGACCGCGCAGCAGCCGGTGCCGCAGTCGTTGTCGACCGTGCACAGACCCGTCAGGCCGCCGTCGGTGGTTCCGGAGCCGCCGCCCGTGCCGCTGCCGCCGCCCGTCGCGCCCTGACACGCGCCGTTGCTGCACGTCGAGCCGCCGAGACATGAAATACACGCCGCGCCGCTGGTGCCCTGGCCGCACCGCGCGTTGGTCTGCTGAGGCTGGGTGACGCAGACGCTCCCGTCGCAGCAGCCGCTGCAGCTGCCCGGGCCGCACGTCGCGCCGCCGCTGCACACACCGCTCTGACAGCTCTGACCGCCGTTGGTGTCGCACGCCTGACAGAAGCCGCCGTTGCGGCCGCACTGCGCGTTGGTCGTGCCGGTGACGCACGCGCCCGTGTTGATGTCGATGCAGCCCGCGCACGGCTGGCAGCTGCCGTTGACGCAGGTGTTCCCCACGCTGCACGACGTGCAGACATTGCCGTTGGTGCCGCAGCGCGAGGGCGTGGTGACGGTGATGCAGACGCTCGAGGCCGTGCAGCACCCTTGCGGGCAGAGCGACGCGTTGCACGAGCCGCCCGACCCACCACCGGTGGTACCGGTGCCACCACCTGTGGTGGTGCCGCCTCCGGTTGATCCGACGCCGCCGCCCGTCGCGCCGACGCCACCGCCCGTTGATCCGACACCGCCGCCCGTGGAGCCGACGCCGCCGCCTGTCGAGCCGACGCCGCCGCCCGTCGCGCCGACGCCACCGCCCGTGGAGCCGACGCCGCCGCCCGTGGAGCCGACGCCACCGCCCGTGGAGCCGACGCCACCGCCGTTGCCCGTAGTGATGGTGACGCAGGTGCCGACGGTGCACGCCTGGACGCTGGTGCACAGCTGACAGAGCGTGCCGCCCGCGCCGCACGCGAGGTTGTTGCCGCCAGGCTGGCAGGTGCCGTTCGCGTCGCAGCAGCCGCTGCAGCTCGCCGGGCTGCACGTGGACTGCGGCGTGGTGCCGCACGAGACGGTGAAGAGCGCAGCTGCGAGCGCGAGGGCCTGGAACAGTCGCATGACGCGCCACCTAGCAGCGAGGCGCCTCGAAACGCGAGGGCTCGGAGGCGAACCTCGCAGGTGTTCTGCAGTACGGTGCGCGGTCATGAAAATCGCGCCTTCGCAGTCGCCCGCCGTCGCCCCCGCTTCGTCGCCGCGCACCGAGGTCTCGACGCCGACGCCCGCCACGTCTGCGCCCGCGGCCGCCGCGTTCGAAGCCGCCGCCAACGCGCCGAAGATGGACCTCGAAGGCGCGTCGCACGGCTACGTGTCGCCCACCAGGGTCGAGTGCCCGTTCACCGACGCAGAGAAGGTGGCGCTCTCGAAGAAGATCCCCTGCCCCGCGCTGGCCGGCATGTTCAACGCTGGCATGCTGAAGGTCGAGAAAGACGGCACGGTGAAGATCCCCGACCTCGAGCGCGCGTTGAGCCAGCTCGGGCCCGACGCCATCACGCGCAAGGTGCTCACGCGCGGCGCCGACAACACCGACGACGTGAAGGGCTCGTTCAACCTCTTCAAGCTGAACGGCTCGAACCTCGACCACACCGGCAGCAGCGGCATTCGCCAGAACGGCGTGCACCCGGAGCGCTTCGACGTGCTGATGCGCTTCAGCAAGGACGGCGATCGCCTGACCGCGAAGGACCTCGCCGACGCCGCTGAGCACTTCGCGAAGGAAGACCCGGGCCTGCGCGGCCGCGTCACGCAGATGGCCGAGCTGAGCGCGGTGCTGCAGGTCTTCGGGCGTCACGCCGCCGACGGCACGCGCTACTTCACGCGCGAAGACGCCAAGCAGCTGTTCGTCGACGGGCAGATTCCGTCGAGCTGGCAGCCGCCTGCGGTGCCCGACAAGGTGCGGCTGCACAACGTGCTCGGTGGCACGGCGCTGGGCCTGTTCCGTCAGTTGATCAACGGGCAGTGACGCTCGCTCACTGGCAGACGCCGCTGCCCTGACACACGCCGCCCGTCAGGGTGCACATCGCGCCGCGAGCCACGCAGGCCGGCATGGGGATCGAGAAGTCGCAGCACTCGCCGCTCATGCACGGCGAACCGAACAGCGAGCAGAGGTCCGGCACGCCGCCGTCGAAGCCGGGAAAGCCACCGTCAAAGCTCGGGAAGCCGCCGTCGAAGCCGGGCAGCGTGCCGCCATCGTTATTGGGCAGCGGCTGACACGCGCGCTGCGCCGAGTTGCAGGTCTCGTCGAAGCCGCACATCACGCACGCCGCGCCGTTGGTGACCTGGCCGCAGCGCGACGCCGACATCATCGCGGGCGTCACGCACGTGGTGCCGTCGCAGCAGCCGTTGCAGTTGGTCGAGTCGCAGCTCGCCGACACGCACGCGCCGTTCACGCACGCCTGCGTCGCGCTGTCGCACGCGAGGCACACGCTGCCGCCGGTACCGCACGCCGTCACCGACGTGCCCGCAGCGCACGTGCCGTTGCTGGCGTCGATGCAGCCGTTGCACGCGGTGCACACGCCGCTCGCGCAGGTCTCACCGCCCAGGCACGGCTGACACGGGTCGCCGCCGGTGCCGCAGCGGTTGGGCGTCAGCGCGGTGACGCACGCGCCGTTCATCGAGCAGCACCCCGTGGGGCACAGCGTCGCGTCACAGCCGCCGCTGCCACCACCCGTGGTACCCGACCCACCACCGGTGGTGGTGCCGCCTCCGGTGCCGGTGCCGCCGCCCGTCGTGCCGCTGCCGCCGCCGGTGCCGCTGTTCGAATCGACGCACTGGCCGGCCGTGCACACCTGCGCCGTCGTACACGTCTGACACTGCGCGCCGGTGATGCCACACGCGAGGTTGGCGGCGCCGGGCTGACAGGTCCCCGTCACGTCGCAGCAGCCGTCACAGTTGTTGGTGTTGCAGCGCGTGCTGGTGGTGCCGCACGCGCTGAGGACACCGGTCAGAGCCACGGACGACACCACCAGGAAGAGGCGCAGGGCTTTCATGAACGCCGCGCCTAGCAAGAAGCGCGCGCCAGCGGAAACCGCGACGACGAAAACCGAGGGCCGGTGTACACGGCGCGTCATGCACGCTCACGAGACGCTGGCGCTGGCCTGGCTCGACGCCTTCAACGCCGGTGACGTCACCGCGCTCGTCGCGCTGTACGCCGACGACTGCACGCACACCTCCCCGAAGATCCGCGCGCTGCACCCCGAGACCGGCGGCAAGCTGCTGGGCAAGGCCGCGCTGACGACGTGGTGGACCGACGCGATGAAGCGCCTGCCCGGCCTCCGCTACGAGAAGACCGCGGTGACGGCGAACGAAGACCGCGTGTTCCTCGAGTACGTGCGCCACGCGCCCGACGGCGCGCCGATGCCGGTGGCCGAGGTGTTCGACGTGCGCGGTGGGAAAATCGTCGCCTCCCGCGTGTACCACGGCTGATCAGATGAACCGGTCACTGCTGTTCCTCACGGTGTTGGTCATCGCCACGTGCGGGCTCATCTACGAGCTGCTCGTGGGCACGTTGGCCAGCTACCTGCTCGGCGACAGCATCACGCAGTTCTCGACGGTCATCGGCGTGTACCTCTTCGCGCTGGGCATCGGCGCGTGGCTGTCGGGCTTCATCGACAAGGGCGTGCCGCAGCGCTTCGTCGAGATTGAGCTGGCCGTCGCCTTGTGTGGCGGCATCAGCGCGCCGTTCCTCTTCTTCACGTTCTCGTCGGGCGCCAGCTTCCGCGTCACGCTCTACGCGCTCGTCACCGTCATCGGCACGCTCGTGGGGCTCGAGATCCCCCTGCTGATGCGCATCTTGAAAGAGCAGCTGCAGTTCAAGGACCTCGTCGCGCGCGTGCTGACGTTCGACTACCTGGGCTCGCTCTTTGCGTCGCTGCTCTTCCCCATCTTCCTCGTGCCGAAGCTGGGGCTGGTGCGCACGTCGCTCTTGTTCGGCCTCATCAACGCGCTCGTCGGCCTGTGGAGCACGTGGCTGCTCGCGCCAGTGCTGCCGACGGTGACGCGGCTGCGGGTGAAGGCCGTCATCGTGTCGGCGCTGCTGCTCGTGGGCCTCGCGTACGGCGACGCCATGACGTCGATGTTCGAAGAGCAGCTCTACAACGACGAGGTGGTGCACACGCAGCAGACGCCCTACCAGCGCATCGTCGTCACGCGGAGTCACCGCGGCTTCTCGCTGTTCTTGAACGGCAACCTGCAGTTCTCGTCGGTCGACGAGTACCGGTACCACGAGGGGCTCGTACACCCGGCGTTCCAGCGCGCGGCGAAGCGCGACCGCGTGTTGATTCTCGGCGGCGGTGACGGGCTCGCGGTGCGCGAGGTGCTCCGCTACGGCGACGAGGTGAAGCACGTCACGCTGGTCGACCTCGACGGCGCGATGACGAAGCTGGCGACGTCGTCGGAAGAGCTGTCCACGTTGAACGGCCACGCGCTCGATGACGCGCGCGTCACGGTGGTGAACGACGACGCGATGCAGTGGCTCGCGCACCACGACGAGCAGTTCGACGTGGTCATCATCGACTTCCCGGACCCCAACAACTTCTCGCTGGGCAAGCTCTACACCACGCGCTTCTACGCGCTGCTGCGGCGGCACCTCGCTGACGGCGGCGTGGCGGTGGTGCAGAGCACGTCACCGTTGTTCGCGCGGCGCAGCTTCTGGTGCATCGACACCACGATGCAGGCCGCGGGCTTCGAGACGGCGGCGTACCACGTGTGGGTGCCCAGCTTCGGTGAGTGGGGCTACGTGCTGGCGGGCGCGCCGCTGCCGGCCGCCACGCGCGCGTTGCCGGAAGGGCTGCGCTTCCTCGACGCCGAGACGCTGCCGACGCTGTTCGTCTTCCCGAAAGACATGAGCCGCGTGCCCGCCGAGGTGAACAAGCTGAACAATCAGGTGCTGGTGCACTACTACGAGGACGAGTGGCGCCGATGGAATTGACCTGAGTGGGACGGTTTGGGGTCGGCGGTTTCTTCCTCTTTGAAGGTAGATTTCCGACGTCCCACCCACCCCAAGGAGTCATTCCATGAAGGCACTGCTGCTTCCTCTGTTCGTCGTCATGTTCGCCCCCGCCGCGCCCGCGCCCGTCGTGCAGGAAGAGGTGCTGGAGTGCACCGCGCCGACGACGCAGGTCATCGGCGAAGACGCCACGGCGTGTAAGCGCAAGTGCAACTCGAAGTGTGAGGGCGCGCAGAACAAGTCGAAGTGCGTCGGCGAGTGTCGCCGCGCCTGCGACAAGTAATCAGGGCGGCACGACGCTCACGTGCAGGTCCTTCAGCGCCTTCTTCTGCGCGTCGGTGAGCCCGGCGCACGGGAGCCCGGCGGTCGCGACGCAGCGGCGGCCTTCTTCAGACCAGCCAGCACAGAGCTCGCCGACGCCTTCCGCGAGCTCGCCCTGCTGCATGCCGTCCATGTGGCCGCGCGCGTCGGCCATGGTGCGGTTGGCGTAGCTGATGCCCACCTGGCGACAGTCGGGCGTCGCGCTCTTCATCACGGCCTTCAGGTCGCCCCACGCGGCGGTGACCTTTCCGCTGCACGCGATGGTGGTGACCGCCTTCGAGCCGACGTTGACGCCGCCACCCGCGCCGCGCTCCTGCGTGAAGACCTCGTAGTCGGTGCTGGCGTTGCTGAAGCGCAGCGTCGTGGCCGGGCCGTCGATGAACGGCCGCTCGCTCAGTGAGAACTGCTCGAGGCTGCCCTGGGTGTCTGCGGGGAAGACGAGCTCCGGCTTCTTGAGCGGGCCGAAGCGGTACTGCAGCCACGTGGCCGCGCCTGCTTTCGGCCGGCGCACACCGACAGCACCTTCTGCTTCACCGCGCAGGTCATCACCACGCGCTCGGTGCCGGTGCAGTGCGAGGGCGGGGCTTGCGTGACGACGAGGGCGAGCGCGAGATGGAGCATGACGCGTGAGTCTACGGCACGAAGTGCGCGCGCACCGCTTCAGCCGA
>CAYWON010000272.1:0-3286 GCA_964459885.1 uncultured Archangium sp.
GGCGATTGCCGAGCGTGATGGTGCCCGTCTTGTCGAGCAGCAGCACGTCGACGTCACCCGACGCCTCGACCGCGCGCCCCGAAGTGGCGATGACGTTCGCCTGAATCAACCGATCCATACCCGCGATGCCGATGGCCGAGAGCAGCCCGCCGATGGTGGTGGGAATCAGACACACGAGGAGCGCCACGAGGATCGTGAGCGGCACCGCGCCGTTGGCGTACGCCGAGAACGGCCGCAGCGTAACGGTCGCCATCAGGAAGACGATGGTGAGCGCCGCGAGCAAGATGTCGAGCGCCAGCTCGTTGGGCGTCTTCGCGCGCTTGGCGCCTTCCACCATCGAGATCATTCGATCGAGGAACGTCTGACCGGCCTCCGCGGTGATGCGCACCACGAGCCAGTCCGACAAGACACGCGTGCCGCCAGTGACCGCCGAGCGATCGCCGCCGCTCTCACGAATGACGGGCGCGCTCTCACCGGTGATGGCGCTCTCGTCGACCGACGCCACGCCTTCGATGACCTCGCCGTCAGCAGGGATGAGCTCGTTCGGCTCGACCCGCACCACGTCGCCCTTCTTCAGCGTCGACGATGAGACGACCTCGCCAGAGACCTTCCTGGCCATCACGTCGCGCCGCGCCTTCCGCAGGGTGTCGGCCTGGGCCTTGCCGCGACCTTCGGCCATGGCCTCGGCGAAGTTCGCGAACAGCACGGTGAACCAGAGCCACGCCGACACCGACGCCACGAACCCGGCCGACGCGTCACCCTGCCCCGTCACCGCCGCGTGAATCGCCAGCACCGTCGTGAAGACGCTGCCGACCTCCACCACGAACATCACCGGGTTCCTGATCATTCGACGCGGGTCCAGCTTGAGGAACGCGTCTTTCACGGCGCCGCGCACGATGGCGGCCTCGAAGAGTGGGCGCTTCACGGCGCACCTCCAATCATCTGCAGATGTTCAACGATGGGACCGAGCGCGAGCGCGGGGATGAACGTGAGCGCGCCGACCAGCGCGATGGTGCCGACGAGCAAGCCGACGAACAGACCGCTGTGCGTCGGCAACGTGCCGGCCGAAGGCGGGACCTTCTTTCGCGCCGCGAGTGAGCCGGCGATGGCCAGCACGGGGACGATGACGAAGTACCGGCCCACCCACATGCAGACCGCGATGGCCACCGCGTAGAACGTGCCGCTGGCCGTCAGGCCGCCGAAGGCCGAGCCGTTGTTGTTCGCGCCAGAGCTGAACGCGTACAGCATCTCCGAGAAGCCGTGGACGCCCGGGTTGCCGAGCGTGTCGGCGCCCAACTTTGTCGCCAGCGCCGTGCCGCCGAGGACAGCGAGCGACGGCAAGAGAATGGCCAGCGACGCCAGCTTCATCTCGCGCCCTTCGATCTTCTTGCCGAGGTACTCGGGCGTGCGACCGACCAGCAGGCCGGCGATGAAGACCGCGACGACGACGTACAGCAGCATGCCGTACAGGCCTGAGCCCACGCCGCCGAAGACGATCTCACCCAGCTGCATGAGCACCATCGGCCCCAGGCCCGCGAGCGGCGTCAGGCTGTCGTGCATGGCGTTGACCGAGCCGTTCGATGCGGCCGTCGTGGCCGTCGACCACAGCACCGACGACACCACGCCGAAGCGCGACTCCTTGCCTTCCATGTGACCCGACGAGCCGTCGACGCCGAGCGCGGCCAGCTGCGGCACGCCGGCCTGCTCGCTCCACAGCCCGACCAGCGTCAGCGGCACGAAGATGGCGAGCATCGCCACGAAGAGCGCGACGCCCTGGCGACGGTCTTTCACCAGCCGGCCGAAGGTGAAGCAGAGCGCCGCAGGAATGAGGAGCAACGCGAGCCACTCGATGAGGTCCGACGCGGGCGACGGGTTCTCGAGCGGGTGCGCCGAGTTGACGTTGAAGAAGCCGCCGCCGTTGGTGCCCAGCTGCTTGATGGCGACCTGCGACGCCACCGGCCCGACCGACGCGCCGTCGATCTGCGCCTCGAGCGTCTGCGGCACGCCAGCAGCCATCAACAACCCGGTCCAGAGCGCCGCCATCGCCAGCAAGACGAGGGTCGCGCGCGTGAGATCGCTCCAGAACGAGCCCAGCTTGTCGGTCTGCGAGCGCGTGAGGCCACGCACCAGCGCCATCAGCACCGCGATGCCCGTGGCCGCCGACACGAAGTTCTGCGTCGTCAGCGCGGCCATCTGCACGAGGTGACTCATGGTCGTCTCGCCGCCGTAGGCCTGCCAGTTGGTGTTGGTGCCGAAGCTGACGGCGGTGTTGAACGCCACGTCAGGGCCGACGGCCGCGAGGCCCGCCGGGTTGAACGGCAAGACCGCCTGCAGCCGCTGCAGCGCGTACACGAGCGCGATGCCCGCGACGTTGAACACGAGCAGCGAGATCGCGTAGCGCGACCACGTCATCTCTTCGGCGGCGTCGACGCCGGCGACGCGGAACAACGCGCGCTCCAGCTTCGTGGGCCCGCGCGACTCACCAAGAAGGCGGGCGAGCAGCTCGCCCAGCGGAACAGCCAGCAGCGTCAGCAACACGAGCGACGCCAGCAACTCGATCCAGGCGTGCGCGGTCATGACAGGCGCTCCGGGAAGAGCAGCGCAAAGAAGAGGTAGCCGAGCAGCACGAGCGACAAGCCACCGCCGGCGATGACGAGGAACGACATGGGGTTCTCCTTCAGAGGCGCTGGCACAACGCGACGAAGCCGCGGGTGAGCGCAAAGAGCGTGACGAGGGCGAGGATGACGGTGAGATCGTTCATGGGCGTTTGTTCCGGGTGCGTGACTGCGCCGCGCACGAGACGACGACGAGCGCGACCAGCGAGAGGAAGAGGGGCAGTTCGTTCATGACCGTTCTCCTGAGAGCAGCAGCGCGACGCTGATGACCGCGCAGAGGCCAGCGACCGCGCGGTGGGCGTCGGGCACGTCGACGTTCAGGAGCGGCGCGGCGACCACCACCAGCGAGATGGCCAGCACCACCATCGGCGCCCAGAAGCCCACGTGATCGCGCGGCGGTTTCAGAACCATGACGTCACCCCCAGCGTGAGCGTGTCTTGCCGCGGCGCGGACAGCGGGCCGGCGCGCGACGAGAAGACGGCGGCGCCCGCTTCGTCGTGGCGGTACTCGAGCCGCGCCGAGAGCTGCGGGTGCGGCCGCACGTCGAGCGTCAGCGTCTGCGACGCCATGAACGGCGCCGGCCAGAAGATGGCGCCCGCGCCCGACGGCGTCTGCTCGAAGAAGACGTCGGCGCGCGCAGCAATGAAGAGCCAGTCGAAGATGGTGACGCG
>CAYWON010000272.1:3386-5950 GCA_964459885.1 uncultured Archangium sp.
CACCGATTTCTCGGCGTTGTTGTCGACGACGCTGTTCCAGCCGTTGAAGCCACCGAGCGTGACGGTCCACCGGTCGGACAGCGGCGCCGAGACGCGCACGCCCGAGTGGTAGAACGGCAAGCCGTAGAACAGGTTGCTGCGCGACCAGTTCCAGTTGTCCTTCACCAGCATCGACTCCGGGCCGATGGGTGAGAGGAAGATGCCGGCTTCGACGAGCAACCCGCGGCCGACGTCGAAGTCGTAGCCGACGCGCGCCTGCTGGATGTACTTCCACAGCTCGGCGCTGGTGGCGTTGGTGCCGACGCCGGCGCCGAAGCCCGGCTCGGCCAGGTAGTACGTCGACGGCGTGTGGCCGACCTGCAGCGAGAGCTCGCCGACGAGGCGCTGGAAGCTCCACTTCGCGCCGAGGACGACGTTCGAGACGGTGAAGGTGTTGTGCCGGTTGTCGAAGCCGCGCAGCGCGGTGACGCCGTCAGCGGGCGCGTTGAAGTTCCACTGGTAGTTCACCTCGGCGGCGCCAGTGACCTCCACGTGGACAGGGAGTGACGAGAGTTCGACGCCGCCGTCTTGTGCGTGGGCCGCCGTGGCGAGCGCGACCAGGAGCATGAGCTTTCTCATGCCCCGTGAAGTACCGGGCGGTGGATCAGGACGGCGTCAAGACGGGGGCGGGCCCCATCAAGAACGCATCAAGACGACTTCTTGAGCAGCGCGTTGCGGCGGTGGTGCAGCTCGAGGTTGAGCGGGTCGATGTTCAGCACGTGATCGACCACTCGCAGCGCGTCGGTGAAGTTGCCGTCGCGCTCGTGCCCGTTGACCGTCAGCAGGTGCAGCTGCACCCGCGCTTCGGTGCCCGGGTTGGCCGCGAGGAACCGCCGGCGGAGATCTTCGAGCTCAGTCGCGCGCAGGCCGGCCGCGAGGCTCATGGCCACGCCGCGCCAGTTGAACCGCATGCCGTCGAACTCGGCGCGCTTCTGCACGGTGCCCAGCACGTCGACCGCCTGGCGAATGCGCTCGAGCGCGGCCTCGACCTGCTTGACCTGGCTCGTCGACAGCGGCCGCTGCTGCAGCTCACGGAGCTGCGCGTTCAGCTCGCGGCCGCGGGCGCGCACGTGCGGCACGTCGACCTCGGGCGCGAGGCTCAGCACCACGTAGTGATCGCCCTGAATGCGCTTGCGCAGGTCGCCCAGCACGCGCTCGGCGATGGCGTCGTCGGCGACCGACGGCTCTGGCTTGGGCTCGACCGGCGCGACGGGCAACCCGCGCGTCAGCTTGTCGAGCGCTTCACGCTGCTCGGGGCGCACCGAGAGGAACTGCACGCCGAAGCCCTGCGGCATGTTCCACGCTTGCGCCTGGTCGGCGTTCACGTGGCGCACCACGTCGGCCTGCAGCTGGCCGGCGGCGGGCAACGTCAGCGTGATGCGCGAAAAGACGCGCGGCAGCTCTTTGCTGACGATGAAGCAGCCAGCGCGCGAGACGTCCTGGCACGCGAGCGTCGAGGTCTTGCCGTTCTCGAGCCGCACCTCGACGTCGAAGCGGGCGACGTAGCGCGGCGGCGCGGCGGTGACCTGCACCGGCGTCTTGGGCGTGCCTTCGCGCGGCGGCGGCGTGCCCAGCTTGGCGTCGAGCGCTTCGGGCGGCGCGGGCGTGGCGCGCTGCGCGGTGTCCCACGCACCTGACGGCGGCGGCGCGATGTACGGCGCAGGCACGGCCGAGGGCTTGAGCGCGTCTTCGAGCGCCGTCGCGAAGTCACCGCACGTGGTGAAGCGCTCGGCGGGCTTCTTGGCGATGGCCTTCATGATGGCCGACGACACGGCCAGCGGCACGGCAGGGTTGAGGAGGTGCGGCGCCTTCGGCTCTTGCGTGAGGTGCGCCACCAGCATCGCGGTGATGGGCATGCCGGCGAACGGCGTCTTACCGGTGGCCAGCTCGTACGCGATGATGCCGAGCGAGTAGAGGTCGGTGCGGCCGTCGATGTTTTCGCCGCCGGCCTGCTCGGGCGCCATGTAGTCGGGCGTGCCGATGATGACGCCCGTCGCCGTCTTGCGGCCCGCCATGTTCACGTGGAGCTTGGCGATGCCGAAGTCGAGGATCTTCACGAAGTCGCTCTGGCGACCGCGCTTCACGAGCATCAGGTTCTCGGGCTTCAGGTCGCGGTGCACGACGCCGAGCTGGTGCGCTTGATCGAGCGCGTCACAGACCTGCGCGAGGATGGGCACCGCGCGCGCCATGTCCATCGGGCCCTGAACGATCTGCGTCTCGAGAGAGTTGCCCTCGAGGTACTCCATGACGAGGTAGTAGCGGTTGGGCGGCAGCACGTTCATGTCGAAGATGCTGACGATGTTGGCGTGCCCGATGACATTGACGGCGCGCGCTTCGGCGTAGAAGCGCTGCACGAGGTCGGCGTTGCTGGCCAGGTGCTCGTGGAGGAACTTGATGGCGACGCGGCTGCCGATGCCGGTGTGCTCGCCGAGGTAGACCGAGCCCATGCCGCCGGTGCCGAGCAGCCGGAGAATCCGGTAGCTGCCGACCTGCTGACCGATGAGCGCGTCGACGGGCGTGTTACC
>CAYWON010000273.1:0-5900 GCA_964459885.1 uncultured Archangium sp.
CGCGCCGAGTGGATGACGTCGAGCAGGTGCTGCACCTGCGCGTTGGCCGACGCGGAGCTGGTCGCCGGCGTGAACGGGAGATCTGAGCGCTGCACCGATCGATCACGCGCGATGACGGCCAACCGACGCAGCACGTTGTCGAGCTCGCGGACGTTGCCCGGCCAGGTGTGCTGCGCGAGCGCCGCGCGAACGTCGTCGGGCAGCACGAACGCGAGCCCTTCGGTGGCGAGCTGCGAAGTCAGCTGCGCTACCAACACGGGGAGATCGTCCAACCGATCGCGCAGCGGCGGCACCGAGACCTGCAAGACGTTCAAGCGGTGCAGCAGATCGAGCCGGAAGCTGCCTTCTTTCACCGCGTCGTCCAGGCGCCGGTTGGTGGCCGAGATGATGCGCACGTCGATGGGCCGCGTCTCGGTCGAGCCCACGGGGGTGACGACGTGCTCTTGCAGCACGCGCAGCAACGCCGCCTGCGCCGGCCGGGGCAGCTCGCCGACCTCGTCGAGGAACAACGTGCCGCCGTGCGCCGCTTCAAAGCGACCGATCGCGCCTTCCGCCCGCGCGCCTGAAAAAGCGCCGCCGACGTAGCCGAACAGCTCGCTCTCGACGAGCTCCCGCGCCAGCGCCGCGCAGTTGACCGCGATGAACGGGCCGTCGTGCCGCGGGCTCGCCGCGTGAATCGACTGCGCCAGCATCTCTTTTCCCACGCCTGACTCACCGAGCAGCAAGACCGGCATCGACGTGGTCGCCGCGGAGCGCGCGAGCGCGATGGTCTCTCGCAGCCCGGCGCCCACGAGATCGCTGAAGGTGTACCGCGTCGACGGCGCGGCGGCTGAGGCACGACGCAGCGTGCGGCGGTGTTCACGCATCACCAGGCACGCACCGATGCGCGCGCCCGCGTCTTCGTGCACCGCGTGCACCGACGCGCCTTCGAGCCACGGGGCCTGCGGCGGCGGCACCGTCACCCCACCCGACATCAACGGCACCTTCAGGCGCGCCGGCAGCCCGCGCGCCTTCGCCGGGCCCGTGGCCTGCAGCACCTGCCCGTCGGCGTCGAGCGCGACCAGGGCCTCCAGCGGGTACTTCGCGGAGAGCTCGGCGTAGCGCGCCAGCACCAACGTCTGGCGCCGGTACGCGCGGGCCAGCAGCGCCTGCTCGACGGTGAGGCCCAGCATGCACGCCATCTGCAACACGCGCGCGTCGGCTCGCGCCGTCGGGCCCGAGACGTCCAACACGCCGACGATGTCGCCAGCGGGCCCGCGCACCGGCACGGCCGCGCAGTGCCACGGGTGGTACGCGGTGACGAAATGGTCAGCCCCGACGATGTGCGCGGGCTTCCCCGTCGCCAGCGCGGTGCCGGGGCCGTTGGTGCCCGTCGCCGCTTCAGACCAATCAGCGCCGGGGATGAAGTGGATGTCGTCGAGCGACTCGAGGACGAACGGATCGCCGGCGCTGTTCAGCATGCGGCCCGCGGCGTCGAACAGCGTCAGCACGTGGCCGCTGTCTTTCACCGTGTCGAGCTGCGGCGCGATGACCTCACGCGCCAGCGCCAGCCACTCGCTCTTCTCACGCGCGACGCACAGCGCGTCGTCGTTGAGCACCAGCGGCGCGGCGCCGAGCTCGCGCGAGACACCCGCGGCGGTCGAGCGCTGCCAGCTCTGCTGCACGGGGAGCGACGACTCTGTCTGGCTGAGATCGTGACGCATCGGTGGGGACCATCGTCCTCGTAGAGACACCCGTAAAGACGCGCCACGTCAGCAGAATTCCCGCGCGACAGCTGTCGCTGCGACAGGTGTTGCACGCGACGCGCGCGACGGCGGCCAACTCACCGGAATGACGTTCGTGGCGAACGGCACGCCTGTTGCCCCTGTGCGCCGCATCACCCTCACCCACGGAGAAGAAAATGGCTCTGCCCACGACTGTCGCTGAAGCGCTGGCTCGCACCGAGGTCCGCAAGAAGTACGACAACTTCATCGGGGGCAAGTCGGTGCCGCCGGTGAAGGGTCAGTACTTCGACAACATCTCGCCGGTGAACGGCCAGGTGATCTGTTCGGTGGCGCGCGGCACGAAGGAAGACATCGACCTCGCGCTCGACGCCGCCCACGCCGCGTCAGGCAAGTGGGGAAAGATGTCGACCACCGAGCGCGCGAACATCTTGAACAAGGTGGCCGACCGCCTCGAACAGCAGCTCGAGAAGTTCGCCATCCTCGAGACGCTCGACAACGGCAAACCCATTCGCGAGACGCTGGCCGCCGATCTCCCGCTGGCCGTCGATCACTTCCGCTACTTCGCGTCGTGCGTCCGCGCGCAGGAAGGCAGCATCGGCGAGGTCGACCACAACACGATGGCGTACCACTTCCACGAGCCGCTCGGCGTGGTGGGCCAGATCATCCCGTGGAACTTCCCGCTGCTCATGGCCGCGTGGAAGCTGGCGCCCGCGCTCGCCGCCGGCAACTGCGTGGTGCTCAAGCCGGCTGAGCAGACGCCGCTGACCATCGTGGTCTTCGCCGAGACGATGGCTGACCTCCTGCCGCCCGGCGTCTTGAACGTGGTCAACGGCTTCGGCCTCGAGGCGGGCAAGCCGCTCGCGTCGAGCAACCGCATCGCCAAGATCGCCTTCACCGGCGAGACGACGACGGGTCGGCTCATCATGCAGTACGCCAGCGAGAACCTGATCCCCGTCACGCTGGAGCTCGGCGGCAAGAGCCCCAACATCTTCTTTGATGACGTGATGGCGAAGGACGACGAGTTCTTCGACAAGTGCCTCGAGGGCTTCGCGATGTTCGCGCTCAACCAGGGCGAGGTCTGCACCTGCCCGTCGCGCGCGCTGGTGCACGAGACGATCTACGACAAGTTCATGGAAAAGGCGGTCGCCCGCGTCGGGAAGATCACCATCGGCAGCCCGCTCGACCCCAAGACGATGATCGGCGCGCAGGCGTCGAACGATCAGCTCGAGAAGATCCTCTCGTACCTCGACATCGGCCAGAAGGAAGGCGCCAAGGTGCTGACCGGCGGCGCGCGCGCGCAGCAGCAGGGCGAGCTCAAAGGCGGCTACTACGTGCAGCCCACGGTGCTCGCCGGCAACAACAAGATGCGCGTGTTCCAGGAAGAGATCTTCGGGCCCGTCGTCTCGGTCGCGAAGTTCAAGGACTACGACGAGGCGATCTCCATCGCCAACGACACGCTGTACGGCCTGGGCGCCGGCGTCTGGACGCGCGACGGCAGCCAGGCCTTCCGCGCGGGCCGCGACCTCAAGGCCGGCCGCGTGTGGACCAACTGCTACCACCTGTACCCGGCGCACGCGGCGTTCGGTGGCTACAAGCAGTCGGGCATCGGCCGCGAGACGCACAAGATGATGCTGGACCACTACCAGCAGACGAAGAACCTGCTCGTGTCGTACGACCCGAAGGCCATGGGCTTCTTCTGAGATGGCGCCGCGCGTGGAACGGGTGGCCATCACCGACGCAGCCGCGACGTTGTTGCGCGAGCTGGCCAACGAGCACGGGCCGCTGCTCTTCCACCAGTCGGGAGGCTGCTGCGACGGCAGCGCCCCGATGTGCTACCCGCGCGGCGACTTCAGGGTCGGCCAACGAGACGTGTTGCTCGGCCTGCTGGGCGACACGCCGTTCTTCATCGGCGCCGCGCAGTTCGAGTACTGGGCGCACACGCACCTCACCGTCGACGTCGTGCCCGGTCGCGGCGCGGGGTTCTCGGTCGAAGGCCCGCGCGGCGTGCGCTTCATCATTCGCAGCCGCGTCTTCACTGACGACGAGTACCGCGCGCAGCAGGCCGAGCCGCCGCTGCACGTGGGGCCGTTAGAAGGCGATGGGCACTGAGAGCGACAGCAGCGACAGGCTGAAGCGCCCGCCCGCGGCGACGAACTCGGTCGAGAAGCCGCCGTGCAGCTCGAGCACCGAGACGATGCAGCGCTCGAAGACCCAGCGCAGCGGCGCGACGCCCACGGTCACGCCCAGCGTCGGGCCGCGCGGCGGCAGGCTGTCACCCACCGAGAAGTCGAGCGCCCCGCGAAGCCGAGCTCGATGTCGGCGCGCAGCATCGGCCGCCAATGCGGGTTCGCCGGGTGCCAGCCTGCGCCCAACCGCAGCAGCGTCGTGCTGCCGAGGCCCACGAGCCACGCGAAGTCGCCGTTGAGCTGGAGGTTGGGCGTCAGCGCCCAGCCAGCCGACACCGCGCCGCCGAGACCGCCTTGCGTACGCGCGCGCGTCAACGACAAGCCGCCCATCGCCTTGAGGCCGACCGAGAGTCGCTTCTCGGGCGCGTCGGCGAGCGCGAGTGATGACCCGAGACACAGGAGCAGCGCGAGGTGCTTCATGGCGCGTCGCTCCAGGCCGACAGCGTCATCATGCTGACGCGCGCCACGCCCGCGAGGAACGCAGGATCGAGCGTGGCGGGCGTGTCGGTGTCCTCGTGGTAGTTCGGGTTCCGGAAGTTCGCGGTGTCGGTGAAGAACACCGCGTCGTGCCCCGAGAGCCAGAGCGGCGCGTGATCGCTGCGCATCAGGTTGCCGACGAGCGGCCCGTCACCCCGCCCCGCGGCCACCACGCTCAAGACCGTGGGAATCTGCGGCGCGTCTTTCGCGGCCAGCAGCGCGGTCTCGACCGACGCACGCGAGTTCTCGTTGCCGATGACGGCGAGGAAGTCACCGACGTCGGGCAGCGGGAAGCCCGGCAGGCCGAGCTGCGACCCCGGCTCGCTGCTCGAATAGCCGACACAGTCGAGCACCAGCGTGCGCTGCGCGATGGAAGCGCTGCGCGTCATGCGCGTGCTGCCCAACAACCCGAACTCCTCGAGGTCGTAGCCGACAAAGCGCACCGTGCGCGTCAGCGGCGCCTGCGACACGAGGCGCGCGACCTCGAGCATCACCGCGACCGAGCTGCTGTTGTCGTCAGCGCCTTCGAAGAACGCGTCGAAGTGCGCGCCGATGGTGATGAGCTCGTCGGGCCGCGAAGTGCCGCGCACCTCGGCGAAGACGTTGGTGGTCGGCGGCGACGTGTCGTTCGGGTCGAACGTCGGCTCGAGCCCGAGCGCACGAAAGCGCTGCGCGATGAAGTCCCGCGCGGCGTCGTGGCTCAGCTGGCACCAGTGATCGGGCGGCCTCGCGACCGACTGGCAATCGAACTTCACGTCGCCGCGATGCAGCTGCGTGAGCGCCAGCACATCGTTCCAGACGCGGTCGCCGTCGACCAGCGCGCCGAGCTCCTGGGCGCGGGCCTTCGTCGCCGGCGTCACCTCGGCCGCGCAGCCCGCCAGAACAAACGCCGTGAGGACGAGGAGACTCGAACGATTCACTCGGCCTCCGACATCAGTTGGTGTCGAACACGATGCCGTCCAACGTCAACGAGATGCCCGGGTCGGCGGCGGCGGGGCCGCCAAAGTCGAGGTTCCCGTTCGCGTTGACGGTGACGTAGCAGAGGGTGTCGTTCCCGCACCGTGCCGGAAACTGCAAGTTGGCTGGAGGCCGCATCCCGACAGGCAGCGTCAACACGTTGTTCAACGAGCCCGACGTGCGCCTCACGAGACCTCGCACATGAACGAAGCCAAGCGCGTCCTTCGTGCTCCCGGCCGTCTGGAAGTTGCCTGCGACGTTCGCCCAGCCAGTCACGAAGTTGGCGGGCGTGTACGTGCGCGGGGCGACCAGCGCCGACAGCCGCGCGTCGTTGTCGTCCACCGCGGCCTTCACCGCTGCGAAGTTCGCGTTCATCTGTGACGAGCTGATCGTCGAGCCAGGCGTGAACGTGTGCGGAATCGACACCGACGACGCCAGCGCAACCGCAGCAACGACACACAGCGACAGCAGCAACGACTTCAAAGTCTGTTTCGTCATTTCCAGTTCCCTCAGTCCCACGTTCCCGTATCCCAGACAGCCGACTCCCACGTACCAG
>CAYWON010000274.1:0-5864 GCA_964459885.1 uncultured Archangium sp.
TGCTGCTGTTGATCCTGTGGGGTCATGGGCGCGGGATGTTGAAAGAGGCGTCAGATAGAATCAAGGCGCGCTTCACCTTCGATCACGAAAGTCTCGAGCAACCCTGATCGCCGCGCGGCCGACTTGAGTGCGTTGCGCTCGGTCGCGCGCAACCGGGTGCCAGGTGTCAGCTTGATGAGCACGCTGCGCAGCCGCGCGGGCGCGAGCTGCACCAGCACCCCCGCGGCGACCGCGAACCGTCGCTCGAGGCTGCTGACCGCGTCGGCCGCTTCTTTCTCGCCGATCGTCGCCTCCGGCAGCGAGAGGTCGATGGTCAGGCTGCGGAACGCGCCGCTCTCGTCGCGCACCCGCGAGAACGCGACCTCCCCCACCTCGACGCCCCAGCGCTCCACGCTCGGCAAGAGCAAGGTCGTCGCTTGCTCGGCCGCCAACAGCCACGCCGCGGCGCCTTCCAGCACGCCGTAGCGACACAGCAGCTGCACTTCGTGAAAGCCGGACACCGCCGCGTGCTGTTCGCGCACGTGCTGCACGATGTGCGGCACCACCTGCGCGTTGATGAACTCGGTGCTCGAGAGGCCGAGCGACGCTGCGGCGGCGAACCCGGGCACGTCGCGGAGCCCTTGCAGCTCGCGATGAAAGACACCCCAGCTGGCCACCACGGCCTTCTGGAGCTGCAGCGTGCGCAGCGCCGACAACGCGCGCCAGTCGGTGGCCCCGAGCTCGAGGCGAGCGAGCGACCGGAGCACCGGCGACGAGAGGAAGCCGCCCAACGACGCGGCGGCCTGACTCGGCGGCAGCGCGAGCGAACGCACGGTCGCCAGCCGAGGCTCGCCTTGCAGCCGAGACCACACGGCGTCGGGCAGCCCACCGCAGCACACCAGCTCGTCGAGGAAGCCGCCGATGAAGCGCGTGCGATGGGGGTCGGCGATGGCGTCGAGCGGCCCGAGCCAACGCCGCCCGAAGAGCGCGGTGGTGCGCGCCACCTTGCGTCGCTCCGTCAACGCCAACCCGCCACGCTCCGACAAGGCGATCACCTCGCCGCGCGGGTCGTCCTGCTCGAGCAGCCAGTCGGCGAACGCGAGGCGCAGCGCCTGGTCGAACGGGCGCTCGGCGAGCTGCGAGAGGAAAGCGGCTTCGTGCGACATCGCGGTGGGTGGCTTCCAGCATAGTCGGCGCCCTCTCGCCTCGCCCGCCGACCGTCACGACGTTACGGTGCCGCCGTGCCTCCTCTTCTTCAGCGGCTGCGCGCCGCGCCCGTCACGGTGGTCTTGTTCGCGATCTGCATCGTGGTGTTCGGCCTCGCGGAAGCCAGCGGCTCGACGAACGACATCCCCACGCTGCTGCGCTTCGGGGCCACGTGGCGCGGGCTGGTGTGGAGCGGCGAGTACTGGCGCCTCTTCACGTCGATGTTCCTGCACATCGGCCTCACGCACCTGGTGGTGAACCTGTGGTTCGGCTTCAGCTGGGCCGCACCGATGGAAGCGCTGCTGGGCCCGTGGCGCTTCCTGCTGGTGTACGTGCTCTCTGGCATCGCGGGCTCGGCGCTCAGCGTCATCGGCCACGCGGCGGTCTCGGCCGGCGCGTCGGGTGCGCTCTTTGGCCTGATGGGCGCGACCATGGTGGCGTTCCGGCTGCGCCTCGGCAGCTGGGCCGCGCTGTGGGCCGCGCCGCCGCTCCGGCAGACCATCATCATGGGCGCGGTGTGGCTGCTGGCCGGGCCGTTGTTGGGCTTCGACAGCTTCGCGCACGGCGGCGGCCTCATCGTGGGCGGCGCGCTCACGTGGGGGCTGCTGACGCGCAACACGCCGAAGCTCGTCGGCGCGCTGGTGCTGACCGCGGCGCTGGTGGGCGCGGCGCTGCGGCCCATTCCCGTGCTGCACGACGCCTGGCTGCTGGAAATGCAGAAGCGGAGCGCCGAGTAACCGGTCGCTCCGCTTCATTGCTGCGCCAGCTGAACGCTGAACTCAGCCCAGCATCGACTTGATCGCTTCGCGCTCTTCTTCGAGCTCCTTCAGCGTGGCGGCCATCTTGCCGCGGCTGAACTCGTCGATCTCGAGGTCCTTGATGATCTCGTACTTGCCGTTGCCCGAGCAGATCGTCGGGAAGCCGTAGATCACGTCTTGCGGGATGCCGTACTCGCCGTTCGACGGCACGCCCATGGTGACCCACTTGCCGCCCGACACGCCCTGCCACCAGTCGCGCATGTGATCGAGCGCCGCGTTGGCCGCCGACGGCACCGACGAGATGCCCGACGCGTCGATGATGGCCTTGCCGCGCTGACCGACCGCGCCGAGGAACACGTCCTTGAGCCACGCGTCGTCGTTCACGAGGCCCTTGATGGCCGCGCCGCCCGACGTCGCGAACCGCACGTCGGCGTACATCGTGGGCGAGTGGTTGCCCCACACGACCAGCTTCTCGATCGAATCAACGGCCTTGCCCGTCTTCTTGCTGAGCTGGGCGAGCGCGCGGTTGTGATCGAGGCGCAGCATGGCGGTGAAGTTCTCGCGCTTGAGGTCCGGCGCCGACTTCATCGCGATGTACGCGTTGGTGTTGGCCGGGTTGCCGACCACGAGCACCTTCACGTCACGCTTGGCCACTTCGTTCAGCGCGCGGCCCTGCGCGATGAAGACGGCGGCGTTCTTCTGCAGCAGGTCGCGGCGCTCCATGCCGGGACCACGCGGCGTGGCGCCGACGAGCAGCGCGACGTCGATGTCCTTGAAGGCGACCTTGGGGTCGTCCGACGCGGTGACGCCCTGGAGCAGCGGGAACGCGCAGTCATCGAGCTCCATGAGGGCGCCCTTGAGGCCCTTCATGGCGCTGAACGTGACCTTGCCCTCGGCGTCCTTGACGTCGGGGACCTCGAGCAACGAGAGGATGACGGGCTGGTCCTTGCCCAGCATTTCGCCGGCGGCGATGCGGTAGAGGAGCTGCGTGCCGATGCGGCCAGCGGCGCCGGTGACTGCGACTTTGACGGGAGCTTTCATGGTCGTGATTCCTTGGTACTGGGTGAGTCGACTTACATGTTCTTGATGATGGCCTGACCGAACTCGCTGCACTTCACCTCGGTCGGGTTGTGGCCTTCCTGCTTCATGAGGCGCGCGAAGTCGTAGGTCACGGTGCGCTGCGCGATCGCGGCGTCCATGCCCTTGATGATGAGGTCGGCCGCTTCGTGCCAGCCCAGGTGACGCAGCATCATCTCGGCCGAGAGGATCACCGAGCCGGGGTTCACCTTGTCGAGGTTGGCGTACTTGGGCGCCGTGCCGTGCGTCGCCTCGAAGATGGCGTGGCCCGTCACGTAGTTGATGTTGCCGCCCGGCGCGATGCCGATGCCGCCGATCTGCGCGGCGAGCGCGTCAGACAGGTAGTCGCCGTTCAAGTTGAGCGTCGCGATGACGTCGAAGTCGTCGGGGCGCGTCAGCACCTGCTGCAGCGAGATGTCGGCGATGGCGTCCTTGATGAGGATCTTGCCGGCCTTGAGCTGCTCCTTCTGCTCGGCGTTGGCGGCGTCTTCACCCTTCGCGGCCTTGGTCTTCTCCCACTGCTGCCAGGTGTAGACCTTGTCGCCGTATTCCTTCTCGGCGAGCTCGTAGCCCCACTTCATGAAGGCACCTTCGGTGAACTTCATGATGTTGCCCTTGTGCACGAACGTGACGCTCTTGCGCTTGAGCTTGATCGCGTACTCGATCGACGCGCGCACGAGGCGCTCGGTGCCGTCCTTCGAGACCGGCTTGAGGCCGATGCCGCTCGTCTCGGGGAAACGGATCTTCGCGTAGTCCTTCGGGAACTCCGCCTTGAGGAACGCCAGCAGCTTCGCCGCGTTGGCGCTGCCCGCTTCGAACTCGACGCCCGCGTAGATGTCTTCGCAGTTCTCGCGGAAGATCGTCATGTCGACCTTCTCGGGCGCCTTCACCGGCGAGGGCACGCCCTTGAAGTAGCGCACCGGGCGCAGGCAGACGTACAGGTCGAGCATCTGGCGCAGCGCGACGTTCAGCGAGCGGATGCCGCCGCCGATGGGCGTGGTGAGCGGGCCCTTGATGCCGACGAGGTATTCCTTGAACGCCGTGATCGTCTCGTCGGGCAGCCAGTTGTTCTTGAGCTTGAAGGCCTTCTCGCCGGCGAGCACTTCCATCCACTCGATCTTCTTCATCCCGCCGTACGCCTTCTCGACGGCCGCGTCGATCACCGCCACGGACGCCTTCCAGATGTCCGGACCCGTGCCGTCGCCCTCGATGAAGGGGATGATCGGGTTGTTGGGGACGTTGAGCTTGCCGTTCGTGAGGGTGATCTTCTCGCCTGCCATGTGAGGGACTTCCTTTCGAGTGAACTTCAGTTGAAGAGCGGGCGGAATGTGGGCTCCGAGGCCCCAAAATTCAACAGTCAAAACTCGCATCGGTTAAGTCACCGCAACTGATGCACGCCACCGAACCGCTGCAGAGCCTCGGCGCCCTGCTCCGCCTCGATCGATCGACGGGCACCCTGAAAGAACGGAAGTACCAGGTGTCGATCATCGGCGGCCCCGGCACTGGCACCTCGCGCGCCATCGAGGGCGTGATGACCGTCGGTTCGCACGCTGACGCCGGCCTCTCGCTCAGCGACACCACCGTCTCGCGCTACCACGTCGAGCTGACCGCGCGGCCCGACGGCGTGCGCGTGCGCGATCTCGAGAGCACCAACGGCACGTACCTGAGCGGCGCGCGCATCAGCGAGGTCATCGTCGAAGAGCAGGCCACGCTGTCGCTCGGCAAGACCACGCTCAAGGTCAGCATGCTGGAAGCCGATCTCGGCAAGCCCGCGGCGCAGGGCACGTTCGGCCCCGCCATCGGCGCAGCGCCGGCCATGCGGCAGCTGTTCGGCATCCTCGAGAAGGTCTCGCAGTCAGACTCCACGGTGCTGCTGCTCGGTGAGACCGGCACCGGCAAAGAGGTGCTGGCGCGCGCGATTCACGAGAAGAGCTCGCGCGCCGGGCGGCCCTTCGTGGTCGTCGACTGTGGCTCGGTCGCGCCGACGTTGATCGAGAGCGAGCTCTTCGGCCACGTGAAGGGCTCGTTCACCGGCGCCATCGCCGATCGCAACGGCGCGTTCCTCGAGGCCGACGGCGGCACCATCTTCCTCGACGAGCTGGGCGAGCTGCCGCTGGAGCTGCAGCCCAAGCTGCTGCGCGTGCTGGAGGCCGGCACCATTCGCCGCGTGGGTGAAGACAAGCACCGCCGCATCGACGTGCGCGTGCTCGCCGCCACGCACCGCGATCTCGACGCCGAGGTCGCGGCCAACCGCTTCCGCCGCGATCTGTACTACCGCCTCGCCGTCGTCTTGATCACCGTGCCGCCGCTGCGCGATCGCCTCGACGACCTGCCGTTGCTGACGCAGCACTTCGTCAAGCAGATGGGCCGCGGCGACTTCGAGCTGCCGCGCGCGTTGATGGCGCGCTTCGCGGCGTACCACTGGCCCGGCAACGTGCGGGAGCTGCGCAACCTCGTCGAGCGCAGCCTCGCCGGCGCCGACATGGACCCGCTGCCCCACGAGACGTCGACCTCGCAGCGTTCCCTCGCCGCGACTGACGACATCACCGAGCTGCCGTTCAAAGAGGCGAAGGAGCGCCTCGTCGAGAGCTTCACCAAGGAGTACCTGGTGACGCTCCTCGAGAAGTGCAACGGCAACATCTCGCAGATGGCGCGAGAGGCCGGCATCGCGCGCAACTACGTGCACCGGCTGGTCGCGAAGTACGGGCTCAAGGCCCACGACTGATCAGCCCGCGTCTTCGCCGGCGTCCACGCCTGCGTCGTCGCCCGCGTCGGGCTGACCAGCGTCCACGTCGCCTGCGTCGGGCTCGCCCGCGTCGATTCCGGCGTCGAAGCCCGCATCGA
>CAYWON010000275.1:0-5772 GCA_964459885.1 uncultured Archangium sp.
GAACGTACGCACCGGCGCCACGAACGTGCCCGCCGCCAGCCCGCCGAAGTTGATGACCCACGCCGCCGCGAAGTCGCGACACCCGGCGCCGATCTCCCACGCGGAGATCTCGAACTCGCTCACGGTGTCCGTCCGGTAGCCGGTGAGGATGTGGTTCAGGTCGTGGAACTTCACCGCCTTCCGCCGCGCGTCGGTGTTGGGGAACGGGAACGGCACCGGCCCCAGCTTGAAGTCCACCCACGTCGCCGCGTACCCGCCGTCAGGTCCGAAGCCGTTGTCTTCGAAGTACCGCGTCAGCGCCGCGCGCATGGTGGTCATAAACTGACCATGCTCATTTTAATCGCGACGCGCCACCCGACCCACGAACCCGCTATGAGGCGCGCTGATGGCGTCAAAACCGGAGCTCGGTCGAAGGGAGAGCAATAAGCTCGAGAAGCGCGCGCGGCTGCGCGAGGCCGCCGAGAAGCTGTTCCGTCGCCGCGGCTATGAGCAGACCACCACGCGGGAGATCGCCGACGCGGCCGGCATCGCCACCGGTACGCTCTTCCTCTACGCCCGTGACAAGCAGGACCTGCTCTTCCTCGTGATGCACGAGCACCTGCGCGTCACCGTCGACGAAGCGTTCGCCACGCTGCCGCGCAAGGCGAAGCTGCGAGGGGCGCTGCGCCACCTCTTCTCCAAGCTCTACGCGATGTACGGGCGCCACGAAGCGCTGGCGCGGCCCTTCGTCTCGGGGCTCACCGGCGCCACCGGGCCCAACGCCATCGAAGTGAACGCGCTCACTTTTTTGTTCCTTCAGCGCATCGCCACGCTGGTCGAGAACGCTCAGCGCACGGGCGAGGTGCGTGACGACGTCGAGCCGCTGGCGATCGCCACCGTCTGCTTCGAGCTCTACTTCACCGCCCTGCTCCGCTGGCTTTCGGGCCTCGCCACCATCGAGCAACTGCCCGACGTCGTGACCACCTCGTTGCAGCTGTTGTTCGAGGGAATCAGCGCCGACTGAGGTATTTCTACGGGCCATGCGCGTACTCCTCGTGGCCGTGGTCGTGGTCTTCGCCGCCTGCAGCAAGAAGTCGAACCCGGACGTCATCGACGCTGGCCCGCCGGCACCGCCTCCGCCGCCCGCAGAGAAGACGTTGCTCAACTCCACGAGCACGCTCTCGCTCTTCGAGCCCGCCGACGGCAAGTGCGTGTGGCGGCAGGAAGACCCCGTGGCGAAGAAGCGCGTGGAGCTCGCCAGCTTCCCCGGCACCTGCGTCGGCGTGCGCGTCGCCTGGAGCGCCGACCTCACGAAGGCCGTCGTGTGGTTCGACCCGCAGCTGATTCAGGTCACCGGCTACATGAGCGAGACCTCGACGCCGCCGAAGTTCGTCGACGAGGAGACCGACCAGAGCGCGAAGCCCCGCTGGTTCTTCGTCGACGTGAAGAGCGGCAAGACCGAAGCGCTGACGCCGCCCACGATGGACAAGCACGAGCTGCGCGACCTCGGCCTCAGCAAGGCCGGCGACGTGGTGGCGCTGTACGAAGAGACGCTGCCTGACGACGCGAAGGGCACCATCAAGTCGGGCGAGCAGAGCTTCAACCTCGATGAGATCACCGAGGGCCTCCCGATTCTCGCGCACGCGTACAAGCGCGACGGCGCGAAGTGGACGCGCTTCGAGACCAAGCTGTCGACCACCGGCTGGGACTACGCGGCGGGCGTGCGCGCGCTCGACGTGGCCGGCGAGCTGGGGCCCAAGAGCGACACCTTCCTCGACTCGCACACCGACAGCGACGCTGTCGACGAGCCCACCAGCAAGCAGCTCAAGCAGTTCGCCCCCGCGAAGGCCGCGAGCGAAGACGACGGCGAGTGGACCGCGGTGAAGGTGGGCGAAGCGCAGGTGTACGTGTGGCAGGTCACCGGCGAGTTCGCGCACACCACGGGCCTGATGGCGACGAAGGACGCGAAGCTGCCGAACCTAGACTTCACCGACGGCGAGCTGGTCGCCATTCGCAGCAACGGCCCGCTGCTGCTCGTCAGCCGGTCTGACGTGGGCACGCACCCGCGGCTCTACAAGTTCCCCGAGGGCACGCGCGTGTTCGCGTCTGACACCGCGCGCGGCGTGACGTTCTGGCCGAGCGCGAAGTGAGGCGAGCGACCGACGCGGTCGCTGGTTAGTTCGTGACGCAGTGAAGTCTTCAGCATCGACGTTGGAAGTCGCCGCGCCCTCGCGGGACGGCCTCATCATCATCCTCGGGGCGTTGACGGCGCTGGGCCCGCTATCCATCGACGCCTACCTCCCGGGCCTCCCGGAGATTGAGAAGCAGCTCGGCGCGCAGGCCGGCGCCGGCGCGGTGACGTTGTCGACGTACTTCGTCGGCCTCGCGCTGGCGCAGCTGGTGTGGGGCGGCCTCGCAGATCGCGTCGGTCGACGCCCACCGCTGCTCGCGGGCCTCGCGCTCTACACGCTCGCGAGCGTGCTCTGCGGCGTGGCCACGTCGCTGCCCATGTTGGCCGCCGCGCGGTTGCTGCAAGGCGTCGGTGGCGCCGCCAGCATCGTGGTGACGCGCACGCTGGTCCGAGACCTCTGGTCTGGCAGCGACATCGCGCGCGTGATGTCCATCATCATGCTGGTGATGGGCGTGGCGCCGGTGTTGGCGCCTCCGCTGGGCGGCGCGTTGCTTGAGCTCGCGAGCTGGCGCGCGGTGTTCGCAGTGCTGGCCGCGGCGGGCGTCACGCTGGGGCTGCTCGCGTTCCGCTCGTTGCCCGAGACACGGCCCACGCACCCGCCCGAGACGCTGCCCACCGTGCTGCGCGCGCTGGTGGCCGACCGCCGCTTCGTGGCCTTCACGCTGGCCAGCGCGCTCTCGCAGGCGGGCATGTTCTCGTACATCTCAGCCTCGCCCGACGTCTTCATCGCGCAGTTCGGCGCCAGGCCGCTGGTGTTCTCGGTGTGCTTCGCCGTCAACGCCGGCGGCCTCATCGCGCTCAGCCAGTGGAACCGCGTGTTGCTCAAGCGCGCGTCGCCGCTGGGCATCGCGACCGTCGCCATCGGCTCGCTGCTCGTCACGGCGGTGGCGCTGACGCTGGTCGCGCGCTTCGCGCCGTCGCTCATCGCTGTGGAAGCCCTGCTCTTCATCTTCATCGCGCTGCAGGGCCTCGTGTTCGCCAACCTCGTCGCCCTGGCGATGGACCAGCACGCCCGCCGCGCGGGCCTGGCGTCAGCGGTGATGGGCACCGTGCAGTTCTCGTTCTCTGCGGCCGCCAGCGCCGCTGCGGCGTCGCTCGCGAACGGCACCACGCTGCCGATGGCCGGGCTGATGCTGGCCTGCGCCGCGGGCGCGTTCGTGATGCTGCAGGTCGGCCGCCGCGTCAGCGCGTGAATCCATCGCGGCCCGCGTCACGTACGCTGACCGCCCATGTCCATCGCCGCCGCCTTCGAAACGCACGACGCGCTCGGCCTCGCTGCGCTCGTGAAGCGCAGGGAAGTCACGCCCACCGAGCTGCTCGACGAGGCGCTGCGGCGCGTGGCCGAGGTGAACCCCTCGATGAACGCGGTGGTGCTGGCGCTGCACGAGCAGGCGCGCGCGCTCATCGCCGCGGGGCTGCCTGACGGGCCGTTTCGCGGGGTGCCGTTTCTCCTGAAAGACCTCGCGCTGCCGTGGGCGGGCACGCCGCTGCCGAGCGCGTCGCGCCTCTACAAGACGTACTTGCCGACGAAGACCGGCACGCTGCTCGAGCGTCACCTCGCCGCGGGCCTCGTGCCCTTCGCGCGCACCAACAGCTCGGAGCTGGGCATCTTGCCGACGTGCGAGCCGGCGCTGCACGGGCCCACGCACAACCCGTGGAAGCACGGCTTCACGACCGGCGGCAGCTCGGGTGGCAGCGCAGCGGCGGTGGCGGCGCGGCTGGTGCCGATGGCGCACGGCGGCGATGCGGGCGGCTCCATTCGTATTCCCGCGTCGTGCTGCGGCGTGTTCGGGTTGAAGCCCACGCGCGCGCGCAACCCGGTGGGCCCCGACGCCAGCGAGCGCGCACACGGCCTCGGGCAAGACCACGTGCTGACGCTGAGCGTGCGTGACAGCGCGGCGATGCTCGACGCCACGCACGGGCCCGAGCTCACGTCGCACTACTTCGCGCCGCCGTTTTCCGGCGGCTGGCTCGAAGAGACGACGCGCGCGCCGGGCACGCTGCGCATCGCCTTCACGCACAAGCCGCTGCTGCCGGGCGACGAGAACGCCGACTGCAAGCGGTCCATCGACGACGCGGTGAAGCTGCTGACGTCGCTGGGTCACGAGTGCGTCGAAGAAGCGCCGCCGGTGCGCGGTGAGGAGATCGCCCTGTCGTTCTTCACCACCTACTGCGCGGGCGTGGCCGGCGAGCTGATGCTGGCCGAACGGCACCTCGGGCGACCGGCGCGGCCGTCAGACGTCGAGACCACCACGTGGCTGATGGCCATGCTGGGGCGCACGCGCTTCTCGGGCGGGAATTTCTCGGTGGCGCTGCGCGAGCTGCACGCGATGACGCGCGACGTGCATCAGTTCATGCAGCGCTACGACGTCTTCCTCACGCCCGCTCTGGGCAAGCCGCCAGTGGCCATCGGCGGGCTCGAGCCGAAGGGCTTCGAGAAGACCACGCAGCGCCTCGCCGCGAAGCTGGACCTCACCAGCGCGCTCAAGTTGCCGGGGCTCGTCGAGAAGGCCGTGTCGCGCGCGTTCGCGTTCGCGCCGTTCACCGCCGTCGCCAACGTCACCGGCCAGCCGTCGATGAGCGTGCCCTTGTGGTGGAACGACGACGGCCTCCCGATGGGCGCGTGCTTCACCGGGCGCTTCGGCGATGAGGCGACGCTGTTCCGCCTGGCGGCGCAGCTCGAGCAGGCGCGGCCATGGCGAGACCGTCGCGCGCCCGCCGCCGTGAAGGGCTGAAAACGCGTGCGCGGTGGCGCGCCGTCGCTACAGGTCTTGCAGCCCTTTCCACTCGGAGGATGCATGCAGACCACCGCCGTGCAGTTGTCACCCGAGCACCCGTTGCCGCCGTTGCCGGTGCCTCCGCCGCAGCCGCCCGCAGTGCCGCAGCCCGGCGGGCCGCGCCCGGAGATTGACGTGCCGATGTTGCCCACGCCGGAGATCCCCGCGCCGCTGACGCCCATCGAAGTGCCGCCTCCGACGTAGGAGCCCGCGTAGAGTGACGCCATGTTGACGTTCGTGCTCGCGCTCGCCGTCTCGCAGGTCGAGCCTCCGCCGCCGATGCCGCCTGCCGAGCCGCCGCCGGAGACGCGCTACGTGCCGCCGCCACCGAAGAAGGCGCCGCCTTCACCGGAGCTGCGCGTCGGCCTCGGCGTCGGCGGTGGCACGCTCGCCGGTGGCGTGGGTCTTGGCATCTCGCTGTTGCTGGCCGGTCAGAACGCAGCCTTCGACACCACGTTCGCGACGGCGGCGCTGAGCGCGCTGCTGGTGGCGGGCGCGGCCTTCTCGATTCATCAGGCGCTGGGTGGCAACGGTGAGGTCATCCTCGCGTTCCTCGGGAGCGCCGCGATGATGGCGGGCGCGGCGGGCATCGCGTTGGCCATCGACCCCGGGCAGCCGCTGACGTCGGTGTTGGTGGCCGCCATCGGCTCGGCGCCCGCCGCGGGCGCGGCCATCCTCGCGCTGGAGCTGACGACGCCCAACGCCCGGCCGCAGTCACCGCGCATCGCGCTGCACTTCGCGCCCAACGGGCTGTCGGGCACGTTCTGAAGCGCTACTAAGAAGCTCGTTCCGAAGTCGGCTCGTTGCGCGCGGTTACGCTGCGCG
>CAYWON010000276.1:0-5736 GCA_964459885.1 uncultured Archangium sp.
CGTTCATGGGCTGCGTGCCGGCGGATCACCTCGACGAGGTCGGCATGCCCAACGTGAACGGCGCTGACCTGAGCATCTTCGACTCGAAGCAGTTCTTCCGCGAGGTGGTCGCCGAGCTCCGCGCGCACGGCCACTGAGCGACCGGGGCGGACTTGCGCGCGGCGACAGAATGTTTACCTGCCTGCCATGGCCTCGAGAGCACTTGATGCCGTGCAACGGTTGGTCGACCTCGCGGAGCTGCGTGAACGCGCCGAGCGGGTGCTGACCCGCGGCGAAGGAACCGCGTCGTTCGTAGTGCCCAGCGAACGTCGGTACATCACCGGTGTACGTCAGTTCCTCGAAGAGGAGCTGGAGGAGGCGTGGCTGCGCACGGTGGCGGCGCTGTCAGACGAGGGGTTTCCCGTCGAAGCGCTGGTGCGGTCACCTCAGTCGAGCAGCGCTCGCGCCGACGACGCTGCCGCCGCGCAGGCGCAGGCCGACGCGTCAGGTCGCCGCGTCAGGTACGGAAGCTCGACAGCCTTCCCGGTGCGCATCGCGCGCCCGTCTCCACGAAGCGATTCACCACCGGCCGTCGACACAGGAGACCAACATGACCATCAAGGCATCACACCTCCGTCGTGAAGTGCGCACCGCGCTCGAGCTGGCGCTGGCCGCGTTCGCGCCGACCCAGGTGCTCGACGGGCTCGCGCGCAGCGCGGGTTACCTCGAAGGACTCTCGGAGTTTCCGCTCGACAACCCCGTCGTCACCGCGCTGGTGAACCGCGTCGAAGCCGAAGCGAAGTCGGCGCTGCAGGCCTGGAAAGACTGGAGCGCTGCGCACGTGCACAGCTCGTGAACTCACGCCCGTCGCCGCGTCGCGCGCAGCGTGAGCAACACGCCAAGCAACATCAGCGCGCCGCCGTTTCCACAGCCGCAGCCCGCCGGCGGAACAACACCGCCGTCATCCCCGGGCTTCGGCACACCAGCGTCAGGCGACATCACGACGCCCGCGTCGGTCATCGGCTCGACGCCCGCATCAGGCGCGCTCACGCCGGCGTCGTCGGCAGCGCCTGCATCGACATCGGAGCCCGCATCGCTCCCGCCGTCGTTGCCGCTCGCACACGGCCCGAGGCGGAAGTCGACGGCGTCCACCACGCCAGCCATCGCGGCCTGCTGCGCCTCTGAAGCCAGACAGCGCGGCGCACCGTGCAGCGTCACGCTGAAGAACGCCGACGCCCAGTCAACGAAGAGCGCTTGCCGCGTCGCTGACACCGAGCCCGCGCCGCCGCACGCCGCTGTGCACGTCGACGACGACGGCGATTGCGCGTCGCAGTGACCGGCTCCGACGATGCGCAGGCGCGCCTTGCTGCCCGGCTTCGCGTCGAACCACGGCGTCGCGTTGCCTTGCGAGTTGCACTGCGCGGGCGGCGCGAACACGAAGAGCGCCGGCGCCGACACCGCTGCCGACGCGGACGTTCCCAGACCGTTGCTGTCCGTCGGGTCGAGCAACGCGACAGCGGCCACCGACTGCGACGACGCCACGCCCCACGCCGAGAGCGCACCGGCGCTGTGGCCCACCGCGCCCAACTTCGTGCTGTCGATGCCACCGGCCGCGACACGCGCAGACATCGCCTCCCAGAGGATGTCGGCGTTGCGCGCGTGGTCTGTCGAGCCACATTGAAAACGGAGCAGCAGCGGAAACTGCGGCACCACCACGACAGCGCCTTGTTTCGCGAGCGCACGCGCGACGTCTCCCATGCCCTCCTTCGAGAGTTGAAACCCATGCGCCACGCCCACCAACGCGTGCGGCCCCGTCGTCGCGGGTTGGTAGACATCGACGTCGTACGACACGGTGCCGCCGCCGCTGCAGTTCGGCACGGTCACCGTCGTCGTGCTGAGTGACACCTGTCCCAGTGTGGTGCTGCTGGAAATCAGCACGGTGAACAACAGGCTCGTTACGAGTCGGCGACGCTTCGTCATGCACCCTCCGCAGAGCGGAGCCTACGCGCGACCTCTGCGAACGTTTCCAAAGACGCGCCGACGCACACGCCGCGAAACACGAAGAGCACGACACGTACTGAGCAACGCATGGTGAAGCCGCGCGAGGCCGGCGCGACATGCGACAGGAGGCGCGAATGAAAACGGGACGAATCGTCAAGGCGGTGGTGAGCGCGCTGTTGGTCAGTTGCACGCCCGAGATGACAACAGACGCGGGCACCGGCGGCGGCAGCGCGACCGGCGGCGGCACCGCCGTGGGGACCATCGTCGACGTGGCGGCGGCCAACGCCGACTTAACCATCCTCCTGGCGGCAGTACAGAAGGCCGGGCTCGCCAGTGCGCTGAGCGACACCAGCGCCAACCTCACAGTCTTTGCGCCCACAAACACGGCGTTCCAGGCGCTGCTTACCCAGCTGGGCATCAACAACGGCCTCGACGGCCTCACGCCGGTACAGCTCGCGCCCATCCTCCGCTACCACGTGCTGGGCATGCGCGTTGACGGCGCAGCGGCGACGACCGCGGCGATGTCGAACGCCACGGTGGCTCGGGCTGGTGAACTCCCAGATTCGCATCGACGGCAGGGCCAACGTCGTCACCGCTGACGTCGCGGCGAGCAACGGCGTCATTCACGTCATCGACTCGGTGCTGCTGCCCAGCATCGCCGATGTCGCCACCACCGCGCCGGGCTTCACCTCGCTGACCGCCGCCGTGACGCTGGCCGACACCGCCACACCCAGCCCCGGCTTCGTAGCGTCGCTCGACGACGACACCGCGACGCTGACCGTCTTCGCGCCCACCGACGCAGCGTAACGTGGTGGTCACGAACCTGTTCACCTCGAACGGCGTGGTGCACGCGGTGGACAGGGTGTTGCTGCCGGCGCCGTAGCCGCGCACGCCGAGTAGTGACGGCGCCCTCCTTCGTCACGCAAACGTGACGAAGCTCACCACGCTCGACCGCGTAGGGCTGCTCTCGCTGCTGCAGCGCGCAGATGGAGAACCGACGGCGGACCGGGCGCGAATGAGCACGCCCCGCGAAACAGCCACGGCCGCTACTCGTAAGTCGCGTCATGAAACGAGCTCTACGCCTGGCTGCAGCCATGGTGGTGCTGTTGTCTTGCAGCGGCTGCGAGTACTTCCGCTCGAGCCGCGGGCCCTTGTTGTCGCGACAGCTCGCGATCCACCAGGCGAACTGTGCGCTCGTGATGCTGCCGGGCCTGGGCGACACGCCAGAGCTGTTCTCCGAGTACGGCTTCGAGCGCGCGGTGAGCAGCGCCGCTGAGCCCTGCGACGTGCTGAGCGTCGACAGCCACTTCGGCTACTACCGCGACGCGGTGCTCACAGAGCGCCTCGAGCAAGAAGTGCTGACGGCGCTCAGGGCTCGTTACCAGCGCGTGTGGTTGGTCGGTGTGTCGTTGGGTGGCTACGGCGCTGTGCTCACGGCGCGAGCGCACCCTCACCTCGTGGACGGCGTGGTGTTGATCAGCCCGTTCCTCGGCGTGAAACAGACCACGCGGCCCCTCGTCGCCCGGGTGAAGGCCGCAGGCGGGCTCGCGACATTCGAGACCGTAGAGGCGAGGTCGACCAACCCGCGGCGACACTTCATGGAAGTCGAACCGGTGTGGGCGTGGTTGGCAGCGCGCGCGCGCGACGAGCCCGGACCGAAGGTGGTGATGGTGTGGGGCGAGGAAGACGGGTTCGCACCTGAACAGCGGGCGGTGGGTGAAGCGCTGGGGACGAAGCGCGCCTTCGCCGTCGACGGCGGTCACGAATGGGACACGTTCGCGCGCGCGTGGAGCCAGGTGGCGGCGCGAGCTCCATGGCGCGCGGCGCTGCAGGCGAAGACTCCGCTCTGAGTCGCGTCGACATGGTTGTCACTTTCGACATCGTGAAGTGGGCGGCGTGGGCACCAGGCATGACCCGAAAAGCCGACTGGCTGGCCTGGTCTCACGCGCCGTTCCCGGTGGTGGGCCTCGAGGCACCGACGCTCATCGAGCTGCCGTCGCGTGACAGGCGACGCATCGACAGGCTCTCGCGCATGGTGTTCCAGGTCGCGCGCTGGGTGCAGCAAGACGTGGCGCAGCTGCCGCTGGTGTTCGCGTCACGGCACGGCGACGCGGCGCGGCTCTTCGAGCTGATGGTCGAGAACGCGCGCGGCGAGCCGCTCTCACCGTTGGGCTTCGCGTCGTCGGTGCACAACGGTGTGGCCCGTCAATACTCGATTCTGCGGCGCGACCCGTCGAACGTCGTCGCGGTGAGCAACGGCCGCTTCACCGTGGAAGCCGGCGTGCTCGAGGCGCTGACGCTGGCGCGGCAGGCGATGGTGGTGGTGTACGACGCTTCACCGCACCCGACGCTCGCGCCGTGGTTCCCCGAGACCGCGAGCGACTTCGCCTACGCGTGGTTGGTGCAACGCGGCGGGCCGCTGACGCTCCGCACTGTCGACGCGGCGGCGGCGGCGCCCGAAGCGTTGCCGCACGCGCTCGAGGTGCTGCGCTTCTACCTGAGCGGCGAACCGCGCTACCGGGCTGACGACGAGCTGGGTGGCTACGAGTGGTCGCGTGCTAGATCGCGGTGATGGCGACGCCCGCAGAGTGCTCCACGTCCGACGCCCCGACGTCGGCTGCTGCCCGCTTCTTCGCGCACCCGAGTCTGCCCATCGCGCTGCTGCTGGGCGCCACGGTGCTCGCGCTCGCGTGGGCCAACTCACCGTTCGCAGCCAGCTACCGCGCGCTCGTTGAACTGCCGCTGGGCGTGAGCCTCGGTGGCGCAGCCCTCAAGAAGCCGCTGCTCTTGTGGGTCAACGATGGCCTGATGGGCATCTTCTTCTTCCTCGTCGGGCTGGAGATCAAACGCGAGGTGCTGGTCGGCGAGCTGGCCAACGTGCGCAAGGCCGCGCTCGCCATCGCCGCAGCGGTGGGCGGCATATTAATACCCACGCTCCTCTTCTCGCTCCTTCAGCGCGGCGGCGCTCCAGAGCACGCGCGCGGCTGGGGCATCCCCATGGCCACCGACATCGCCTTCGCGCTGGGGCTGCTGTCGCTGCTCGGCTCGCGGGTGCCGGCGTCGCTGCGCATCTTCCTGACCGCGCTCGCCATCGTCGACGACATCGGCGCGGTGCTGGTCATCGCCGTCTTCTACACAGACACCATCGCGCTGGGCACGCTCGCGCTCGGCCTCGGCCTCTTCGCCGTCGCCATCGTCTTGAACCGCCGCGGCGTGCGCTCGCCGCTGCTGTATTTTCTGTTGGGCACGCTGGTCTGGCTCGCGTTCCTCAAGTCGGGCGTGCACGCCACCGTCGCCGCGCTGCTGATGGCCTTCACCATTCCCGCGCGCACACGCATCGACAGGTCCGCCTTCCTGAAAGAGGTCGGCGGCTCGCTCACCACGTTGGCGGCGCTGCCGCCGAGCGACAACGAGCGGCTCAACTCGCCCGCAGAGCAGCGCGTGCTCGACACCGTGGCGAACAAGCTCGACTCGGTGCAGGCGCCGCTGCAGACCCTCGAGCACCAGATCGAGCCGCTGGTGAAGCTGGCCGTGCTGCCGGTGTTCGCGCTCGCCAACGCCGGCGTCGCCATCGACGGCAACCTCGGCGCGTCGCTCACGCACCCTGTCGCGTTGGGCATCGGCGCCGGCCTCATCATCGGCAAGCCGGTGGGCGTGTTCGTGTTCAGCCTGCTCACCGTCAAGCTGCGGCTCGCCGAGCTGCCGAACGGCGCCACGCTGCGACACCTGCTCGGCGTCGGCCTGCTCGCGGGCGTG
>CAYWON010000277.1:0-5701 GCA_964459885.1 uncultured Archangium sp.
GCCGGGCAGCTCGAGAGCGCGCCGTTGTCGACAGGGTCGACGCAGAACTGCACGTCGATGTCGAAGCCCTGCGTCGGCACGTTGAGGATTTGGTCGAGCAGCGGCTCACCCTGCAGCGTGTAGTTCTTGGGCACGCCGCCGCCGAGGATCCACACCGCCATGCGCTTGTCGAAGTGGTGCCGGCAGTAGTGCTGGATCGCCGCCATCTCGTAGACGTCGTCGTTGACGTCGAGCTCGAACTTGAAAGCGTCGCCGAGGATGCGCTTCATCTTCACGACGTTGAGGAAGATCGAGCCGTCCTGCACCGCGCCCGAGAAGATCGGCACGCCGCGGCGGTAGCACGTCGAGAGCAGCGACGGCTGATCGACGCCGAGCTCCTCTTCGATGGCGTTCATGTGCTTGCCGAGCAGCGCGTGGAACTCGGGCGTCGTCATCTTCTTCTGGAAGTCCGCGTGGCGGATGATCGCGCTGAAGAGGCGGTCGGTGTCGAGCAAGACCTCTTCGCGGAAGCCCAGGTCGTAGATGCGGATGATGCGCGCCACGCGGTACTGCAGATCGCCCGCGTTGGGGTTCACCTCACGAATGTGGTGTTTCAGCACGCGGTGCGCGTCGTGGTACAGGTTCGCGCCCGTCGTCGTGATGCAGGAGATCACCCCGCTGTCGACGAGCGGAATGATGCAGCTCTGGTGCAGGCCGGCCGGCGTCATCGCGCCAGAAAGCGTGAGGAAGATCGCCGCGTTCTCTTCCAGCGAGCGCCGCATCAGCTCGAACGCCGTGCGCTCCTGACGACCCACGTATGCGCCGAACGCGTGCTCGAGCAGCTCGAGGGCGGTCTCCTTGCCGTTGATGGGGCGCGGGTTGACGCGACGGGCCTTGTCGTAACTGGAACGGAGCTTCTGGTGGGTCTTGGTGGCCATGGGCGCGGGCGGTATACACCCCGACAACCACGGCCGAACGGGAGTTTTCACATTGAAGAACAGCAGACTGTTGATGGGTTTCCTCGCGCTGGGCGTCGCAGGCTGCAGGTGTGGCCCCCCCGGCCCGATGACCACCAAGCCCGACATCATCGCCACGCCCACGGCGATCTCGTTCGAGGCGTGCCCGACGAAAGATGAAGCGGGCAACAACGTGCCGGACGTGTTCCCCGACCTGAAGAAGGTCAAGCTGAACAACCAGACGGCCGTAGGGGCCGACCTCACGTTCTCGTTCACCGGCGCAGGCGCGAGCGCCTTCAGCATCGACGGCACGGCGCCGATGAGCATCGACCGCCTCGGCGAGCTCGAGCTGCCGCTCAAGTTCTCGCCGTCGGCCCGCAGCGAAGTGCGCGCGGACCTGGTCATCGACGACAACACCGAAGAGACGCCCAACGTGCTGGTGAACCTCATCGGCAGCGGCATCAACCTGCCCTCGCAGGCCACCATCGAGACGGCGCCGCAGCAGCGCGACCTGTCGTTCGTGACGTGCACGTCGGAGACCCCGCTGTCGGCGTGCACGCTCGACTTCCCCGACACGCTGATGAACCAGACGACGACGCTGCAGCTGAAGATCCGCAACAAGGGTTGCCCGGCGCTCAAGATCAAGGCGCTGAAGGTCGAAGGCCAGAACGCCGGCACCAACGACGGCTTCGAGATCATCTCGCCCGCGTCGCTGCCGTCTGAGACCTCGCCCCTCGTGCTGTCGACGGCCGACGGCACCGAAGAGACGACCATCACCATCCAGTTCACGGCGACGGACGACGGCTCGGGCTCGCCCAGCCAGGGTCACTACGCGGCGCTGATCATCGAGAGCAACGATCCGCTCTTCGGTGACGGTTTCCAGAACCCGTCGCGCATCCAGCTGCAGGCCAACGCGGTGAAGCCGTCGATCTACGTCGCGCCGACGAGCTGCAACTACACCAACGCGCAGGACGGCTGCGGCAACACGCCGCGCATCCCCAACAAGGCGAACTTCCGCGTCACCAACGACGGCGCCACGCCGGTCACCATCTCGGGCGTCGCCTTCGCGTCGTCGGGCACCACCACCAGCGCCAACTCGCGCTTCGCCATCACGCAGAACATCCAGGGCCAGACGATTCAGCCCACGCAGAGCGCGACGCTGGAAGTGACCGAGACCGACATGCCGCTGCTGGTGTCCGACCAGATCCAGATCACGGCGGACATCGCCGGTCAGGGCGCGGGCTCGGGCGGCACCATCACGTTGTCGGTGATCAGCGGCATCAAGCCGTGCCTCACCACCGACCCGCTCGACACCATCGACTTCGGAGACCCGATGGACGAGCTGTCCGGCCGCCGCCTGCTCATCAAGAACGACCCGGGCTGCGGCACGCTCGTATTGAGCGAGGTCAGCATCGCGCTCAACCCGTTCTACTCGCTCGTCGACCCGCTCGTGGCGCCCGGCACCACGGTGCCCGCGGGCGGTCAGGTCGAGACCAACGTGCAGTACAAGCGTCCGTCGACCGGCGGCATGCAGCTGGGTGAGCTCCACATCAAGAGCAACGACACCGACTACGGCCCGCCGCAGTACAAGTTGATCATCCTCCAGTCGAACGCCGCGGCCGACACGTTCCCCGTTGCGGCGCTGACGGCGTGCAAGCCGTCGGACCTGATCAACGACTCGAACTGCACGCAGGGACAGAGCGTGTCGGCGTCGTTCAATCTGTCGATGATCGACCCTGACGAGATCACGGTGTCGGGTGCGAACTCCACCGACGACAACATGGTGTCGGAGTACCGCTTCAACCTGCTGCCGCCCTTCCCGGCCGGCGGCTCGGCGGCGGACCTGGAAGGCAACGGCGTCCGCGCGGCGGTGAACAAGCGCAAGTTGACCGTGCCCGGTGGCACCACCGGCACGTACCGCGTCGGTCTCACTGTGTGGGACAGCCGCGGTCAGCAGTCGCCGACGATGTCGACGATCACGATCAACATCTACCCGTGACGTTCGAGGTGCGCGCCGAGGCTCCTGCCGACGCGCGCGCCATCCAGGCAGTCCACGAGGCGTGCTTTCCCGGTCCCGGGGAGGCACGCCTTGTTGCTGAACTGAGGCGCCGCGGCGAGCTGACGGTGTCTGTGGTCGCCGTGACTGACGCAGCCATCGTCGGTCACGTCGCCTTCAGCCCGCTCGACATCGATGGCGGCATCGGCCTCGCCCCGGTCGCGGTGTTGGAAACGCACCGACGGCACGGCGTCGCAGCGCAGCTCATCACCGCCGGCCTCGAGCGCTGCCGCCAGCTCGGCTTCATGTTCTGCGTCGTGCTGGGCGAGCCGGCCTACTACGCGCGCTTCGGCTTCGTGGCTGCGCCGCGTCACGGACTTCGCGACCAGTACGGCGGCGGCGACGCGTTTCAGGTGCTCGCGCTCGTGCCCGGCGGAATTCCCGACGGCCGTGGGCTGGTGCGCTACGCGTCGGCGTTCGAGTCGCTGGGCTGAACCGGCAGCCGCACCAGCGGCGACCGATGCGTCAGCGATCGCATCGCCAACTTGTCCAGGCGCGTGCTGCGGTACACCTCAAGCATCGCGGCCTGACCCTGCTGCCACACCGAGAACATCGTGCAGTTGCCGGTGAAGCTGCAGCCGCCGTGGTCCTTCTCCATGCACACGTTGACGGAGATGGGGCCTTCGACGGCTTCGATCACCTCGAGGAAGGTGATCTGCGACGCGGGGCGCGCCAACGCGTAGCCACCGCGTGCGCCGCGGGTCGACCGCACGAGCGAGGCCTTCACCAGCGTCTTCAAGATCTTCGCGAGGAACTCCTCGGGCACCGACATCTGCCGGGCGATCTCACGGAATGACGTGGTCATGCCGTCAGGCAACGACGCGAGGAACAGCATCGCGCGGGTGCCGTATTCGATCTTCCGGGAGATCTGGAAGGCGTGCTGCATGGAGGAGTAAGGCGGCCTTAGCATGATCGACCTGCACTCGCACACGACCGCCTCCGACGGGCAGCATCCGCCGCACGAGCAGGTCGCGATGGCCGCGAAAGCCGGCGTGAAGGTGCTGTCGGTGACCGATCACGACACCGTGGCTGGCCTCGATGCCGCGGAGGCTGCGTGTCGGCATCACGGCGTCGAGCTGGTCCCCGGCATCGAGGTCTCGTGCACGCTGCAGCGGCGCGAGGTGCACGTGCTGGGGCACTTCGTTGACCCGTCGAACGCCGCGTTGCTGGCCTACACGCGCCGACTCGTCGACGAACGCGAGACGCGCATGGCGCGCATGATCGAACGGCTGGCGAGCCAGGGCGTGCCCGTGACGATGGAGCTCGTGCAGCGCATCGCCGGCGACGGGTTGCTCACGCGGCCGCACCTCGCGCGCGCGCTGGTCGAGCTGCGCGTCTGTACGTCGGTGAAAGAGGCGTTCGATCGCTTCCTCGGCGACGGCAAGTTGGCGCACGTGCCGAAGGTCGAGCTGCAGGCCGACGCCGCCATCGCGATGATCCACGCGGCGGGCGGCACCGCCACCATCGCGCACCCGGGCAGCTCACGGGTCAATCGCTACGAGCTGGGAGAGCTGGCGAAGGGCGGCCTCGATGGCATCGAAGCGGTGCACCAGGATCACCCGCCGAGTCAGCGCGAGCTGTTCGAGCGCTGGGCCAACGAGCTGTCGCTGTGCTGCACAGCCGGCAGCGACTTCCACGGCGTGAAGGTGGCGCCTGACCGCGTGTTCGGCTCGGTCACGATGTCACCGCTGCAGCTCGAGAAGCTGCGCGCGCGCCGCGCGTGACTCACTTCCAGAGGTTCTTGTCGATGGTGGTGGGCCGCACCGTGGTGTCGAGCTCCACCTGACCTTCCTGCTTCGCTTCGACGCCGCCGACGCCGCGCGCGCGGATCAGCAGCGGGTTCTTCCCTTCCTTCAGCGTCACCGGCACCTCGAAGCGGCCCTTCTCATCGACGCGGACGATGCGGCCCTGCACCTCGACCTGCGCGCCGGGCTCGACGGTGCCCTTCAGCGTGAGGTTCTTCGTGTTGATGGTCTGGCGCGTCGGCAAGGCGACCTTCAGGAGCAATGACGTCGGCACGGTGACGGGCTCGGTCGGCCCCTGGCCCGGCTTGATGATCGACTGTTGACCCGCGCGAACGATGACGACGCGGCCACCTCCGGCGAACGTGACTTCCCCGTTCTCGGAGCCGACGGCGACGGTACCCAGCCCGTTGCTGGCGATGGTGAAGACGCCCCCGTCGGTGCGCGCGACGGCGTCGGAGTTCGCGGCGCGGACCTCGAAGACGTGACGCCCGCCGCCCTTCACGGTGGCGCGCGCCATACCGCTCGAGAGCAAGAGTCGAGAGATGCTCTCGCGGAGCTCGCCGATGCCGACCTCGGTGCCAGGCTCCATCTTGACCTGCCAGGTCTCGCCGCCGACGAGCACGGCGTAGCTGCCGTCGCTGGTGCGCACGCCGTCGCTGGGCCGCAGCACGTCGCCGCTCTTCGCGTCGCGCCACTCGCCTGACTCGCCGGTGCGAATCTGCACGGTGCCGGTGATCTCACCGAGCGAGATCTCCGCGACCTTCTGACCGGCGTCGACAGGCAGCACCACGGCGGCGTCGGGCGTCGGCGCGACAGGTGGCAGCGTGACGTCGGGCTCTGACAAGAAGAGCCACCACGCCAACGGCACGGACGCGACGATGGCGAGGAGGATGAGTGCGAAGCGCAGCCGCGGCGACATCGGCGGCGATGGTAGTCGAACTCCCCTCTCCCCGTCGGGGAGAGGG
>CAYWON010000278.1:0-5662 GCA_964459885.1 uncultured Archangium sp.
TGGTCTTCGCAGACAGCCCCGAGCTGCTGACAGGTCTGCGCGTGGGCACGTTGGATTGCGCGGTGGCCAGCGTGCGCATCGCCGAGGCAAACGTGAGCTACGCCACGCTGCACGACGAGGCGTACGTGTTCGTCGCCGCGCCGGCGTTGTTGGCTCGGCAGCGATTTCGGCGGGCCGACGACGCGAGACACCACCGGCTGCTGGACATCAGCGCCGACCTTCCGCTGTTCCGCTACTTCCTCGACGCGCGCCCTTCCGACGAGCGCTGGGGCTTCGAGCGCGTGCAACACCTCGGCACCATCGCGGCGGTGCGGGCGCAGGCGCTGGCCGGGCAGGGCGTGGCCGTGCTGCCGAGGTACTTCGTGCGTGACGCGCTCTCGCGGCGCGCGTTGAGGCCGCTCTTCGTCGACACCGCGCTGCGCACCGACGCGTTCCGGTTGCTCTGGCGCGCGGGCCACCCGCGTGAGACCGCGCTGCGTGCGCTCGCCGACGAGCTGCGGGCGCTGCCGATTCGCTGAGCTGTCAGTTTGGCGAAGCGTCAGCGGCGCGCGTGACGCGGTGACATGCGGCGCGTCTCGACGAGCGCGTCTTCAAGGGAGGAAGCGTGTGGCACGTGCCTCGCAGTGAGCGCGCAGCACCTGGGAGCCACTTCAGGGAGCTCCACATGCGTCGCCACCGTCACCCGCGAGGTCTCTCGCTCATCGAAATCATCGTCTACATCACCATCGTGTCGATGCTGATGGCCGGCGTCGCCGTGTACGCCGTCGGCGTGCATCGCGATTCCATGCGGCGCACTGCGGAGCTCGACGTGCGCACCGCGCTCGACGCGCTGGAGATCTACCGCGGCAGTCGTGGGCGCTACCCGGATCAGCGCGACGGCTTCGGCGTCGTGGTGAAGGCGCGCATGCTGAAGGAGCCGCCGAAGGACCCGTGGGGCAACGCGCTCACGTATGCGCTGCGTGACGGCGAGCCGGTGGTGACGAGCTACGGCGCTGACGGCGCGCCGGGTGGCGACGACGAGAACGCCGACATCACCTCGTCGACGCCGCAGTGACGGTTACGGCGGCGGCACCGGCACCGTGGAGCCGCTCAGCTTCGCGCGGTTGCCCTCGAACACCGTGCTGCTGCTGACGACGACCTGCCGCGGCCCCAGCGTCGCGGGCACCGTCGGCAGCTCTTCCAGCACCGAGTCGTCCTGCGCGTGCAGGCCAATCTCATTGTCGAACACGCGCACGCCGTCCATCGAGCCGGCGCCTTCAGCGAAGACCGCGGCGATGCCCGCGCACTGAGAGAGCCCGCCGCCGCGCATCACGATGACGCCGTCGGTGAGCGCCTCGACGCCATTGCCGTAGGCCGCGCCGGGGTCGGTCTTCACGCCCTTGATGAACGAGTCGACGAGGTCCACGCGCGACTGGAACGCGAAGACGCCGACCTGCTGGTTGTCGAGGAACAGCGTCGACGTCGCGTGCAGCCCGCCGTGGAAGTTGGCGTTGGCGCCGCGACCGCGCGTGCCGGCGCCGTTGGGTTTCGTGCCGCGCACCAGCGTGCGCTCGGTGGTGATGAGTGAGTTGTCGTCGGCGGCCTGCAGCCCGGCGGTGTGGGCGTCGGTGACGGTGACGTCGGTGAGGGTCACGCGCCCGCCTGCTTCGGCGATGACGCCCTGACCAAACTCGCCAGCGCCGTCGAGCTTCACGTCGCTGATGACGGTGTTGGTCAACGCCGCCGTACCGGCCGACCGCGCGTAGAGCCCGGCCGTCACCACGTCGCGCACGACGCAGCGGTCGACCAGCAAGAGCGCGGCTTGCACGCCGAAGCCGTACACGTCGCTGCCGTGCTCCACGACGCAGGCGGCGAGGCTCAGCGTGCCGTTGTCCTGGCTGCGCGCGCCGACGTCGCCGTGGCCCGAGACGACCACGTCGGTGCCGTCGAGCAGACCGTTCTCCGCGAGCAGACCGCTGCCTGCGGTGTTGAACACGCCGAGCGCTTGCGCCGTCACCGAGCCGCCGACGCTGCGCACGCCGGTGGTGGCCGCCTCACGCACGGCGACGGCGGTCAACGTGGCGCGCGCGCTGTCTTCGACGGTGATGCCGACGTTGATGCCGCCGGTCATCGTGCGACCGCGGGAGATGGACACGCTCTCCATCGTCAGCTGCGTGTTCACGTCGGCGACGTGCACCAGCGTGCCGGGCGCGTCTTCGCTGGCGCCGCCCGTCCACGTGGCGGTCGCGCCGGCCGAGATGGAGACCCCGAGCGCCGCGGGCGTGCCCGCGTTGTCGATGCCGGGTCGCGTCTCGCGCACCACGACGTCGCGCAGCGTGGCGGTGCTGGGCGCGGTGGACACCACGAGCCCGCTGGTGGTGCTGCGCGTGATGACGACTTCGGTCGCCGAGAACGAAGCGCCGCGCTGCGCGCCGAGGCCCCAGCCGTTGCGACCGGTGCTGGCGCGCGGCAGCGTGTCGGAGATGACGACGCGCGTGAGCGAGGCGTGCGTCGCGTCGCGGTCGAGGAAGACGCCGTTCTCCTTGCTGCCGGTGACCTCCACGTCGCGCAGCGTGAGGCCGCCGCCGAAGGACGCCGCGATGCCCTGGCCGAAGGTCGACGTCGCCGGGTCGACGCGCGTGTCGCGGATGACGACGTCTTCCAGCGTCACCTCGGTGCCGACGTCGAGCAACTGCACGGCAGAGCGACGGTTGGCTTCCAGCACCGCGTGTCGCAGCGCCACGGTTGCGCCGCGCTCGACGCGGAGGGCGATGAGCGAGTCGCGCACGGTCAGCCCTTCGATGTCTGCGGTGATGACGCCGTCGATGAAGAGCGCGGGGTTGCCGACGAGCGTGACCTCCGCGGCGCACTTGCCGACGAGCTTCACCGCGCGGGGCAGGGTGAGTGATTCGGCGTAGGTGCCGGGCGCGATGGAGATGGTGGCGCCCGCCGGTGCAGCGGCCACCGCGGCGCCGATGGTGAGGAAGTGCGTGGCGTCGGGTTGGGTCAGCGTGGGGTCGACGAAGAGGGTCGCGGCGGCCGGAGGGAACGTGGCGCTGCAGTCGCCGACGGGCGTGCAGCTCGTGCTGCCGAGCGCCGCGCGTGTCGCGCCGGTGCACGCCGTGGTGGGCAAGACCGCGTCGCACGACCATCCGTCGGCGCTGCGCGTGAAGCCGGCGGGGCAGGTGCGCCAGCCGACGTCGATGCAGGGCTTGCCGGGCACGCTGAGCTGTCCCGCGGCGCAGGTGGCCAACACCGGTACGCAGCCGAACCCCGAGTCGTCGCGCGTGAAGCCTTCGCCACAGCGCGCGCCGACTTCGACGCAGGCGCCGGTGGCGTTGGGAAGCGTGTTGCCGGTGCAGCCCGCGTCGACGGTGGTGACGCCGCCGTCATCGGTGGGCTCGGGCATCGGCACAGGGCACGCGAAGAGGGAGAAGGAGAGGAACACCACCAGCGTGCTCCTCTCCGCCGCGGCGGAGAGGCTGGGTGAGGTGGTGCGAAACAGAGAACCCTCACCCCGACCATCTCCCACTGCGCGGGAGAGGGGGCTGGTTCGCGATGTGATGACGCTCACGGCGACAGCCCGATGGCGCTCGCCTTCACGAAGAGGCTCACGCCCGCGTCGTCGACCAGCGTGCTGTCGACCTCGACGACGTTCACCGACCGCTGCACCACCGCGCGGAACTGCCCGCCCGTCGCCGTGGTCGACGCCACGGTCACGTTGGCGCCCACCTCATCGGCCAACAACTGCGCGCGCGCGTTGTTCTCGAGCGTCACGTTCTGCAGCGTCACCGCCGTCGCGCCGGCGAACAGCCCGACGCCGTCACCGACTTCTTCCGAGCGTGAGATGTCGATGGGCACGCGCACCATCGACGTCGACTTCACCGCCGCGCCGTTGATGCGAAGGCCCACGGTGTCGCGCGCGCCGATGCCGACGAGCGCGTTGCTGACGAACTCGCCGCCATTCACGTCGACCGTCACCTCGCCCGCATCAGCGGTCTGGCCCTGCACCCACAGCCCGCGACCCTGGTTGCGCATGACGTGACACGACGCGAGCGTGGCGCGGGTCTTCGCTCCGTCGATGAGCACGCCGACGTTCTGGTTGTCTTCGACGGTCACGTTGTCGAGCGTCACCACCGCGCCGCCGCTCGCCACCACGCCGGAACCCGCGCTCAACGACGTACCGAGCTGTTCTGCGATGCGACCGCCGACGACGCGCACGGTCGCGCCCTTCACGCGCAGGCCCACCGCGCTCTGCGTCAGCTCGCAGTCCGTCAGCGTCACCTCGCGCGTGCCGCAGTCGCCGGTGGTGCAGCTGGCGGTCAGCGCTTCCTTCTTCGCCTGCGCGACCTTCACGCCGATGAGCTGCGCGGGCCCTGGCTCGATGGCGATGCCGCCGCCTTCACCGGCGACGATGCGGAGGTCCTGAACCACCGAGCGCGCGCCGCCGAGAATCGTCAGCACCGGGTCGCCGCCGGTCAGCGTCACCATCGCGCCAGCGCTGGCCGCGATGCTGACGTCTTCAGGCAACACGAAGGTGCCTTCGTAGGTGCCGCTGGGCAGCACGATGCAGTCACCGGCCTTCGCGACGCCGAGCGTCTCTTGCAGCGAGACGGGCGGCACGATGACGCGGTCGCAGTTGAGGCCCGACGGGGGCTCCACCGGGAGCTTCGGAGTGAGTGGGCCACAGGCGGCAAAGACGAGGAGCCACGGACGCAGGGAACGCACGGTCGGGCCACCATATGCGCGGCGGCGGGGGCTTCACACCGCCCGAGGTTGATCTGCACACCGCGGCTGGTTCCGGTGTCATGCACCGCACGGCGTCGTTACGGCTTCTGGCATGCAGCTTGAGCTGCCCATTCACGACCCGCGCGTCCGCGACGCCTTCGCGGCGGTGCGCCGGGAAGACTTCTTGCCGCCCGCGCAGCGCGCTCACGCGGGTGAAGACCGTCCGCTGCCCATCGGCTTCGGTCAGACCGCGAGCCAGCCGTCGGTCATCGCGTTCATGGTGGATCAGCTGTCGCTCGCACCGACGTCGCGCGTGCTCGAGGTGGGCTGCGGCACGGGTTTCCAGACGGCGGTGCTGGCGAGTCTCTGCGCGGAGGTGTTCGCGGTGGACGTGGTGCCCGAGTTGGTCGAGCTCGCGAGTGCCTCGCTCACGTCATTCCGCAACGTGCAGCTCCGCGTGGGTGATGGTCGCCACGGCTGGCCTGACGCGGCGCCTTTCGACGGCATCGTGGTGTGCGCCGCGGCCGAGTCGATTCCGGCTGACCTGGTGACGCAGCTGGCACCTGGCGGCAGGCTCGTGATTCCCATCGGGCGACCCGACGACGCGGAGCTGCTGCGCGTGGAGAAGAATGTTGAGGGTGCGGTGAAGACGGTGCCGCTCATCGGCGTGCGCTTCGTGCCGCTGGTTCATCGACCCTCTGGCAGCTGAGCGCGGCTCCCGACACGCAGTCGCACGTCACGGTGCCATACGCAGGCGTCGCGGCGAGCTGCGCCTCGATGGCGGCGGGCTGACGGGTCGCTTCGTCTTGCTCAACGCAGGCGGGCTACGCGACACGTCACTGCGGTGAGCCACGTCGGTGGCCGGTTTCCGCGAAATCAAGGTGCGCACCCTGTCTTTGCGGAATCTCTTTCCGCAAATTGGTCATTCCGGGCCCGCTCGAGAATTACTTCTTCG
>CAYWON010000279.1:0-5648 GCA_964459885.1 uncultured Archangium sp.
CGACAGCTCAGCGCAGCGTGGTGACGTCGCTCAGGACGCGCTCCAGCTGGCCGTCAGCGGAGAAGAGCAGCGTCGTTGGGAACTCGAGCCGACCGTTGGTCGACAGCGCGTCGCCGACGTCACCGGGCAGCGCCTTCACCGTGAACTTGAAGCCCAACGCCTTCGCGATGGCGGCAGCCGTGCCGTCGTCGTTCGCCACGCCGAGGCCGACGACGTCGTACGTCTTCGTCAGCGTGTTCAGCCACGGCGCTTCCTTGCGGCACGGCTCACAGCCTTCGAGGAACAGCGTCACCAGCGTCGGCTTACCGTTCGGCGTGAGCCCCAGCGACGCCAGCGTCGACGGGAACGGTGGCGCCTTCGGTGTCACGCGCGGCTTGAACGGCGTGAACGTCACGCCGGTCTTCTTCACGTGCGTGGTGCCGGCCTTCACGGTGAGTCGCTGCTTTGTGCCGTCGCGCCAGGTCACGTCGACGGTCGCGCTCGTCTTGTCGCCGAGACCGCGAATCAGCTCCGGTGGCATTGAGCTCGCGAAGCCGCGCTGCAGCAGCACCTCGTCGCCGTTCACCTTCACGTTGGGCGCGTCGAACGTGAGCCGCATCGAATTCCCGGTGACGCTGTCGTTGCGGAACCACTGCAGGCGCGGCGCGTTGCGGTTCAGCATCAACAGGTCGACGTCGCCGTCACCGTCGAGGTCCGTCGCCACCAGGCTGCGGCCGTCAGCGCGTGAATCGAAGCCCTCTGTCCACGCGCACTCTTCGCTGCGACCGTCGCGCGTCTGCCAGAGCTTCTTGGGCTCCCAGCCAGAGAACGACTGCGTCGCGCCATCGAGGGCAGACGGCGAGTAGCCCGCTCTCGCGTCTTTCATCTGCTTGTCTGCGAGCGCCACGACCTGGCGCCAATATGCGCTTCAACTGTCTTTTTTATTCGGGTGACTCAGGTAGCCGTTGGCCACCGCCACATCGAGCCGCCCGTCGGCGTCGAAGTCGGTCATCACGCTGCCGAACGCCCACAACCCGCGGTTGACGCCCACGTCGGGCGCGACCTCTTCGAAGCCGGCGTCGCGCGACAGGTACAGCGTGTTGCCGCGCGCGAACTTCTTCACGGCGTCCATCAGCGGCGGCGGCAGACCTTTCGTGCCGGCCAGCACCCGCGTGCCGGCCTTGCTGAACATGTTGGCGACGTAGAGGTCGGGCTTCCCGTCGCGGTCGAAGTCGGCGACGTCGGCGCTCATACCGTTGCCGGGGTCGACGACGCCGGCGCTGGTCGCCACGTTCATGACGCCGCCGTCGGCTTCGAACTTCCACAGGTCGTTCGAGCCGTAGTCGTTGGCGACGTAGAGCTGCGGTCGGCCTTGCCCCAACACGTCGGCGATGACGGCCGCGAGCGTCCACCGCTTCGGGAACGGCGCGTTGGCCAGCCAGCGCGTGAAGCCCAGCTTCCCGTCACCGCGAAAGAGCTGCAGCGCGAAGCCGTTGCCTGCTTCGAGTGGGTTCGTTGGCGCGCCTTCGAGCGGGTAGGGCAGCAGCGCGAGGTCGAGGTGCCCGTCACCGTCGAGGTCTCCGCTCACCGCCGAGTGCCACTGCCCGGCTTCACCGATGGTGCCGACGAGCGTGAACGCGCCGCGCTCGTTCCGGTACAGCTCCACCGGCCCGGGGTGATGCGTGACGAGCAGGTCGACATCACCATCCGCGTCGAGGTCGGCCGACATCACCGACGACGTCCACATGCGCGGGTGGCCCTTCTCGATGACCGTGGGCGTGAAGCGGCCGTCGCGCTGGGTGAAGACGACGACGTCGGTGCCATCGGTGGCCGCCACGTCGAGCGCGCCGTCGTTGTTGAAGTCGCTGACCGCGAGGCCGCCCAACAGCAGATGGCCGGTGCGCGCGGTTGGGAACGTGAGGCCGACGTCTGCGGCGACGTCGGTGAAGCGGGCCACCGGGCGTCGCACGACTTCACGCGAGGTGTCGTCGAAGCGCGTGAAGCGCCAGCCGCTCTTCATCTTCTTCAGCGTGGCGTCGGCTTCCCCACGCTCGGTGACGCGCTCTCCTTGAGTCGTGAGGCCGTCGAACTCCCACAGCATGTGCGCCTGCTTCTGCGTCGCCGCGCCGGACAACGACAGCGCGCGAAACGAGCAGGTCTTCACCCAGCGAATCTGTCTTGGCTCGACGAGCGCCGGCGGCTCGGCGAAGTCGCTCGTCGTCTTGCCGCCCGAGCCCTTGAGCTGCGTACACAGCGCGCCGAAGCGCGTCTCGAGCACGTCGTTGAGCGCTTCCTGGGCATCGAGCTGCGCGACGTTCGGTGCAGCGGCGAGCACGACGAGGAGCGACAGCATTCCTCGATGGTAGCGCAGGACGGTTGAACATCGCGCGCGTCGTCTTCATGCTCCCGCGCCTTGAACCCTCGCGCGCTGGCGGCCTTCCTGGTGGTGGTGCTGGCGGCTCCGGCGATCGCCGACGACGAGTTCAGTTGGGGCGCCGACGCACAGGGCGGCGCGCCGTACGTCTTCCAAGACCCGATGGACCCGAACCGTCTCGTCGGCTTCGAGGTCGAGCTGGCGACGATGTTGGCGCAACGGCTCGGTCGACAGGCGCGCCCGGTACACGGTCAGTGGGACCGCTTGTTGGAGCTGCTGGCGCGCGGCGACTTCGACGCGGCCATCAACGGCATCGAGGTGGCGGAAGAGAAGAAGCGCGTGGTGTTGCTGTCGCGCCCGTACTTCGCGGCCGCGGAGATCCTCACCGTGCGGCGCGGAGACGTTGCGGCGCCGCGCTCGATGGCTGCGCTCGCGGGTCGTCGCGTGGGCACGCTGCCGGGCTCGATGGCGGCGCGCATTCTCGAGCGCGCGGGCGCCGATGTGCGCACATACGAAGGCGGGCAGGACGAGATCTACGACGACCTCAAGCTGGGCCGCGTCGACGCCGTGCTGCTCGATGAGCCCGTCGCCCGGTACTACGGAGATCTCGACGAGGCCTTCGAGCGCGCGCCCGGCGACTTCGGCGCGGTGCAGTACGCCGTTGCGCTGCGGCCTGACGACAAGGCGCTGCTCGCCGAGGTGAACGGCGCGCTCGAAGCGATGGAGAAGGACGGCTCGCTGCGCACGCTCTACGAGAAGTGGGGCGTGTGGAGCGCCGAGACGGCGAAGCTGTTCGGTGACGCCGACGTCACCGCGCGCGGCCACGCGGTGGAGCTGGATCGCTGGACCGCCGCCGTGGGCAAGCTGCCGTCATTCTGGGAGCGGCTCACCACGCGCTACCCGTCGATGCTGCCGCTCTTCCTGCGCGGCGCAGGCCTCACGCTCATCGTCTCGGTGTTGGCGATGGCGATGGCCGTGCTGCTCGGCATCAGCCTCGCGCTGTCTCGACGCTTCGGGCCCGCGCCGCTGCGCTGGTTCGCCATCGCGTACATCGAGTTCTTCCGCGGCACGCCGCTGCTGATTCAGCTCACCGTCGTCTATTTCGGGCTGCCTGAGCTCGGCCTCAAGCTCTCACCGCTCATCGCCGGTGTCCTCGCGCTGGGCCTCAACTACGCCGCCGCCGAGGCTGAGAACTACCGCGCGGGCCTCGAGTCGGTGCCGCGCGGCCAGCTCGAGGCCTCGCAGGTGCTGGGGATGTCGACGTGGCAGACGCTGCGTCACGTCATCGGGCCGCAGGCCGTGCGCATCTCGATTCCGCCGATGACCAACGACTTCATCGCGCTGCTCAAGGACAGCTCGCTGGTGTCCGTCGTCACGCTGACGGAGCTGACGAAGACGTACACGAACCTCGCGAACTCCACGCGAGACCACCTGGGCCTCGGGCTCGTGGTCGCCGTCTTCTACCTGCTGCTCGGTCTGCCCTTTGCGCGGTTGGCGCGCGCGGCTGAAAAGCACTTCGGCAAGCACCTGCACCGGGAGGCCGCATGACGCTCGTCGTGAAGAACCTCGTGCGGCACTACGCGGGCAACGACAAGCCGACGCTCGACGGCATGTCGTTCGATCTCCCTGCGGGCACGCTCACGGCGCTGCTCGGGAAATCAGGCGCCGGCAAGTCGACGATGTTGCGCTGCGTGATGGGCCTCGAGTCCTTCGAGACGGGCACCATCGACGTCGACGGCGTCATCGTGCGCGGCACGAAAGAGTCGTCGCCCCACGAGCGCAAGCTGGCCATCGCGAAGTCGCGCGAGCGGCTCGGCCTGGTGTTCCAGTCGTACGAGCTCTTCCCGCACCTCACGGCGCTCGAGAACTGCGTGTTGGCGCCGATGCAGGTGAAGAAGGAAGCGCGCGGCGTCGCTGAGAAGCGCGGGCGCGAGCTGCTGTGCCAACTGGGGCTCGAGCTGCGGCTCGACGCGTTCCCTGAACAACTCTCAGGCGGTCAGAAGCAGCGGGTGGCCATCGCGCGCGCGCTGGCCATGGAGCCGCGCGTGTTGCTCTACGACGAGCCGACGAGCGCGCTCGACCCGTCGATGAAGAACGAGGTGCTGCAGACCTTGAAGCGCATCGACGAGCGCGGCGTCACGCAGGTGGTGGTGACGCACGACCTGCAGCTGGCGAAGGCTGTCGAGCACGTCTGCGTGTTGGACCACGGCGTCGTCATCGAGAGCGGCGAGCCCGGCAAGGTGCTGCAGACGCCCGAGCACCAGAGCACCCGCGCGCTGCTGGCCGCCTGGAACGCGTAGGCGCTTGCATGCGCGACCGAACGCGAGCAGATGCGCGCTCCATGCGTTCTCTCGTTCTGTCTGTCTTCGCCGTCGTCGTCTCGGCTTGTGGCACGCCCACCGTTCTCCAGGCGCAGGACTACAGCGCCGCGTGCGGCACGCAGAACAGCGAGTGCGTCGGCGTGTTCCTCGGCGACGTCTGCAACCCGTGCCTCTGCAACAACGCGGCGATCTCTGCCGACCAGCGGAAGATCTACGAAGCCGATCTCACCGGCGCGCAGCGCTCGTGCGGCAACATCGCGGCCGTGTCGTGTGCGCCCTGTGAGAACAAGACGCCGGTCTGTGAGAGCAACACCTGCAAGCTCCAGTGACGTGGCTGCACCGTTGGGCTGAGCCGCTCGTCGAAGGGCGGCTCGTGCGTCGCTACGAGCGCTTCATCGCCGAGGTGCGTGTCGGCCGCGACGTGGTGCGCGCGCACTGCGTGAACCCCGGTCGCATGGAAGGCATCGTGGTGCCCGACTCGCGCGTGTGGCTGTCGGCCGCGCCAGGCCGCGCACTGCCGTGGACCTGGGAGCTGCTCGAGCTCGACGGCCGGCTGCTTGGCGTCAACACCGCGCTGCCCAACAAGCTCGTCGGTGAAGTGCTGCGACGCGGGCTCTTGCCGGGCCTCGACGACGCCACCGCTGTGCACCCCGAGCGCGCGTACGGCCGCGGCCACCGCGTGGACTTCGTCGTCGAGCGCGGCGGCGGCAGCCACTACGTCGAGGTGAAGAACTGCCACCTCGTGTACCCCGACGGCGTCGGCTACTTCCCCGACTCCGTCAGCGAGCGCGCGACGGGCCATGTCGAAGCGCTGACGCGGTTGGTGAAGAAGGGCGTACCCGCCACGGTGCTCTTCACGCTGCAGCGCGACGACGCCGACGCCTTGCGACCGAGCGCGTTGCACGATCCCGACTTCGCCACCGCCATGCGCCGCGCCGTGCGTGCAGGCCTCACCACGCGCGCGGTGAAGCTCG
>CAYWON010000280.1:0-5446 GCA_964459885.1 uncultured Archangium sp.
GCGAGCAAGTATCGGCCTTGATACACAGTCCGTCCATTAGTGTTAACACGCCCTAATTCTGTGACTTCGTCGCAAAAGTGCCGTCCGGCACTGGACCGCGTCCACTCGACCTCCGACCCTCGGGTTGCCAGGGCACTTCAAAGCGTCCGCTGCTGCCCACAGCGGAGGCAAGTCAGGTCGCCACCGCCGCCGTACCCAGCTCGAAACGCAGCGACGTTCCCAACGCTGCACTGGCACGGGCCAGCGTTGCCAGAGTAACGCTGGTGTCCTTCTCGTCGAGCAAGCGGTTCACGACCATGCGACTCGTATGCATGCGCGCGGCCATCTCGGTCTTGGTGACCTTTTGAGCCTTCATGGACTGTGCGATCTGCCAGGCTATCACACGCTTCACAGCAGCGGCCATGGCCTCTTCACGCAAACCATCCTCGTCGAGAAAGTCATCAAAATCGCTGCCGATGTGCTTGTTCATAATGAGCTCCTACAGCTTCTTTAGACGATTGCGGGCTGTCTTCAATTCGTTGTCCGGCGTCTTCTGAGTCTTCTTCACAAAGCCGTGTAGCAGCACCATCTGCCCGCCCTTCGCGGAGAACAGCACGCGCGCAATGCCGTCGGCAATATCGCAGCGCACTTCCCATAACCCCGGCTCCATCTTGCGCACCAGCGGCATGCCCAAGGGCCACCCGTATTGGACAGTCTTGATGTCGATGCCGATGGTCTTTCGGTCTTCCACCGTCAACTCGCGCAACCACTCCCGCACAGGTTCGGTGCCGGCCTCGGTGCGAAAAAAGACAACCGAGAGTATTGGCTCTTCCATGCGGCAATGGTATCAAAATAAATACACGCTTGTGCGATCAGAGCTGGGGCCAATCACAATGCACAGCGAAATACCCCGAGTGTCTGCCCTGCTCGACCCGCCCTTCTGGCACAGGCCATCACCGCTCGAATGTGCTTGCGGCATCGCTCAGCAACAATGTGAAAACGCATCACCAGCAAATCAAGAATCGCCCGCCCGCCCACCAACTGTTGTTCGACTCCGAAGTGCGCAAGCCAGTGCACGACTGCGGTCGGTGGGTGCAGGCTGGGGACAATGAGCGACTGCGGGTGTGTCATGCCCTGCCACCTCATCGCCGCCATCATCCATGCCACGACGGCGGCGTCGCTGGCACAAGCGGCCACGGTGCCACTGGCTGGCTCAAAGCTGTGGCTGATGCGCAGAATCGCCGCAGTCGCACGAGAGCCGATGGAGCGGCGGGCGCGCCGCAGCAACGCCTTGATCAGCACCTCGCAATCAAACAGCAGGTCGCGCGTCGTGTGCTCAACTGGCGAACCATAGGGGGGCAACCTGCGCGCATCAGCGCCCAGGATAAAACGGCCAGTCAAGATGCTGTGCCGACTTGGATAGCTTGGCGCACGTCGCCGTGGCCGCCTCAGCGGTGTGACCTCTGCCTGCACGTCCCACGACCATTCGATTGGTGGCACGAGGATGGGCAGAACCATGGTTTCACCTACCCACTTTGGGTGCTCTCGCGCACCGTCTGTCGCGAGGCCACATATCCGGAATCACGAACAGCGCGCTCCCAGTGCCCCTCCGTCGGCTCAAAGCCCAGCGTGTCCCACAGGGGGCCGTTAAGCAGAACCGTCTCCACAGCACGCGTGAAGTAGTCCATAGGAACCTCGACAGCCCCGGGCAACTGGGAGCGTGCATGGGCGTGGACAAATGCGGCCCACAAGCCGTGGGCGTGTTGCGCCAGCCGCATGCCTGCCTCATAGGCTTGCGGGTAGAAAAACTCGGCAAAGGTCGCTCCCCCATCCTCCGGGTAGCGGCTGATGTCGTAGCTGGCCAGGCAGGTAGCCGCGTCTTCGGCTCGCGCGATGCCGCGAAATTGGAGCTGCTCGATCATGAAACGAGCGACGATCTGCTCGTCACCGGAGAGCTGGTATTGGGCTTTCTGTGCCAGCAGCTGCGGCTGTCCGACCAGGAACGTGATGAGGTGGACACCGTGGCGGGCCAACTGGTCGTGGACGTCGCGCAGCCATTCGAGTCCATGTTTTGAGAGACGCTGCGCCTCATCGCACATCAACACAACAATGTGACCTGCGTGCACCTGGACCTGCTCGGTGATTCGGCACAGCAGCGCAAAGCGTTTGTCGGAAATCGACTTCGGTAGTGGCTGGCGGGCTCCCGCTGCTGACAGCAAGCTATTGAAAAAGGGGCCTTCGAAATCCGAACGGTGGTGCTCGCACGAGAGACGCAAAACCACGATGTCCGGCCGGTGCTTGGCCAGGTGAAGGGTCAGATAGTCGATGGCCTGGGTCTTCCCGATCCGAGGCCTCGCATACACCAGTGCACCGGGGATCAGCACGCGGACGCAGTGCTCAACCAGATCGACGAAGGATTCGATGGCTGCCGTGGCAACCCGATAGTGGCGCCGCGCCAGCGGGTGGGTCTGGAGTGAGAGGCTGCCACCGGTCTTGGCGGGCAGCACAGTTGTTCGCGCCCGTGCCGTGTCGGCAGGTGCAGGTGATGGGTTCGATGCCATGGTGGCTCCTACTCAGTACACCTGCCCGGGCTCGATCCGAAGTTTTCTGGGCTTCACGGGGCCGTTGGGCAGTTGAGCGGCCAGTACTTCCGGCAGGCTGTTGCCGATTGAGGTGGAATCCGATACAGGATCATGGGTGGGGGCGCTTTTGATCTGACGCGCGCGCTCGTGCTGCATACGAGCAACGTCATTGGCGGCCCGCTTGCGCTTGGTGGCCTCGCGTTTTCGCAGATGGAGAAACGCCGCGATCGGGTCCTCACCCATCGCGAAATTCAGCTCACGCTGACGCTTGGCCTTGTAAAAGGCCTGGCGTAACCACTGGGAATGGCGTTCGCTGCGCCAGGCACCGCTGGCCAGCAGCGGTTCGAGAATTTCGCCGTCTGCTGTCGTTGCCAGCACGGTGCGCAGGTCCGTCGGGTCAACGTGGACACGCAGGTGCTCGCCAAGCAAGCTGGGCCGCCGAGTGAGTTGGTCGCTGGTGTAGCGCACGTGCAGGTAGCTGATGTGCGCCCGCTCGCCGCGGGCCAGGTTGCCGCGCACTCGGCACAACACCGGGTCGTGCAGCAACTGCGGGTGATTTCGCAATGTGGGGTGCAACCTTCGCAGCGAGATTGGCTCAGCGCGGATGCCCGCCAATTGCTGGTGCATTGCCTCCAACGGCGTGAGCCCGCCCAGTCCGGCATGGGGCGTACCGTGGTAGTTCCAGATAGTCATCGCGAGCAATTCCTCGAGCTCCTGGGCCGTGACAAGCAGCTGCAGGGAATCTTTCGGATCGCGCAGACGTTTCGCCGCCAGCTTCTGATTGGCTGGGTCAATGCCACCGGGCAGCCGACGCGCCAATGTGGCCGTCATGGATCCGAAGAACCGCTCCACGAACGGCCTGTCGTCTGGCTGGTAGGCTGGACCGAAATCTGCCGTGCAGCCCAGGGTCTCGCAGACCACGTCCAAGCTGGTCGTCGCCAGGTGGGCCCGGGCGTTGTCGAGGCGGATCTGGCGCCAGCAGGCGTATGTCGTCTGCTCAAAGGTCTGCGTGACAAAACCACCAGTGGGCAGAAGCCGAAGCCCTGGCAGCGTAAGCTCTGGACGGTGCATCGGGAGCAGGGCCCGTTTCATGGTCTCGATGGCATCGAAGCGGTTGCACTCCCGAGACAAGCTCAAATGCCAACCAAGCACGCAGCGCGTCGCAACGTCGATGATCGCCAGCAGCCAGATCCGCTCCATCTCCACCACGTGCTCCCCGCCCAGAGGGTCCCGTTCAAGAATGACTTTGAGTCGCAAGTCGAGCTTGTGGGCATCAAACTCGACCGTGTCGTATGCACGCAAGGCGGCACGCTCGGTGTGCCGTAGTGCCGAACTGGGCTTGAAGCGAGCACCGGAGGCGCGGAGTGCCAGCGAGCAGTCGTCCTCCAGCCAGGCGAGCAAGAGGCGGCCGACCGAACGCACGGCACGGTCCTTCTGGTTGAACGGATAGTCCGTAGCGCCCAGTCCCAGCGCGCGGCACGTCGCATGGAACCGCGCGATTGCGCCCTTGACGTTGTGAAGACGGCTGCCGTCACCGCTGGGCCTCAGTGTGACCCGGCGCTCTGTCAGTTCGTTGCGCAATTGCTGATACAGCCTCGGATAGCGCTGCAAGAGCTGGTCAAAGGCCCCGGCATTTCCGGCCTTCGTGTGGGTAAGCACTTGGGGTGCAGCGACGCGTCGGTAGGGTTCTACCCGTGCACGAGGCACCAGTGCCCGAAAACCCCACAGGCGACCGTCGTGATGAGGCTTCTGTCCACGGGAGACCATGCGCAAGACGGTCCCACGGTGAACGCCCAGGGTGGTCTCGATATCGGTCAACGCCCTGCCCTGCGCATACGCCTCCACCGCGCCACTTCGCAGCTGAAAGACCGCACGATCTGCTTCGGGCAATGCCTTGGCGTCGACCTGTGGCCAGTCGCCAAGGGACAAACGTACAGAGGGATGCAGGATCTCCGGCGTCACAGTCACACCCGCTTGAATTGTGTTGTTCCAGAAAGGGGACAGGTGACAAGGTCAGGGCTCACCACCCTCCCCTCCACCACCAGCGCATACAGCGCTGCCTCGACCTCGGTGGCATCTCGGTCCCTGAACTGCCAAAGGATCTCATCACGCGTTCGCCAGGTATCGACGAAAACCACAATGGACTGGGCGAGCAACTTGTCCGGGAACCGATGCCAGCTAGCCAAGTGCGGGACGATCTTCGACCAATTGGCGACCGGAATGCTCCATCCGCTCAGCGCCTCGGGATCAATCAGACGCAGCGGTAGGTTGTGGAGTCGACCAGGCACAGTGCCGTCGGTGTCATCTCCGAGGGAATCTTCTGCATTCGAGTGACGCAGCAGCCAAAACTCCCCCGATGGAAGGTCGTGTGTCTGCACCCAGAAGTCGGCCATCCGCCCTCGTCGCCCAGGCAAAAAGGCTGGCCGCTCACAATAGCACTGCACCTGCGGGTTCGCCTCCAACGCAAGCCAGAGCTTCCAGGCGTCATAGCCGCCCAAGCTCGCACGACGGCCCAGCTTCGGGCTGAAGACCTCAAGCCGCCGTCGACCAAACCCGCGGGCAAGCGGCAGTGGCCGCACATATGCGTGCGATCGTCCATCAGCAGACCATGGCGCGAACATAATTGAATGATGCGCCGCAAGCTGCGTACACGCAAGAGTCCCAGTCTTACGTCACAAGTGGAGATCGGACCATTTTTACTACCAAAATTTTGGAAGTAATGCTGTGACTTCCACGACCAACGTTAACCATTCTTCACTATGAAGATGGCGTGAGTTGCTAGTTCCACTATTACTACTCTTCACGCCGGCTGCTGGGCTTCGATCTGTGCCCCAGGCTCAAGGAGCTCAAGCAGCGGCGTCTGTTCGTGCCGCGCGGCATGAAGG
>CAYWON010000281.1:0-5440 GCA_964459885.1 uncultured Archangium sp.
TCCGGCACGCGGCGTCGGAAAACGTCGGTCAGCGACGTTTTTCGACCTCGCGTGCTTCAGGTCGTCGCGGGAAGCCACACGGTGACGGTCGTGCCGACGCCCTCTTTCGACTGCAGCGTGGCGTCGCCGTCGTGGGCGCGCGCCACTTCGCGCACGAAGGCGAGGCCGAGGCCGCTGCCCGTCGCCTTGGTGGTGAAGAAGGGCTCGAAGGCCTGCTCGAGCGCGCGCGCGTCGAGGCCCGTGCCGGTGTCGCGGACGGCGATGACGACGCGGCCTTCCTCGCGGTGCAGCTCGGTCGTCACCGTCAGCGTGCCGCCCTTCGGCATGGCCTCGATGCCGTTCTTCACAAGGTTCTCGAGCGCCGACGCCAACAGGTCTGCGTCGAGCGACGCGCGCGGCGCCGGGGTTGCGAGCTGCCGCGTGATGGTGATCGTGTCGCCGGCGGCGAAGTGCTGCAGCGACAAGACGCGCGTCACGAGGCTGTTCACGTCTTGCTCGCTGCGCTGCGCTTCGAGGCGCGAGAGCCGCTGGTACCTGTCGATGACGGTGCCCAGGCGCTGGAGCTGCTGCACCACCAGCGTCGACATGGCCTGCGTGTCGTCGCGGCCTTCGCGGCGCAGTTCTTCAGCGAGGTACTCGGCGGCGCCCAGCGCGGCGGCGAGCGGGTTCTTGAGGTCGTGCGCCATCTGCGCGGAGAAGCGGCCCAGCGCGGCGAAGCGCTCGAGCCCCGCGCGCGCGGCCGCGGCCGACGTCACGAAGAGCCAGGTCGAAACGGCCAGCACCAGCGACAAGCCCGTGAGCGCGGGTATCAACACGCCGATGCGGTCGCGGAAGCCCAGGTAGAACGCGAGGTAGCAGCTGGCGAACAGCAGCCCGACCACCACGGCCTGCCCCAGCGCCACGGGCGTCGGCCGCTCGCTGCGGAAGAGCCCCAGGCCCAGCGTGAGGTGCAACAGCAGCGCGTTGAACGAGAAGCTGCCCAGCGCCGAGAGCCGCGGCAGCTGCACGCCCATGTCGGCCAGCGGGTCGGTCATCAGGAACGTGACGGCCACCACGATGGCGTAGAGCAACACCCACGAGCGCGTGCGCTCGAGCGGCGTCGACACGCGGCGCAGGTGCAGCGCGACTTCCACCACGGCCCACGCGGCCATCGGCAGGCCGGTGACGAGCAGCAGCTGCGCCATGAAGGGCAGGCCGCCGCCGAGGGTTGAGCCCGTCAGCAGCTGCACCAGCGACGCGAGCGCCTGCAGCCCGAACACCGCGTACGCGCCGTTGAGCCACCACCGCAGCCGGCCGCGACGGCCGACGAAGATGACGACGAAGTGCACGGCGAGCGGTGGGAAGAACGGCGCGGCGATGGTGCCGAGCCACGAGTACGTGTCGGCGGCCGTGAGGTTCAGCCCGACGGCCGCCGCGTTCCACGCGAACTGCACGATGGCGAGGAACGCGAGCGGGCGACGCAGCGGGCTGGGGCTGCCGCGCGAGAGCGCGAGCGCGAGCACCACGAGGCCCGACGCCGCGGCGAGGGCGTGTACGGCGGCCCACGCGTTCATCGTCGTCGCTCCGTCGTGGTGGCTCGCATCAGGCGGTGCGCATGGTAGCGCTTGCGATCAATCCCACGCGCGCCGAGTTGCGCCGCGCGACCTTCCGCGGGCACCCGAAAACGCAGCGCGAGGCTGAAAACCGGCCTTTCAGTGGGGTCGACCAAAAAAAGTGCGATCACGCGCGGCGGCTCAACCGCTCGGTGTCTGGTGCGGAATTCACGCGCGTGGATCTGCGCTCAGAACGGCCCTTGCGAGGTCGTGCGGGGATGCGCAGGAATACTCGTCACACGAGGTGACTATGACTGTCATGGCTGATTCCCGAAGCGTGTTGGACCAAGGCCGTCTCGAGCAGTTCGAGACGATGATGGAGCAGTTCGCGTCCATCCAGGCGAAGTACAAAGGCGTGCGCGGCGAGCTGCTCGCGAAGGTGCGCGACGAGCTGATGCGGCTGCGCCCCGGCGCGAACTCGACGCCCGAGCTGACCGAAGCGCCGAAGCCTGCGCCCAGGCTGGCGGTGGTGCCGAAGCCCAAGCCGACGCCGAACCCGGTGACGGCGAGCGCGCTGCCGTCGTGCCGCGTGTGCGGTCGTGGCATGCACCACGGCGAAGTGGCCGGTCAGCTCGTCTGCGACCGCGGCCACACCCGCACGCTGGCCTGAAGCGCGGCGCTACAGCGCCACCAGCTTCGACACCGCCGTCCGCGTGGGCTTCGGCAACGAGAGCCCGTCGGCGACGGTGAGCTTCATCTTCGTCGGGAGCTTGAGCGAGGTGAGCGCGGTGACCAGCGCCTCGCCTTCCTCGTCGCTCAGCTCTCCGGCGTGTCTCTCGGGCAGCAGCGCCACGCTGCGTGGTGTGCGCGCGGTGTCGAGCTCCACGTCGAGCCTGAAGCGGAGGTAGTGGCGACGGAGCAGCGAGAGCTTCGCCACGGAGCGCCCGTGCTTCGCCAGCGCCGCGAGCACGGTGTCGAGCCGCGCGGTGGCGACGGCCAGCGTCTCGACGTTCTCGAAGAGCGGCGACGCCACGAGCGTGTCGGGGATGCCGTCGTGGTGCGTTTCACCGTTCGACCAGAAGAACTCGAGGTGCTTCACGCGCGAGAGGCCGCGGCCAGAGAGGTTCTGGAGGAGCGCGGCGAGCGGCGTCTCGGGCTCCCTCGCGTACGACAGGCGCAGCGTCTCGACGCCGAGGGGCGTCGGCAACGCAGCGAGCCGCACCACGAGTGAAGGCTGCGCCGAGAGCGTGCGCAGCGCGCGGGAGCTGTTGACCACGGCGAGCGTGGTGTCGACGTCGCCCGGGTCGAGCTCTTCGAGGAACCACAGCAGCGGGTGGTGCTCGAAGAACCACGTCGGCATGTGGTTGCGCAGCTCCAGCTTGCGGAGCAGCCCGCGCCGGAAGAGGTCGCGCTTCGCGGCGTACGCGAGGTTTGCGTACATCAGGCACGCGGCCGGCCCGACGATGGAGCGCGGTTGTGCGCGCAGCAGGAGGTTCTGTTTGTTGGGGTCGGGCGTGGCCGCGCACTGCAGCGTGATGAGCTCGCCGCGTGGGTGGCCGCGCTCGATGAGCCAGTCTGCGTAGACGAGCGCCGGCGCGTCGTCGTCGGGTGCCGCGATGATGGCTTCGAGGAGCCGACGTTCCGACACGGGCCGCTTCTCGTCCCACGTCGTGAGCGCGTCGTGGAGCGTCTTGAGAGAGGCCAGCTCGGCGGGCACGGGCTCGACGGGCTTGGCGCCGATGGCCGCGAGCGCTGCAGGGCCGGCGCGACGCATGGCCGCGCGGCGCGCCTTGTTCTCACCGCCGGTCTCGGCGAACGCCACGAGGCGCGGGGCGAGGCGGACGTCGATGTTCTTCACCAACAGGTCAGCGACGAGGCTCCAGGTGCGCGTGCGGTCGCTGAACGTGCGGGCCTCGCAGTGCGTGAACATCGCGCGGGCGATGCGTGGGTCGTCAGGCCACGTGAGCATCTCTTCGAGGCGTTGGTCGGCGTCGGCGGGCTTCCCATCTCCGGCCGCGTCGGCGAGGCGCCCCACGTCGATGGCGCGCTTGTTCGCCGCCAGCGCCGCCCAGGCGTCCTTCCCGTCGGGGTGAGGGAGGCCTTCGTCGTGCAGCGCCGTCACGCGGTCGATGGCCTGCGCGTAGGCGGCCAACCGACGCTCGCGCCACCCGTCGAGCAGCGCGTCGACGCAGGCGGGCAGGTCACCACTCTTCGCGGCGGTCAGCGCGCGCGCGAGCGGGTCTCCGAGCGGGGCTGCAGACGGCTTCGTCTTGTTGGGCTTCGCGGCTGCGACGGGCTTCGCATTCTTCGCTGCGCGGGCCAGCTTCGCGACGAGCGCGGCGTCGGCCTTCGTCAGCTTGCTCGGCGCGGCGACCTTCTTGAGCGCGCGCTCAATCCACCCGTTCAGCTTCGGCCAGAACTGCGACGACGTGCCGGGCTTCATGCCCGCGCGCTTCTTGAGGAGCGGGATGACGCGCGCGTCGCCGGTGGCCTCGATGCAGCCGAACATCTTCGTCCACACGGGGAAGTTCGAGCTCGAGGTGGTGGGCGGCTCGACCGCGAGCTTCGCGAAGGCGAGCGCGATGCGTGGGTCCTCTGGCCGTTCCACGAGCTGTTCCACGCGGCCGGCGAGCGCGCTGATGGGGCCCGCGGTCAGCAACGTCTCGACGAGGACGAAGACGTCGGCGGCCTCGCCTTTTCGCGCGAGCGCCATCCACTCGCTCTGCGCGTTGCCCTCGAGCTTCGGGCCGGGAAACGCGTGCCCCAGCGCGTCGATGACGTCGGCAAGCTCAGGTGACCGGTTCGTTCGCCACGCGTCGAGGAGCGCGTCGAGCGCGTCGGTGAGGCGACCGGCTTCGAGGGCGGTGAGGGCCTGCTGGAGTTCGTTGGTCATGTCAGGGCACCGGGCAGCCGAGCTGGAACTGGATGGCGCCGCCCTGGCCGAGCGCGGTGCACGAGTGTTGGCACAACGTGACGGCGACGCCTGCGGTCTGCCAGCCGTGTTGGCCGCTGACGCAGCTGGCGCGCTCGGGGATGAAGACCGGCGCGCCCGCGTCGGTGAGCCACACGTTGACGCCGCCGTCGCTCGGTGGCGCGTGGAAGCTGCACGGCTCCACGAGTTCGTCGCGCACTTCGGCGAGCGCGGTCTGCAGTTGGGCGGCGGTCGTCGCGGAGCGCGCGGTGCCTGTGCCGCCAGCAGCGGCGATGCCGTTGTTCATCGTGCTGTCGATCTCGTCGCCCACGCCAATGACGAACAACTTCACGGGCGGAGAGCCGTTGGCCGCGCTCTGGGCGACGTTGACGAGCAGGTTCTGGTTCGTGTCGCAGGCGGTGGGGGCGCCGTCGGTGATCAGCAGACCAGCGGCCGTCTGTGCGGGATGTGCGATGGACCACAGTCGCGCGCCTTCAACGAGGCCGGACAACGCGGGCAGCGTCGAGGCGCTCCCGGCCGGTGTTCGGTTGGCGAACGACGTGGCGAAGTTGGTCGCGTTGCCCGGCAGGGTGGCGAACGGAACATCGGGCGTGGCGTACGGAGCGGTGCTGCACACCTCGCCGCGACCGGTGCAGAACGAGAACGGGCTGCCTTCACACGGTCCGCACTCCGGCGCGCCGCAGTCGCCGGCGGCCGTGCACATCACCGGAGGCGGGCAGGTGACGGTGAGCGCGAAGTACTGCAGCGCGGTGACGAGGCCGGCGTTGTCTGGGCTCTGCGTCCACGTTTGTAGTGCGGAGGTGGTTGTAGTCCAGCGAGTGCCGCCGCTCATTGGTGAGGTCATGGAGCTCGAGCGATCGAGCATCACGTAGAGCGCGTGCTCGACCGGCTGCGCGGCCGCGTACGTGCCGGTGCACATGCCGGAGCCGCCGCCCGTCGCGGAGCCGCCGCCCGTCGCGGAGCCGCCGCCCGTCGC
>CAYWON010000282.1:0-5367 GCA_964459885.1 uncultured Archangium sp.
CGCGTCGGTGACGGCAGCGCTTCGTGATGCAGCGACAACAACGCGCGAATGGTCGAGACGAGCCCGGTCGCCGCGCCGAGGTTGAGTTCTTTTGTCGCCGCGGCCGTCGCGGGCCGCACGTCGTTGATGACGCCGTAGATGCGATCGCCATCGCGTTGCGCGTCAGACAAACGCTTGAGCACGACCGCGCCAGCGCCCTCGCCCATCACGCGCGCGTCTCCGAGCGCGCGCGCCGCGATGACCCGACGCACATCACCGGCCAGGTCGACCGCGCCGACGATCATCCTGTCGACTTCGCCGCGCTGCAGCAGCCGCGTCGCGACCTCGAGCGCGCGCAGGCCACCCGCTTCTTCCGCCTGCACGCCGAAGCTCGGGCCTCCGAGGCCGACCTCACGGGCGAGACGCGATGCGACGATGCCTCCGAGCGCGCCCAGCGTGCGCTGCGCGTCGAGCGGCGGCGAGAGACGGTCGGCCAGCGTCGTCAGCGCCGCTTCGTCGAGCGAGAGCCCAGCCTTCGCCGCGCGCTCGCGGAGGACCCAGCGCAGGTGGAACGAGGTCGTCTCGAGATCGAGCCCGATGCCGATGATGGCGCCGGTGGCGTGGTGTGGACCGGAGCCAAGGCCACCAGCGTCGTCGATGGCGTCACGTGCCACCTGCAGCATGAGCAGCTGCTGCGGCAGCACCGACGGCACTTCGAGCGGCGGCACCTTGAAGCGACCGAGCGGGATGTCGAGCTGGTGAATCCACGCGCCGAGCTCCGTCTCGTCGACGCCGGTGAAGCGACCTCGCGAGCCGCGCGGAGTCAGCAGCGAGGTGCCCGCGAACTGGTGCGCGCGGAGCTCGTCGAGCGACTTCGCCGCGCCGACGTGGGCGCCCATGCCGATGACGGCGATGGGCTCGGTGCTCGGCTGGCCCCTCACCCCAACCCTCTCCCCGACGGGGAGAGGGGGCTTCTCGAGGAGGAGGTGCGCGTTGATGCCGCCGAACCCGAAGCCGGAGACCGCAGCCCGCTTGGTGGAGGACGTCCACGCGCGGGGCGTCTCGAGCACATCGAACGGCGTGTTCCGCAGCGAAGGCGACAACGTGTCAGCGGTGATGTTCGCGCTCGGCGGCAGCTCGCCGTGCGCCATCGCCTGCAGCACCTTCGTGAGCCCCGCCATGCCCGCCGCCGTCAGCAGGTGCCCCACGTTGCTCTTCGCCGAGCCGATGACCGCGCGCGACGACGCGCCTTCCCACATCGTCGACAGACTCTTGAGCTCGACCCCGTCACCGCGCGGCGTGCCCGTGCCGTGGCATTCCACCAGCTGAACGTCGCCCGGCGACCAGCCCGCCTGCGCGTACGCCGCCCGCATCGCGCGCAGCTGACCTTCCGAGTCGGGCGACAACAGGCTGCCGCCCACGTCATTCGAGACGCCGATGCCGCGGATGACCGCGTGAATCGTGTCGCCGTCACGCTGCGCGTCTTCGAGGCGCTTGAGCACCACGAGGCCGGCGCCTTCACCGACGACGAGGCCATCGGCGTGCGCACCGAAGGGCGCGCAGATGCCGCTCGGCGACAACGCCTGCAGCTGCGTGAAGCCGACCTGCGTGTAGAGCGACTGCGCCATCGACACGCCGCCCGCGATGGCCGCGTCGAGGCGACCGGCCTCGAGCTCGATGCACGCGAGGTGCAACGCGTAGAGCGAAGAAGCGCACGCAGCGTCGAGCGTGTAGCTGCCGCCGCCGAGGCCCAGCAGCCTCGAGAGCAGCGCCACGGGCGTCGCGGTCGGGAACGCGTCGAGCGGCTCGAAGTGGCCATCGCCGCTCCTCTCCGCCGCGGCGGAGAGGCTGGGTGAGGTGGTGCGCGCAGTTGGGCCCTCACCCCGACCCTCTCCCACTTCGCGGGAGAGGGGGCTCGCGCTCGTCGCGCCCTGCCCGAGAATGCGCGGCAGCACGACCGCTTCAGCCAACGCCGATGACGCGTCAGTCGGCAGCGCGATGTTGGCGACGATGGCCGCCGTCCGACGCGCGTCGAAGCGCACGCCCTTCACCACGTCGTGCCCCACCTGCAGCGTCAGCTTCGCCAGCGAGCTGAGACGACCGCGCAGCGCTTCAGGCAACTCGACGTCGAGCTCGAAGTCGTCGACCAGACACTGCACACGCGACGACGCGGTGTCAGGGCCGCCCTTCGACGACACCATGGACTTCGGGTCGACCGGCCAGCGCGATGCGGGCACCTCGCGCGCTGCCGTCTTGCCGGCACGAACGAGGTCCCACAGCGCGTCGACCGACGGCGCACCCGGAAAACGGCCCGCGAGGCCGACGATGGCGATGGCGCGCGACGACATCAGGCGCTCGGCGTGGTGCGCGACGACGTGAGCTCTGCCCCGAAGGCACGGGCCAACGTGCTGCTCACCGTACATTGGTAGCCACTCAACCTCGCCACCAGCGTGCCGTCAGCTTCCAACAGCTCGACGTCAGACGTGACCGTCGCGCCTTCCACCGAGCGCACCTTCACGGTCGCGCGCAGCTGCGTGCTCTTGGGCTCGGCGAACCAGCGCAACGTCTCGAGGCGCGTCGGCAACGAGGGCGCACCGAGGCGCGCGCGCGTCCACACGATGAGCGCCTGGAACACACCGTCGATGACGAGCGGGTCCAACGTCCACTTCTTCGCGCTGCCGGTCAGCAGCTGCTCTGTCGTGGGGTTCGCGCGCAGCGTCAGCGACATGCCTTCTTCACCAAGGCCGTCGATGGCCACGATGGCCTCGAGCGAGCGGCCGTGGAAGAGCTGCTCGCGGTACACGGTGTCGATGGACGTGCCGAACGGCGCGAGGCCGGTGATGGCCAGCGTGGCGTCGGGCGTCGGACCGAGCGAGCCGAATTTCGCCGACGCGCGCACGTGCACCTGGTCCTTCGCGCCGCGCAGCTCGATGGGCATCACGCCGTTCGCGTCGAGCGGGCCGGTCCACACAGCGACCGACTCCGTGGTGCCGTCGAGCGTCACGCCCTTCAACACGCGCACGTCTTCGATGGCCTGCAGCACGACGCCTGAAGCGCCCGACTTCGCGACCGCCGCGAACCATTCGATGACGAGCGCGAGCGGCACGACCGAGCGTCCAGCAAGACGATGGTCGGCGAGCACCGGCCACAGCGGGTCGAGGTGCTCGACGCGCGCGAGCGACCACGCGGCTTCCAGCTCGGCGCCGAAGCCCGAGCCCAGCACCACCTCGACGCCGGAGTTCGACGTCGCGAGCGCTTCGTCGACGAAGGCCTTCGCGCCTTCAGCGAGCGGAATGAGCGCGACACCCTCAGCGCGGAAGGTGGCCTCGAGCGCCGAGGTCACCATGCCGCCGGCCCACGGGCCCCAGTCGAGCGCCACGACGCGCGCGTGCGGGCGCTTGAGCGACTCGGCTTGCGCCATCGAGACCAGGGCCTGGTTGGCGACGGCGTAGTCGCTCTGGCCACGACGACCGAAACGGCCCGAGACGGAAGCGAAGAGCGCGATGAGCGTGAGGTCGTCGCTGCGCGTGGCGTCGAGGAACGCGCCGAGGCCGGCGAGCTTCGGGTCGAGGACCTGGTCGAGGTCTTCATCGCGCTTGTCTTCGATGCGCTTGTCGCGGAGCACACCGGCGCCGTGCACCAGCCCGCGGATCGGGCCGAGCGCGCGTGCGTCGGTCATCACGGCCGCGACCGCGCTCGCGTCACGAACGTCGACTTGTCGGTATTCGGCCTTCACGCCGAGCGCGCGCAGCGCTTCGAGGCTCGCGCGGATGTCGCGCGCCGCGAGGATGCTGCGCGTGAGCTCGCCGAGCTGCTTGGGGCTCGGGCGTTGTCCCGTCGGTGCGCGCTCGAGCAGCACCTTCTTGAGCGCCGCGTCGTCGTGGGCGGAAGCGAGCCACGACTCTTCGGCGGCGGGCGCGGGCGTGCGGCCGAGCAGCACCAGCGTGACGCCGGTCTCTTTCGCGAGTGCACGGGCGCAATCGGCGGTGACGCCGCGAGCGCCGCCGGTGACGAGGACGACGTCACCCTTCGTAAGCCGCGTGCGCTCGGCGAGGGGCGCCGTGGTGCGCAGACCCAACGTCATCCGTCCAACGGGGCCGAGGCCGAGCTCGGTCGGGCCGTCGGTGGTGAGTTCCTCGAGCAGCGCGGCGGCGGTGCGTTCGGCGGACCACTCGGCCGACACGTCGAGCGCGCGAGCGCGCACTTCAGGCCACTCGTGCGTGAGGGACTTCGTGAGGCCGTGCAGGCCACCGTCGAGCGCGTGACCGTTGGCCGCGCCGAGGAAACCGAACGCGCCGTCGCGGCGGGTCAGCGTCACGAAGAACGCGTTGGTCGAGCTGCGCAACTGCGGCGAGACGTCACGCGCGAGCGCGAGCGCCTGCTTGAGGTGCGTGCTGGTGAGGTCACTCGGTGCGACGAGCAGGACGCCTCCGAGCGGGCCGGAAGGCAGCGGGGCACCGAGCACGTGCGGTGAGGTCCTGGCTCCGACGCGCGTGAACGCGGCTGAGAGAGCAGCGGTGAGGGCGTCGGCGGCGCCGGTGATGAGGATGGGCGCGGTCGGGAGGTTGACCGCGGTGCCGCCGGGGGCTGGTGCGCGCACGGCGACGACGGCGCGGCGGGAGACGAGCGCGGGCGTCGTCGGCTCGGGTTGGCCCCTCACCCCAACCCTCTCCCCAGAGGGGAGAGGGGGAACGGAGCCGGTGATGAAGTCGCGCACCTGCTCGAGCGTCTTGAGGCCCGAGAGCTTCTCCGGGTTCACCGACGGCGCGTTCGGGATGCGGCGAGAGAGCGTTGAGAGGATCTCGACGCGCTTGATGCTGTCGATGCCGAGGTCGGCTTCGAGATCCATCGAGAGTGTCAGCGTGTCGGTCGGATAGCCGGTGAGTTCGCTCACCGTCGCGAGCAGCGTCGACGTGACGTCCACTGGGGGCACCGACGGCGACGACGGCGCTGCTGCGTTCGCGATGAAGTCGTGCACCTGCTGCAGCGTCTTCAGGCCCGACAACTTCTCCGGGTTCACCGACGGCGCGTTGGGGATACGGCGCGACAGCGTCGAGAGGATCTCCACGCGCTTGATGCTGTCGATGCCGAGGTCGGCCTCGAGATCCATCGAGAGGTTCAGCGTGTCGGTCGGGTAGCCGGTGAGTTCGCTCACCGTCGCGAGCAGCGTCGACGCGACATCACCACCAGCATTCCCCCTCTCCCTGCGCAGCGGGGAGAGGGTTGGGGTGAGGGGCGGCGACGAAGCGATGAAGTCGTGCACCTGCTGCAGCGTCTTGAGGCCCGACAACTTCTCCGGGTTCACCGAGGGCGCGTTGGGGATGCGGCGCGAGAGCGTCGAGAGGATCTCCACGCGCTTGATGCTGTCGATGCCGAGGTCGGCCTCGA
>CAYWON010000283.1:0-5354 GCA_964459885.1 uncultured Archangium sp.
GCACCAGAGAAGCGCGCTGGTCCTTCACGCGAGACGCGAAAGGCGGCCTCACGCAGCTGCGCGTCGACGTCACGTTCCCCAACCGCGACGCGATGGCCGCGCTGGAGCTCAAGCACCTGCCAAAGGGCAGCCTCACCCGCTTCGACGCGGAGCTCCCCGAAGTGAATGCGGTCGGCGCGTCGCTGCTCGGCGAAGGAGACGTCGCGTTGCCAGCCGCCGAGCCGCGGAAGCTCGGGCGACCGTTCGCCATCGGCTTCAGCGGGAAAGACGTGCTGTGGGCCGACAAGCAGGGCGTGGTCGACGCGTCGATGAACGAGCGCATCTCGAGCCGCTGGGCCGCGGCCGCGTTCTCTGGTGACGGAAGGTCGGTCGTCGCGCTCGCCGGGCCACACCTCGAGGTGTTCGACGTCGCGTCGGGCGCGCGCACCGCGACCCACAAGACCGCGTGGGCGTCGAACCTGAGCCTCAGCGTCTCGTTTGACGGCAAGACCATCGCGGCCGCGCGACCGGCCGAGACGCTCGTTCACCGCGAAGGCGACGCGAAGCCGCGCTCGCACAAGGGCTCGATGAAGGCGGCCATCTCACCCGACGGCACGCGCCTCGCCCGCGTGGTGAGCAAAGGCACCGAGAGCTGGGTGGAGCTCGACGTCGTCGGCGTGAAGGCCAAGGCCACGCGCATCGAGACCGGGTCTTCGTACGTTGAAGCGCTCGCGTTCTCGCCCGACGGCAGCCACCTCGCCATCGCGGCGCGCGGAGCGAAGCTGCTCATCTGCTCGCTCTCCGACGGCGCCATCAAGCACCTGCCGAGCCTCGACACCGTGGCGAAGCTGGTCTGGTCACCCGACGGCAAGCGCCTCGCCGTGGCGAGCTTCAACGAGAGCGCCGTCATCGACCTCGCCACCGGCAAGACGAAGAAGGCGCCCGCGGCGATCACCGCTGCATGGGCGAGCGACGGCCGCCTGCGCTTCGGCAGCGACGCGCCACACCAGCTGCTCGAAGGCTGAACGTCACCAGAACTTGGCGATGACGCGAATACCGGCCGAGAAGATGTTCGCCGGGCGCGTGTAGCGGCCTGGAATGAGGTCGCCCGCCTGGTAGCGCGCGTAGAGCTGCAGCGGCACGCCGACGCGCATCAGGCTGACGTTGGCGGTCGCGCGGAGGATGTTCTTCTCGCCCGGCTGCCAGTACTTCTCGCGGTCGTAGTCCCACAGCGGCGACTCGCTCTGCCAGTCGCTCTGAAACGTCTGGATGCGCGTGTAGCTGAGCGCCAGCGTGAAGATGGGCGGCAGCGCGTTGGCCTTCTTGATGTCGTTGCCCGACACGAACGTCGGCAGCGTCGGCCCCACGAACGGCGCGATGTCGACCGAGATGGTGCCGCCGATCCAATCGCCGCCGTCCACGATGTACGTGTCGCCGATGTACGGCGCGTTGTTGTTGAGCAGCGGGTTCTGCGTGCCGCGGCCCGCCTTGTACTGACGCGGCCGAAAGAACGAATAGAAGAGGTCGGCGCCCACGTTGAGGCGCGCCACGCCGTACTCGTCGACGAAGAACTGCTTGTCCGCCGACAGGTGCGCCTCGACGTCACCCGCCGCGTGCAGCTCCCACAGGTTGGTGCCCACGCTGACGGCCGCTTCAGGGTCGAAGTTGCTGCCCGTCGGCAACGCCACCTGCAGCGTGCCCGCCCAGCGGAAGTGGATCGCCTTCATCCAGTCGAACTCCGGCAGCAGGTAGCGCGCGCCGAGGATCATGTCCGACATCTGGAAGCCGCCCTGCCATTCGGCCGGCACGCGCGGCTGACCCAGCGTTCCCGCCCAGGCCCAGAAGTCGTCTTCCGAATAGCTGCGGCCGAGCTGCGACTGGTAGTCGCCGGGCGTCCACCCGAGGTTGGTCGAGACCTGCGACCGCAGAACGAGCGGAATGTAGACGGCCGCCGAGAGGCGATCGGTGATGCCGTACATCAGCTGCAAGAAGAGGAAGTCGAACTCCGCCTTCGGTCGCGGCGCGAGGATGCCCTGCAGACCTGCGCCGGGCTCGTAGCGGCGGTTCTCTTCGATCAGCGGCAACGCGGTGCGATCGCCGCTCCACTGCTTGTCGATGGAAGAGCGCCAGTACGACGCGTCCAACATCCACGCGCCCTGCGGCAGCACTTGCGTCTCCATCGCGAACGCGCTGCACGAGAACAACATCACGAGACACAGCGCGCGCTTCACGGCCGCACCTCCGTCACTTCAAACGGTCCATTGGTGGCCGGCACCTGCCCCATCGCCGAGCGCACCTGGCGGTTGGCGAGGTCGAGCACCACCGCGTTCATGCTGTCTGATTGATCGACGAAGCGCGGGTCGGCGATGAGCTGCTCGAGGAACGCGGCGTCGACGGTGCCGGTGGCCGCGTCGATGCGGTCCATCACGCCGTCGGCGGCGCGCCGGCTGCGGTTGAAGAAGCCAGACCACTGCCGCTGCGGCGTGATGCGCTGCCCGGCGACGGTCAGCGTGGTGATGTCGGGCACGTTCTTCACGTAGTTCGAGCCGAGCACCACCATGTCGTCGTTGCTGCCCGCCCACCGACGTCCGGTGCCGTCGAGCTCGCTCGGGCTGATGCGGAACACGCCCTTGCTGGTGTCGTTGAAGATGTTCGAGTCGATCTCCAGCGCCTCGAGGCCGCCGTTGGCGTCGGCGAACACGCACGTCCACCCGTAGACGCGCTCGTTGGTGGCGAACACTTCGCGCGCCGACGCCGCGTCGGTCGCCTGTTCCAGCGCGCGGCGGCCCGCGAAGCCGATGGGCAGACCGCTGGCGACGAGCTTCGCCTTCGAGAGGTCGGCCACCTGATCGAAGATCGACCCGACCACGCTGTTGTCGAGCGTGTCGGCCGGGTTGCACGCGTAGCCGACGCCGAGGTCCGACATGCCCGAGAGGCCGAACGCGATGCCCGCCCAGCCGACGGTGACGTACGCCGGGCCCGACTCGGGCACGTGGCGCAGCGCGACGGTGTGCTTGTGCGCGGTGTTGGCGTCGAGCAGCGCGAAGTGGTGCGCGAGGAAAGGCGCGCCACCGGCGGTGACGCTGCCGCGCACGCCGATCGCGACCGGCGGCGGGCGCGTGCGGCCGTCGGTGAGTTCTGGCCGGCGCATCTCGCGCACCGCGAGGCCGCGACCGCGCGTGCTGAACGTCAGCTCTTCGTCGCGCATGAAGCTCAAGCGCGAAGGCGGCGGCACCTCGATCAACTTCTTGTCGCCCACGCCGACGACCAGGGTGGTGAGCAGCGCAGGCGCGAGCGGCGCCGTCGGCTTGAACGTCACCTCGAGCTCCGTCGCCGAGAGCTCGTTGAAGGTCAGCTCCGGGCTCTCGGCCGTGTAGAGCTGGTTGCTCAGGTAGAGGCGCACCGTCGACGCGTCGACGCCGTCGGGGTCGGTGAAGCGCATGCGCACCGCCGTGTCGACAGGCAGCTCGGCGATGTTGCCGAACACCGCGGGCACGTACGGGTCGAACACGCCTTCGCTCGGCTCGTCGATCATGCCGTCGTCGTCGTTGTCGACGCCGTCGGTGTCAGCGCCGGTGAACGTCACGCTGAGCAGCTGCGGCGCGCGCGAGAGGCGAATGGCCAGCGCGATGCCACGCACCGCGAGCACGGTGTCGAAGAAGGTGTTGAGGACGAGGATCTGGTCGTACGAGAGGCCGCAGCCGTCAGCGATGCCGCGCAGCTCGTCGCGCGTCGCGCGGCCCAGCGTGCGCTCGATGTTCTTCGCCGAGTCGAGCATCAACTCGTAGGCGAAGTTGCCGTTCTGGTACCGCTCGCCCGCGTACTCCGGGAGGAACGCCGCGATGTCGGGCTGCTCGCGCGAGAGGTACGGGAAGAGCGAGTTGGTCAGCAGCGTCGCGTAGAAGCTGCGGATCTTGGACCGGAAGTGCGTTCCGTGGGCGAGGCCGCGATCGTACGGCGCGCCGCGCAGCTCCAGGAACTCACGCGTGGGAGGCTTTTCAAGAGGCGCGCACGAAGAGACGAGCGCGAAGATGAGGATCGTTACGAGCGGGGTACGCAAGGCGCGCGCACCCTAGCCGCGCGTTGACGTGTGGCAATGCGGGGAAAACGAACAAATCGGCGAATACGGGGCGCTGCGTCACGAGTCGGCGCGGACTCGCAGCGCGGGCCGCGACCCACCCGCTGCGCAGCGATTTCGCGGTGCTGCGGGCGGCCGGTGATTCGCATTGCCGCCGGGCATGCGTGCTCTGTTGCTGTCGTGGCTCGTCGTTGCTGCCCCCTCCTTCGCGCAAGTCTACGAGTCGTCGTTGCTGGTCAAGGTGTGCTTCGCCCACCCGTCGTTCTGCCCCGAAGGCCAGGCCGATCTCGTGGCCACCGACCGCACGTTGACCGCGCGGTATGGCGTGCGCCTCGAGCGCGGTCACCGGCCGGCAGCCGCGACGGCGGCGGTGCAGCTCGACGACGCCTTCATCGTCAACGATCGCCGCGGCGAGGCGTACCGCGTGTGGGTGCGCCCGGCGCCCGTGAATCGCGTGCGCCTCGAGGTCGAGCCGCTGGCGGCGCAGAACGCCGCCGCGGCGATGCACTTCACCGGCGGCGTCATCGACATCGACGGCCACCGCACGAAGGTGGCCCTGGGCAACCTGACGCTCCACCCCTCGGGCCGCTACTTCATGAAGGCTGGCAGCGGCAGCTTCACGGCGCGGGACCACGTGCTGGGCTTCGACGGGGCTATCGCCCACTGGGGCACGGCACGGCTGGCCGACGACGGCAGCGCGCTGCACTTCAGCTTCGAACGCGGCGGGCTGCGCTGGGACATCTCGTACCGGCGCGACGAGGCGGACCTCGCCCGGGACACGCCGGTGCAGGTCAGCGCACGACCTTGAACTCGACGCGGCGGTTCTTCGCGCGGCCAGCGTCGGTGTCGTTGTCGGCGATCGGCGACTCCGCGCCGAAGCCGTGCGCCTCGAGGCGGCTGGCGTCGATGCCGCGACCTTCGAGGTAGGTCTTCACCGAGTCGGCGCGCGACTGCGAGAGCTGCTTGTTGAGTTCGGCGTCGCCGGTCGAGTCGGTGTAGCCGTCGATCGAGAGCTTGGTGATGGCCGGCGTCGCCTTGAGGATGTCGGCGACCGCGTCGAGCAGGTCCGTCGACTGCTTGTCGATGCTCGCCTTGCCCGTCTCGAAGAGGATCGACTCACCGACCTCGATGTGATCGCCTTCGAGGTGCACCAGCTTGCTCAGGTCACGGCCCTTCGCCGTCGACGACGACGTGCTCGCGCAACCGACACCAACCAACGCAACCGCCAGCAACAGAATGGAACGCATGTGTGTTCTCCAGAGTGTGTGAAGTGAGATGCAGCGCCGCGCGGCTAAGC
>CAYWON010000284.1:0-5334 GCA_964459885.1 uncultured Archangium sp.
TTGTCATTCTAACCGACTGCACGATGGCCGCGCCGGAGGACGGGCCAATGGTGTCTCCTTCCGAGATGCCGTCACACTCGGCGGTGGGGTCGTTCAGTGGGCCAACTGCTGCCATCGCCCCTTTCACGTTGGTAGTGTTGGAGACCAACCGCCCCGCACCTTCTGCAGCTATGTCATTAGAGGTTGGTGGCTACGTTGTCCTCGCGTCGCCTCTCGACGCGACGCACGTTAAGGCGCTGGTTCCCGACGCTGAGCCCGGTCGACACACGGCACTCCTTCGAATTGGTGACGAGCGCTTCGAGGGCCAACTGGAGATCGATGACTCTCTCTCTCGACTGGACGGCGCGGCCTACCTCACGACTGTTCAGGCGAGCATGGAAGGATGGTTGACCAACGCGACGCTGCGCCTCGACGAAGCGGCCGCAGCAAATCCCGACCTCGATCTTGTGGAGGCGCGAGCGGTCATCGCTCAATCCTCGCAGCAGTACGAAGCGCTCAAGGCACAGATCGCTCAGCAGTCCACAGACGAGAACCTGCTCACGGCTGCTCTGTTGACTGCCAACGCCGAATCGCTCGGAATTCCCCGATACGGGCAGCGAAGCCTCCTCGCAGACGTCGAAGCGCTCCTCGGCGAGCCGCTCTTCACGTGCTCTGGATGCACACCCAGCGAGTTTGCGCAGTCGGCCGGAAATACGGCCAGACGAATCAGCTTTGTGGTCACTGCGTATCTCGCCTACCGGAACTGGGATTCAATCATCAATGCGACTCAAGCGGCGGGACACATCGCTGGTCGACTCGTCACTCGCATCGGAGCCGCGGTCTCGAATTTCCCGGCCATGCGAGTGCTTTCTCTCGGCGTGGCTGTGGGCGCGGGAGCGCTACTCGGCTACACCATCGCGTTCTATCGCGAGGTGACGACCCGCACGGTCATCCCTACGGAACTTCACATCGGAGCGGGGCTCTATTTCGAGAACGCAACACCAACCCCTGTCTCGAATGTAACCGCCACGTTCCGCTCGTTGAGCGCCGCCGACCTCGACAAGCTGCCATCGTTTCGAGTTCTGGCGGCCGAGACAAGAACGATCCAACAGGGGATCGACCAGCTGAATGACCTGCTCCCGAGCCGGCTTGCCATCAGTCCTCTTCTGGCCGACCGCACGCACCGCGGCGTGCGCGTTCCGCCACTGAGTTGGTTATCCATGACGGCAGACGAAGCCGACGGGACGCCACTCCACGTCGCGACCCAAGTCGCGAGCGACGGTAGGTGGATGGTCGCTGTCACAAAAACTCCGGCCCCGACCGGCGAGTTGACTATCTCGATCGAGCCCGAGCTCAACGTGCCGGAACTGGACCCCATCTCGGTCCGCACAACAGCAACGCTCAGCGGGGATCAGACCGAGCGGTACCGGCTCTCTGCAATCGGCTCGTACACGGTTACACCGGGTAGCCCGCCCGGAAGCCGACTCAACTGTGAACTCAAGCCCGACGGCACAGTCGTTTACACCGTCTACTCCCATCCATCTTGGCCGGATGGAAAGACGTTCGGTGCGTCATGGAAGGTGGTGCGGGAGAACGGGCAGTACTTCTACTGGGAATCGGGATTCTACCACTACGCCTTCGGGAACATTCAGCCGATGAGTCCGCTGAGCTACCCAGTGACGAGCTTTCATTTCCACAACGGCACGACCTACACAAAATAGCCATCAACTTTGAGCCATGAATGCGTCGGCGGCCCGCCCTGCATCAGAAGCCGCGCGTGTTCCGCCGACAGCGAAGTGTCCCGCGCACACGGCCAGCGAGGGGGTGAACCGGCGCGCTCGTCGGGGCCGCCGGCGAACGGCGCGCGCTGCATGTCTCCACCGAAGCCGAGCGCGTTGCGGTACCAGTAGAGGAAGCCGTCGGCGATGGCGACGCGGCTCGGGCTGCTGAGGATGCTGCGGCGCACGAGCGTCACGCCCGGCGCTTCGGGCCAGTCGTAGCCGCCGTCGCTGGTGAGGTACGGCGCGCCCGCGTCGTCGTCGGCGCCCGCGTCACCAGCGCCGGCGTCAGGCACCTGCCACGCGCCCGGGTCGTCGCCCGGCCCCGCGCCGGTCAGCGGCACGTGCTTCAGGTCGGTGCCGCGGTAGCCGTTGAGCTCCTGGAAATAGATGCCTGTGCTGTCGACGAAGACGACAGACAGCCGCGTGCCGAACTGCCGCGCGCGCACCAGCGGCTGCGGCGCCGAGCCGTCGAGCGGCAACGCCCAGAGGTTCAAGACGCCGCCCCAATAGAGCCGCCCATTGAACGGGAAGAGCCGCGTGTCAGGCGTCGGCACGTCACCGGCGTCGGCGAAGTTGAGCAGCACGCTGCGCCCATCGCCGCTGAAGTCCATGCGGTTGAGCTGCGCCTTGCCGCCGACGTCCTGGTCAAACCAATACAACCGCTGGCCGTCGTTGGTGAGCGACGTGGCCTGCTTGAGCCCCGACAGCAGCGTGCGGATGTCGCCGCCGTCGAGCGCGACGTACTGGAGCGACGACGGCTCGCCGCTGCCACCGAACGACGCACCCGCAGGCTTCGTGGTCCAGAACGCGCCGCCGTTGCCGAGCGAGAGGTCGACGGGTTGGTCGAGATCTTCAGCGATGACCGTGGGGTCGTCGCTCTTCTTCTCGGTGGGGCCACAGGCGACCAACAGCGCGGTGATGCACAACCAGCGGAGCGTCACGAAGACTCCTCGCGTGAGGGGCCTTCATGATGTCGCGCGCGTCGTCACCGCGCACGTGTGCCATTCGTCAGCCTGCCGAGATGCGCGCCTTCAGCTCGACGAAGCGCCGCTTCAGGTCGCTGACGACCTCTTCACTCACGATGCCCACGCTGCTGGCCGCGCGCTCGAGCTGCGGCTCCAGCGCCTCCCACTCGGCGCGGAGATCCATCTTCGCGAGCGCGGCCTTCAGCTTTGCGTTGTCCTTCAGCGCGCGGAAATCACCCTGCAACGCCTGCACTTCAGCTTTCACGTCGAACATGTGGTGCCTCCCTTTCGTGTGCTGACAACAAGGTAAGCACCGCGACGCAGCGCGCCACCCAGAACGCGTGAATTTCAGTCCACGTGTTGGATGCGGACGCACGCCGTGCGTGGGTCCAGCTCCGGCCACTCGGCAGGCCCGCGCAGCGCACCGAGCGTCGCTTCGCGGCGCGGCGGCACCGAGTACATGCCGAACGACATCAGCTTCCACGGGTCGACGTGAAAGGCGAACTGCAGCAGCAGCGTGATGGCGGGCCAAACCGCGACGAAGCACACGAGCGCGCGGGCGGGCTTCACGGCGTGGGCTCCGGCGCGTGCAGCGCCCAGTACGGCGCGGGAATGAAGCCGACGCGCACGGCCGCCAACACCACCACGCCGAGCGCCACGAGACACCGCGCGCGGCGCGAGGTGACGAGCATGTTGGTGAGCAGCAGCGCGAACTCCCACTCGTGCGCGACGAGCTGCACCGCCCAGACGACGACCAGCGCCACCGGCCTCGCGAAGCGACGCAGCCCGCGCCACCACAGCGCGCCCATCGCCAGCTCGCCGAGCCACACGGCGTTCGACACCACGAGCCACGCGCCCGTCAGCACGAACGGGCCGCTGCCTTCGACGGTGCGACTCAGGGCGCCGAGGCGCGTCGCGTCGACGTCGCTCAAGAACGGCCGCAGCACCGCCGCCACGTCAGCGCGCGACACCAGCAACCACGCCAGCGTCTCGCCGCGAAACCAGAGGCCGTGCACCAGCTTGTGTACGCCGCTCCACACGAACGAGAGCAAGACCAGGCTGAGCAACGCATCGCTGCGCTCGTCGTCGTCGGCGAGCGCGATGAGCAGACTGACGACGACGCCGAGGAAGACGTGGTTGCCGGTGCGTGGAAACGCCAACGCTGACTGCGCGACGCCGAGCGCCGCCACGAGCCACATGGCGATGCGCGGTCGCCACGCCGCGAGCGGCAGGGAGACGACGTGCAGCGCGACGAGGAACGGCGAGGTCGTCGGCTGCCCCAGCACCTGCGCGGCCTGATGCAGCGCGTGCACCGAGGCCAGCCAGCGCACGTCAGTCACCGTCGCCGCTGCCACCACACGAGAGGCGCTCGCCCTCGGTGTCCATCGACACGGCGAAGGTGCACGTCATCTCTTCGGTGGCGTTCTTCAGGTGCAGGCGGCCGGTGCGGTCGCCCACGAGGCCCTCGATGCCCAGCGTCAGCGTGCCCTCAGGCGCGGGCGGGTCTGGCGTCACCGAGAACGAGAGGAAGCCGGTCGGCGGCAGCGCGTAGTCCTTCTCGCTGAGCGCGGTGGGCTGGTTGGAGTTGAGGCTGAAGTTGGTGGTCACCGCGCCGCCGCCCCAGGACAACGCATACAGGTGCGTGTCGTTGGAGATGCACGACGTGCGGCGCACGAGGACCATCTTGCTGACGTCGTCGAGCCCGGCGTCGGCGAGCGAGGTGCCGCCCCAGGTGCCAGAGCAGCTGCCTTCATCGCGTGGGCCGCAGCGGCAGCCGGCGAGCGAGAGCAGCAACGTGAAGAGGAGGAGCGTTCGCATGGTGGTGACCTGAGTTCAGAAGCCGCGCGCAAGCCAGCCGGCCGCGAAGGCCTCGGCGTACACCGCCGGGTCGTGCCCGGGGACGACGTGCAGCTTCGGGTTGGCCTCGGCGAGCGCCTTGATGGCGGCCAGCTGCGCCAGCACCGCGCCGCGATCTTCACCCATGATGAGCGTCGCCAGGCCCGCGCGCTCGCGCACCTGTTGGTAGTTCGCGCGGTACCACGCGACGTCGCCGAGAAAGAGGTACTCCTCGCCGTCGGCGCGCTGCACGAACACGAGCTGCGCACCGACGGTGTGGCCTGCCGAGCGCCAGACCGCCACGCCCGGCGCGATGGCGGCGCCCTGCTCGTAGGTGAGCGTCGGCAGTGAGGCCTTCGCGGCTTCCGGGAACTTCACGGGCTCGAGGTTCGACGGCACCGCCAGCTGCTGCGGCGTCACGCGAAACGGGAGCTGCGCCAGCTTGGGGTGCACGGCGACGCCGCCCATGTGGTCGTAGTGCTCGTGGGTGACGACGATGAAGCGCGCCGATTCCATCGCGGTGTTGAGCCGCGCGAACGCCGCGCCGTCGAAGAACGTGGCGCCCTCGCTCTTCGACGTCGCTTCGTCCATCGCGGTGTCGACGATGCCGAAGGTGTTGTCGGCGTAGCGGAGCTGGAAGACGTACGCGGTGAGATCGCGCGGGTCCCACGACGCGCCCGCGAGAATCGCGCGCTCCGGGAACTCGAGCGTGGCGATGTGCTCGGCGTGCACGGCGACGGGCTTGTCGCCGGGCAGCTCGTTCGCGAGGCGCC
>CAYWON010000285.1:0-2743 GCA_964459885.1 uncultured Archangium sp.
CGTCGGGTGAAAAAGTTCGCCTCGAGCCGTCGAACGGCATCACCGACCCCGCGGCCTTTGCGCGCAGCAACCCGGGTTGGAAGTTGATCAAGAACGACGACACCTTCAACGCGAGTCTGATCAACGTGGGCACCTTCGGCGTGGTGCACAGCTACGTGCTGGCTCCGGTGCCGCGCTTCCACATGAAAGAAGTGCGCACCATGACGACCGGCGCCGAAGCCAAGCGCGTGCTGAGCGGAGGCAACCTCTCGAAGTTGATGCAGAGCAACGACACGCGTGAACCGACGGCGCGCTTCGACGGCCACCCCGACCGCGCGTACCACCTCGAGCTGTTGTGGAACCCGCACAGCGACAAGCTCGTCGTCACCTCGCGCCAGCCGCTGCCCACCGAGAAATCGAACGCGCTGACCGGCACCGCCGGAGACGATTCACGCCCCTCGCGCGACTTGTTCCGCACGTTGACGGTGCCTGAAGAATTCGGTCGCCCGCGCTGGGCCGTCGCGTTGTTCGACGAGCTGCACGGCGTGGTCGGCAAGGTCACCGACGTCTCGAACGAACTCTTTCCTGCGAAGGCGCCTGATCAAGTCGACAAGCTGCTCAAGATGATGCCCGACCCCGATGGTTTCATCGGCCGCAGCTACACGGTCTTCAACATCGGCGACGGCGCCAACCAGTTGCCTGCACAGTCGGCGACGGTGTCGGTGCCGCTCGAAGGCGACCAATACCTCGAGGCGATGAACATTCTGCGTGAGACCGCGAAGTCGTACGCGGCGGAGCACGGCGAGTACCAGACCGGCCCCATCTCGATGCGCTTCGTGAAGGGCAGCAAGGCGCTGCTCGGCGACCCCGTCGACGTGTGCAAGTTCGAGATCATCTTCTCGGGCAACGACAAGGCTGATCAACGCCACGCGAAGGCGCTCACCGACGCGTACACGAAGGCGCTCACCGCGCGCTTCGGAGACGGCGTGCGCTTTCACTTCGGTCAGATGGCGCCCGAAGGTCTCGATTCTCCCGAGCGACTCAAGGCCGCGTTCCCCGGCTTCGAAGCGTTTCAGGCCGCGCGTTCGCTCGACCCGCAGGGCCGCATGCTCAACGCGTGGCAGGAGCAGATGTTCGCGTAGTCTCCTTCGCCCATGCCGCGAGCCCTGAAGGCGAAGCGCTTTACCTCTGCCCTCGTTCCTTTCGTTCTGGCGCTCGTGCGGCGCGGAGGCAAAGACGCCGAGAAGCTGCAGAAGAAACACCTCAAGGCGCGCGCGGCGAATGGTGCTGCGGGCCTCGAGGTGAGCTTGCCGGAGCTCGGCGCGTTGATGACCGACGCGGCGAAGGTGCTCGGCGACGATTCGTTCGGGCTGCACGCGGCGTTGTCGATGGGTCGCGGCTCGTACGGGTTGATGGAGTTCGCGTTGCGCAGCGCGCCGACGGGCCGCGTGGCGATGGAGCAGCTCGCGAAGTACGGCGCGTTGATCAACCCGCTCGTGCGCTGGAGCCTCGAAGTACACGGCGACGACATCGAGCTGCATCACCGCGCACCGACGCGTGGTGGCGTGGGAAGGCAGGCGAACGTCTTCACCGTGGCGCGAATTCTCCAGATTGCGCGCGAGATGATGGGCGACGACGTGACGCCGCTGCGGGCGTGGTTCGCGCATGACGAAAAGCAGTGTCCTCCCGAGCTCGCTTCGCATCTGCGGACGGAGGCAGTGTCGTTCGGTCGTTCGTCGAATGGCCTCGCGTTGTCGGCCACGGTGTTGGCGCGCACGCCTTCGCAGTCAGACGTCGAGCTCAATCGCGCGCTCGAACTGCACGGTGAAGCGGTGCTCGCGGCGTGTGGTGACGACGACGTGTACGAGCGCACGCGCAGTGCGGTGCGTGAATTGTTGCCGCGCAACGGCGCGACGTTGGAGAAGACCGCGAAGCGCTTGCACGTGACTGCGCGCACGTTGCAGCGGCGGTTGACGGAAGAAGGGCTCTCGTTCGGCGGCGTGTTGAATGAAGTGCGCCGCAGCGAGGCCGAGCGTTTGTTGCTGGGCGACGAGAAGCTCGCCGACGTGGCTGAACGGGTCGGCTACCGCGACACCGCCGCCTTCGTGCGCGCGTTCCGAGGGTGGACAGGAACGACGCCCGGCAGATTTCGTGGTGAGCGCTGAGCAGCTTCGGATTAACTGACGACCAGTCATGGCGAAGACGCGCGAACAGAAACTCTTCGGGGCAGCGGTGTTGAAGACGAGCTTCAAGTTGCGAGGCGCGCTCGAGTCACCGGCGTTCAAGGGCATCTACCCTGGTGTGCTCCGTGATTTGGGGCTCGAAGACAGCGACGTCGAGTCGTTCATCGAAGCCAACCGCGACGAAGTCGAGAAGACGGCGCGCGGCCAGCCTGCGTGATGTGGTGAGCGAACCGTCGTCGAAGCTGGCTCCGACGTTCGAAGTCGCAGAGCAAGTCGGCGACGCGCAACGCACGTCGCGGCCCGGCCTTCGAGCTCCGGCAAAGACGCCAACGTGAACTCAGCGGGTCCAGTAACCGGAAACCAATTCCTACAGGTGGACCAGGTGTCGTCGAAGCTGGCTCCGCGCGTTCGAAGTCGCAGAGCAAGTCGGCGACGCGCAACGAACGGCGCAACGCACGACTGCCCTCATTCAGGCGCGTCTTTCGGGTCTCTCCCCTCGTGCACGTCGCGGCCCGGCCCTCGAGCTTCCGGCAAAGACGCCAACGTGAACTCAGCGGGTCCAGTAACCGGAAACCAATTCC
>CAYWON010000285.1:2843-5268 GCA_964459885.1 uncultured Archangium sp.
GTCGAAGCTGGCTCCGCGCGTTCGAAGTCGCAGAGCAAGTCGGCGACGCGCAACGCACGTCGCGACCCGGCCTTCGAGCTTCCGACAAAGACGCCAACGTGAACTCAGCGGGTCCAGTAACCGGAAACCAATTCCTACAGGTGGACCAGGTGTCGTCGAAGCTGGCTCCGCGCGTTCGAAGTCGCAGAGCAAGTCGGCGACGCGCACAAAACGACGCAACACCTCGCGAGCGATGGCTTGTCACCCGACCGAAGGGTCATTAGTTCGGTCGCTCTCGTGATGCCCCGCTTCGTCGTTCTCGCCGCTCTCATTTCTTCCGCCGCGTTCGCGCAGACCACCTCGGAGTTCCAGCTGTGGAACGCCGCGATGACGACGGTTCACCTCAGCAAAGACACGCCGACCGTCGCGTTCTGGCTCGACGTACACGCGCGACGAACGAGTGAAGGCGTGGTGCACATCACGCGACCGGGCGTCGGTGTGCAGCTGACGCCGTGGCTCTCGGTCTGGGCCGGCTACGCGTGGACGCCCACGTTCATCGACGGCAACCCCGACGTCATCAACGAGCACCGGTTCTGGCAGCAGGTGTTGCTGCAATACGAAACGTCGTTTCGGTTGAACCTTCAGTCGCGCACGCGCTTCGAACAGCGGTGGCACGAAGCGGGGCCCGACGTCGGGTTCAGGTTCCGCCAGTTCTTCCGCGTGTCGTGGAGGCCGAGCGCAGACGTCCCGGTTGGCGCGCTGGTGTCAGACGAATTGTTCGTCGGTTTCAACGCGACGACGTGGGGCGCTCCGGGTGGGATTGATCAGAACCGCTTGTTCATCGGGCCGTTCTTCCAGCTCGCTCCGTGGGCGCGCATCGAAGCCGGGTACTTGATGGTGTACCTCGATCGCTTGAATGACCGGCTGATTCACGCGGCGTCGGTGACGGTGGTGTTCTCGCCGAAGTTCTGACTACCGCCACGCGTTTCGCAGCAGTTCGGCCTCCGACTCCGTCAACGTCGAGCGAACCAACGGAGCCAGCAATTCATCGGCGGCGCGTCGCGGTAGGCCACGTGAACGCATCGAATTCGCGATGACCTCGCGCAACCGCTGCAGCTCCGACACGCTCGTCGATGGCGATTTTTCTGCACGCGCCAACGCGAGCTCGTAGCCGTACACCACCACCGCCTGCGACAGGTTCAACGACGGTTGATCAGCATCGGCCGGAATGAACGACAGCGCGTTGCAGTGCTTCAAGTCACCGTCTTGCAGCCCATTCGCTTCGGCGCCGAACACGAGCGCCCAGGGCTCCGTCATCGCAGCGCCGTACGCGGCCAGTTCACGCGTCGTCATGCGCGGGCGATTGGGCAACTCGCGCATCGTGGTGCCGACGACGACGCTGCACCCATCGACGGCTTCGGCCAACGTCTCGACCCGACGCAGCGACGAAATCGCTTCGGCTTCATCTGCAGCCCGTCGCGTACGCGCCAGGTCCATCAAGCCGTCGTAGTGCTTCACCAACGACACCGCGACCCAGTCACCGAAGCCGAACTGCGCGCGCGCCTTCGAAATCGACACGAGGTTGTCGACATTGCGTGGCCGCACCAACACCAACCGCGGAATCGTCACGGCAGCGCGCCGACTTCTTTGTGTTTGAAGCGGTTGATCAATTTCTCGAGCCCACTCCAACCGACGATGGCGGTGATCAACCCCATCACCACCGTGCCGCCCCACTTCCACGCGGGCGAATCAGCGCCGAAGAGAAACCCCGCCATGAACGCCAGCGAACCCAACGTGAGGAACGACGACGCCACGTGGCCCAGCCAGTTTTCGGTCGTGAATTCCTTCTGACACCCGCTGCACGCGTAGACGTAGTCGGTGCCCGTGGGGATGCCCTTGTGCGTGTGACGCGTAATCGAAATCGCGCTCGCCACGCCGCCGCAGCCCGCACACACGCGCTTCGGAGGCCCGCCCGGAAAGCGCATCGCCGGCACCGGCGCGTCTTGCAGCAACTTCACGCGCTCCTCGAAGCGACCGTCTTTCCACGCGACGTAGATGAACGGAATGCCCGCGCCGCACGCCGGCAACGCGAGCAGCCCACCAATCCACAAACCGAGCACGCGGTACTTCGAGCGCTTCACTTCCCACGCGCCGCATTGCTGACAGCGATATTCCTTCGTCACCTCACCGGTCGCGCCGGCGAAGTTGGTGTGCTGCCATTCATGCACCAGCAACACCGAGGGAGACGCGCACTTCGGGCACTGGCGAACTTCGACACGCTTCGTGTTCATGGAGCGCGAATCGTACTCGGCTACAGTCCGCCCACCCATGCTGACCGCGCTCCTGACGCTCTCGCTCTCGCAGCTGCCGACGCCCATCGACTTCCTCGACAAAGGACAAGAAGAACAACCCGCTCAAACCGGAGGGCCGGTGTGAAGGCGCGAGA
>CAYWON010000286.1:0-5262 GCA_964459885.1 uncultured Archangium sp.
AGTCGGTGTGTCACACCGAGGCCGAGGTGCGCGAGGTCGTGAAAGAGATGGTGGGCCGCTACCACCAGCCCGCGCTCGTCGAGGAATACATCGGCGGTCGCGAGTTCACCGTGGGTCTGCTCGGTGAGCGCCGGCCGGAGGTCTTGCCGCCGATGGAGATCGTCTTCACCGACAAGTCGGACAAGACGCCCATCTACAAGTTCGAGGACAAGCTCGAGGAGAACGATCGCATTCGCTACGAGGTGCCGGCGAAGCTGGAGGCTGGCCCGCTCGAGCGACTTCGCACCGCGGCGAGATCAGCGTTCATGACGCTGGGCTGTCGCGACGTGGCGCGCATCGACTTCCGCATGGACGAGACGGGTCGCATCTATTTCATCGAGTGCAACCCGCTGCCCGGCCTGACGCCGGGGTGGAGCGACCTGGTGCTCATCGCGCAGGGCGACGGCATGGACTACCGCACGCTCATCGGTGAGATCCTGAGCGGCGCCATTCGCCGGTACAAAGAGCGCGGCGCGCGCCGTCGCGATCGCGCCGAAGACGACGCCGCGGCGTAGCTCACAGCTCGACCCACATGCGGCGGGGCACCAGCGTGTGCACCACGAAGTACGAGCCACCGGTGCCGCCGGTGGACCACGCCGCCGCGCACAACACGCGCTGCCCGTCGGGCGTCAGCTCGATGTGCGGCTGGTAGCCCCACCCGTCGCCCGAGAGCCACGTGCCGTCGGGCAGCAGGCCCACCGACCACGTCTTGCCTTCCACCAGATCGACCACGTACGCGCCCTTCTTCCCCGCGTAGTAGTCGGCGGCGGTGTACGCGTTGAGCGCCATCGCGGCGTAGCGGCCGTCGGGCGTCATCGTCAGCTCGCTGGTGAGGGTGATGGGCGTCACCGTGGCGGCGCGGCCCGGCAGGGTCCTCACGTGGGCCATCGCGTCGTCGAACACGCGCACGTGCGTGCCCGCCACGGTGTCGACGAAGTGCAGCTGCAGCTCGCCGTTCTCGGCCACGCCCCACAGGAACTTCGTGAGGTCGCCGTTGGTGGCGAAGCGGTTGCCGTGCGCAGGCAGCGCCGCGGCGATCGCCTCGGGCACCAGGCGCGTGTTGGCGCCGCTGACGAGATCCACCACGCGGAAGTTCGCCTGCAGGTAGCGCCCCTCACCGAAGAGCGTCGCGCGCACCACCAGCTTCGTGCCGTCGGCGGAGAAGGCGAGGGCGTTGCGGCTGCCCATGCGCGTGCCCGCCCACGCGTCGAGCAGCGTCAGCGGGCCGTCGCGCTTCACGTAGAGGCCGCTCATGTCGCCGAGCACCACCGTGGCGCCGTCGGGCGAGACCAGCACCACGCCGAAGTTGCGCAGCAGCGCCTGCTCGTCGGGCGTCAGCACCGGCTCGCGGCCCACGCCGCGCGTCACGCGGTACGCCTGCCCGTTGTCGACCTCGTAGCGGACGCGCCCGTCGGCGCTGGCGGCGCGGCTCCGGCAGTTGGCCGCCGACGTCTCGACCTGGCCGGTGACGGGGTCGTACAGCCGGGTGTCTGACACGGCGACCTGTTCGCCGCTCAGGCAGGTGGGCTCCTGCTTGAGGAACATCGCGTAGTCGGCCACCGCGTCGCACTTGAGCCGCGCGCGGTACTCACGGCCCTCCACCGTCGCCACCACCGCCACCTCGAAGGAGCCCGGCCGCGTCGGTCGGCAGCGCACCTGGCCGAAGACCTGGCCGCCGGCCGCGGTGTCCCACTCGCCCTCGAAGTGCGCTTGATCGTCGCCCTCGAAGCGCAGGCTGATGCTGGCGCCGCGCGCGCGCGCGTCGTCCGTCAGGTCGTAGCTGAGGCCGTGCTGGCCGATGGTGTTCTGCACCTCCGTCGAGGCCAGCGCCCAGGTCACGTTGGCGACGGGCACGTTCTCCCAGTGCACCAGCGTCTGCCCGTCGCCCACCGGCAGCACCACGCCGTTGACCGTCATCGGCCCCGGCGTCGCACCACAGCTCAACAGCAGCACTGCGCCCCACACCACGTACACGTTTTGCATTCGGCGCAGTCGACCCGGACTGTTGGCGGGCGCGCAATGTCGTCGTCTACCCACACCGCGCACCGGGGCCCGGGGTTGGGCGATCTGGGTGCACAGATCGCTGAACCTCGCGCCGGGGTTGGGCGATCTGGGTGCACAGATCGCAGACACTGGAGCCGCGGAAGGTCGACGTGCGCGCGCAGATCGTCGATCCCTGCGCCGAGACCCGTGGGCGAAGGTAGTCTCGCCGCCGCTTTTCAACCCCGAAACAGGAGGTCGGCATGGCGGTGTACGTGGGCAGCAAGCAGAACCCCGGCGGTGTGATCGAAGCAGGCGAGCACGTGAAGGCGAACTTCCTCGCCACGCGGCACCAGGCCGTCGGCAAGGAGGTGAAGGTCTTCCTCGGCGCGGCCGCGAAGTTCGCCAAGGCCTCCCGCGCCGCCGAGGCCGCAGACAAGAAAGAAGACGCCGCCCGCGAGGCGCTCTCGGAGGCCGACGCCGCGCGCGACGCCGCCCTGCGCCAGCTCGATCGCAAGCTCATCGACGCCGGCGAGCCCAAGGCCAACTCATTCAAGGGCTACGGCTTCAGCGCGCCCTCGCGCATCGCCGGCCTCTCGTTCGCTGAAGAGACGAAGGTCGTCGCCCGGCTCGTGAAGGCCGTCAGCGGCCGCAAGAGCCAGGGCTCCGGCGTGAAGCTCGCCGCGACGGCGTTGAGCAAGAGCAACGACGCCGTCATCGCCGCCGAGGCGCGCGTGCTGGCCGCGGCGTCTGTCGCGTCGAAGGCCCGCGCCGCGCGCGACGCGTTGGACCGGCCGACCCGCGCCGCGCTGTCGGTGCTGAAGCTGCAGGTGAAGCTCGCTGAGAAGCTGGGCCTCACCGGCGCGTACGCCGAGCTGTTCGCGACCGAGGCGAAGCCGAAGAAGCCCGCGGCGACGCCGGCTGTTCCGAACTGAGTTCTGGCCCCTCACCCTGACCCTCTCCCCGGTGGGGAGAGAGGAGCGTCTTATGACTTCTGAGAAACGTGTCCGCGCCCGCGAGCTGGATCTCCCGTTGGGGCGCTTCAAGCCCGGCAAGTTCAACGCCATCACCGACGTCGAAGGTGTGCTCGTCGGCCACTCGACCATCATCGAAGGCGCGCCAGGCCCGATGGTCGTCGGCAAGGGGCCGGTGCGCACCGGCGTCACCGCGATCATTCCCAACGACGGCAACATCTTCATGGACCGCCTCGCCGGCGGCGCCTTCGTGCTCAACGGCGCGGGCGAGGTGAGCGGCCTCACGCAGGTCGTCGAATGGGGCCTGCTTGAGACGCCCATCATGTTGACCAACACCATGGCCGTCGGCGCCGTCAGCGACGCGCTCGCGCGCACCATGGTCGAGAAGAACCCCGGCATCGGCGACGAGCACGACGTGATCATCCCCGTCGTCGGTGAGTGCGACGACAGCTACTTGAACGACATCGCCGGTCGTCACGTGAAGGAGGAGCACGTGCGCGAGGCGCTCAAGCGCGCCAAGTCGGGCTTCGTGCCCGAGGGCGCTGTTGGCGGCGGCACCGGCATGATCACCTGCGACTTCAAGGCAGGCATCGGCACCAGCTCACGCAAGCTGCCGCCCGTGCATGGCGGCTACACGCTCGGCGTGCTGGTCATGAGCAACTTCGGAAAGATGCACAACCTGCGCGTCGCCGGCATGCCCGTGGGCGAGGTGCTGGCCGAGAAGTTCCGCGGCATGCCGCGCCGCCTGATGAGCTACGGGTCGATCATCGCCGTCGTCGCCACCGACGCGCCGCTGCTCCCGCATCAGATCAACCGACTCTGCAAGCGCGTCTCGCTCGGCATCGGCCGCGTCGGCTCGTACGCCGCGCACGGCAGCGGCGAGATCATCGTGGGCTTCTCGACCGCCAACGTGGTGCCCAGGCGCACGCGCAAGATGGTCTACAAGATGAAGCTCCTGCTCGATGCGCGCCTCGACCCGCTCTACGAGGCGGTGATGGAGGCCACCGAGGAGGCGATCCTCAACTCGATGTGCATGGCCACCGAGATGGCCGGCGTGCACGGCAACGTGGTGCCCGCATTGCCGTTGGACGAGGTGCGTCGCTTCGTCGACGCCACCCGGCCCATCTTCGCCAGCGTGAAGCTGCGCCCTGATCAGCCCGCCGTGCCGGCCACGGAAGATCTGCCGGTCGAGACGCAGCTGGGCTTCAACCTCGACGAAGCGCCGCCGACGTCGGTGCGCAGCGCCGAGGGCATGCCGTTCCCTACCCGGGCCCCACCTGATGATGAGTGAATGACTTGGGCGCGGCTCTTCTGCTAGGCCACGCCACCTTCGTTTTTCATCAAGGAGCCAACCATGGCCAACAGCAAGTCGAAGCACCGCCGCGTTCGCAGCACCATCCGCCTGAAGTGGAAGAAGCGCCTCGAGCGCAAGAAGGCCGCCGCCAAGGCCGCCGCCGGCACCAAGAAGAAGAAGTAAGCGGCTTCACCCCACGGCTCAGCGCGAAATGCGCTGGGCCGTGTAGCTGTCGGTGACCTCACAGAGGTCGCCAGTCGTTTCATCGATCAGCCGCGTGGTGAGGCTCCCCCGCAGCTCGATGCCTGCATCCACTTCACCCGTCGGAATCGCGAGCGCCCGCAGCCGGTAGTTCACGCCGCTCTGCGCGCCAGACAGCGCCATGTCGTAGCTGTCGAAGTACGTCCCACCCACCGGCACACCGGCGATGGTGGTGGTCACCGTGGATTCTCTCTGCACGAACGTCCACGTCGCGGGGCGCGGGCCTTCCGCGATGCAGCCGCCCGTCACCACGGGGCCCGCGTCGGGCCACGCGACTGAATACACACCGTCGACGGGCGGGCAGTTGCTGCAGGGCACCGCGTTCGCGCAGCCCAGCAGCGCCACGACACTCAGAAGACACGCGCTTCTCACGCGCGGCATCGTAGCCACCACCCGTCGGCTCTGCGACAACCGGCACCCGATGAGCGCGGTGATCGATCGAGTGCTTCGCGACCTGCAGCCGGGCGCGCCCGTGGTGTTCGACGCCGACGGCACGCTGTGGCGCGGTGACGTCGGCGAAGACTTCTTGCGGTGGGCGATTCACGGCGGCCTCATCGACGCGCGCTACGAGACCTACGAGGCGTTGCTGGCGGAGTCTCCGTCGCGCGCCTACGGCTGGGCCGTCGAGGTGATGGCAGGGCACCTTGAGGCAGAGCTGCTCACGCACGCGCGCACGTTCTTCTCGGAGCGCTTCGCCGGTCGGCTCTTCCCGTA
>CAYWON010000287.1:0-5262 GCA_964459885.1 uncultured Archangium sp.
GAGGTGGAGCGCCAGGTCGAGAAGCGCGCGGTGGAGTTCGTCGACGCGGCGCTGGGTGGCGTCTTCGCGCAGCTGGCCGACGTGGTGTCAGACCCCAAGCGCGCTGAAGAAGCGGCCGAGCTGCGCGTGGCCTTCTTCGACGGCGTGCTCGAGCTGACCGGCACGCAGCTGGCGCGCGAGGTGATGAACCTCGACGTGACCGGCGGCGCGGCGGAGCTGCGCGAGGGGCTCAAGCGCTGGCTCGCGTCGACCGAGTCAGACGCAGAGCTGACCCGGGCCGCGACGCTGGTCTTGTCGCGCGACGCGAAGCGCCCCGTGAAGGACGTGCTGCAGGAGCTCGGGCTCCTCGAGGTCACGCGCGAGGTGGCGACGAAGCAGCTCGCAGGTCACATTCAGCACATCGCGGCGGCGCCCGAGTTCACGCGCTGGCTCTCAGCGCTCTGAGAGCAGCGCTTCCAGCTTCGCGCGCGGCGCGGCGCCCACGTGCTGCGCTGTCGCTTTCCCGTTGCGGAAGGCGATCAGCGTTGGAATCGAGCGCACGCCGAAGCGCTGCGTGACGGCCTGGCTCTCGTCGACGTCGATGTACAGCACCGGCACTTCGGGCCGCGCCGACGCCATCGCCTCAAGCGCCGGCTTGATGGCCTTGCACGGCGGGCACCAGCTGCTGCCGAACTCGACCAGCACCAGCGGCGCGGCGTTCACGTCATCGTCGAAGCGGGAATCATCGGTGGTGCGCAGCATCAGGTGCTCCTGGTGAAGGGTTCACCCGGTCTGTGCCGTCGACGTCGGCGAGTGTGTCACGCAGCTGTTGGCGCACCCGCTTGAGCCGGCTGCGAATGGCGTTGGACGTCACGCCGAAGCGCTCGGCGATCTCTTCCCCGGTGAAGCCCTCCGCCGCGAGCATGAAGGCCACGCGGTCGGTGCGAGAGAGCGCCATGAGCGCCTGGTGGATGCGCCGCTCGAGCAAGACGTCCGTCTCGCCGCAGGAACAGGGCACGTCGGCCTCTTCGGTGAGCCGCTCGGCGCGCTGGTTCATGCGGCCGCACGTGCGCGCGACCAGCGTCGAGAGCCACGAGAACGGCGAGCTCTCACCGCGGAACTGCGTCATCGACGTCGACGCCGTCAACAGCGCGTGCTGCACCGCTTCTTCTGCGTCAGCCGCGACGTGACATTGGCGCCGCGCCACCGAGAGCAGCCGCGAGCCGTACGTGCGCGCCAACACGTCGATGGCGCGCAGGTCGCCCGCCTGCATCAACTGGAGCAACTCGTCGGCTGACGCACCCATGCGCACGTCAGTGTCACCGGCCGACGAAAGTGTGTCACGGCATGCCGGGCGGAGGGCCCATGCCGCCGTCACCGCCTGGCGGTGGACCCATGCCGCCGCCCTGCCCCACGCTGCACACCGCGTCGGTCAGCGCGCGCCGCACGAAGACCGTCTTCGACGCCAACATCGCGCCGTCGGTCATGCGCTGCACTTCCATCACGTATGGCGAGCCGTCGACGCCGCCCAGCACGTTGTCGGTGGCGAACGTGGTGTCGGGCTGACCGCGGCTGGCATAGCCCTCGACGGTCGCGAAGATGTCGGCCACCACGTCTTCGGGGAAGAAGAGCTGCGAGACGAGGTACTCGTCGGTGCCGATGACGACGCGGTAGTGAACGTGCACCGAGCGCCCGGAGTACCAGCCGGGGAAGCACGTATCGAAGTACACCTTCCCTTCGGCGTCGGTGCTCTGCGTGCCGCGGAAGAAGCGGTGCGCGCGGGCGTCGGCATCACCGCTGGTGCAGAAGTCAGACGCGTCGTCGCCCGAATAGAGGCCGGTGGTCGCGCAGTGCCAGATGTCGACGCGCGTGTTCGTCAGCGGGTTGCAGTCGGTGTCGAGCAACCGCAACGCGAAGCGCAGCGGAATGCCGGGGTACGCCTCGCTGATGTCTTCGCGCTCGGGCGACGCGGCGTAGCAGGGCCCCAGCGTCATCTCGCACGTCGCCGCGCACGCGGTGCTCTGCGCAGTGAACGGGTCGGGGTAGCTCGTCTTGGCCAGCATCGCCGCCGTGCCGCCGATGGCCCACGAGAGCAGCCCCGCGTCGGTGTCGGTGACGCCGACGTCGACGTCGGGCACCGCTTCGACGCCGCCGTCAGGGAGCATCGTGTAGGCGCCGCAGCGCGCGAGGCCGGCGCCAGCCAGCAGCAGACCAGCGCGCTTGAGCAGCACGCGTCGTGAACGGTTCATGAAGTGCGTCCTTTGGTGAGGGGCACTGATGAAGACCGACGAGCGTGAAGAAGTGTGAGGCGACTTCTTTTTCAGCTCACGCGACGGTGGCCGAGCCGCCCGCCATCTCGAACTTCGTGCCCGGCGTCAGGAAGTCGCGGTGCGCGTAGCCGAGCGCCAGGTGCTGCCCGTGCTTGGGGCTCTTCACCACGCTCGTCACCCAGCCCACCTTGCGGTCGCCGACCTTCAGCTCCGTCTTGTACGGCGGCGACTGTTCGCCGAGCTCGAGCTTCACCAGCTTCTTGTTCATCTGCCCGCGGTACGTGGCGCGCGCGATGACCTCCTGGCCGATGTAGCAACCCTTCTTGTAGTGAATGGCGTGGTCGAGGTTCGCCTCGAGGGGAATCGTCACCTCGGTCATGTCGACGCCGAACAGCGGCACCGCGTTCTCGACGCGCAGCACCTCGAGCGTCGCGTCGGACAGCCGCGGCACGTCGCTGAGCGCGGCCAACACGTCAGCCACTGACGCGCGCTGCACGACGACGTCGACGCCGCCGAAGAACGAGCGCAGCTCACCTTCGCGCGGCTGCACGCGCGCGGCGACCTCCGCGGCCTTCGGCCCGATGAACGAGAGCACCGCCAACTCAGGCGCGTCGACAATCTCCGCCTCTTCGCTGATGAGGTACTTGTTCAAGAAGTCCCTCACCGTCGCGCCGCGGCCCGCGCCCGTGTCGATGATGAGGTCGTCGGCCCGGCGCAACACGCGCAGGTCGCCCACCATCGCGCCCTTCACCGTCAGCAGCGCCGCGTAGCAGCTGCCGCCAACCGGCAAGCCCGCCACGTCGTTGGTCACCATGCCTTGAATGAAGCTGACGGCGTCGGGCCCGGTGACGCGCAGCTGCTCGCGCGACGACGCGTCGTAGACGGCGCAGGACTGGGTGGCGGCTTCGTACTCGGCGGGCACGGCTTCGACTGACATGCGCTTCCCTTAACGCGCATGGTTTCGATTGGCACTCCGCGACGTGGTGAGGTGTCGAACCACCATGCGCGCCATTTCCTTCACATGTCTGCTCGCCTTCGCCAGCTGGGCAGGTCCACCGACGTTCGAGGTCGACGCCGGCGACGAGAACGCGCGCGAGACGCTCGCCGGCTACCGGTGCCGCACAGGCGCCGAGCGCGTCTCCGACGGGGGCACTCATTTCTATTGTCCGCAGCACCCGGGCATCGACGTCACCGACGCGCTGCGCCTCGCCGAGGTGGTGGTGCGCGGCACCATCGCGTGGACAGAGACGCTCCCGCCCGAGAAGCCGAACGACGAAGGGCGGTGGGACCGCGCGACGGTGCGGGTGAAGAGCGTGCTGAAGGGCAACAAGGTCGGCCTGATGGTGCCGTTTTATTTCGTGTCGAGGGTCGGCGGCCCCGACGCGACGCCGAAGCCGAGCCGCGGCATGGACGGCGTGTGGCTGCTGACGCGCGGCAAGGGCGCGCGAAAGGAGCTCGAGCTCATCTCGGCGCTCGACGTGCAACCGGCTGAAGCCGAGCCGTACCTCAAGTCGCTGCTGCCGGCGCTCGCCTGCCCCGCCGACCCGCAGGGCGTCTGTCCGATGGAAGGGTGGGAATGCCGGACCAGGACGTCGAGCTGCGTGTGCGAACGGCCGCAGCACGGTGGGTGGAAAAACCCGGAGCTCGAGAACCAGCCGCCGTCGTGGAGCTGCCAGTCGCTGACGTGCGTGAACGCGGTCGAAGGTGGCGCGTGCGCCAAAGGCGCCACCTGCAAAGGCCGCTGGTGGAGCTGCGTGAAGGGCCGGTGGAAGTACCACCACATCTCGCCGCCGCCGTAGCTGATCTACGCCCGCGTGGTGCGTATAAGGCGCGCCGTGTCTGCGACTCCGTCTGAATCGCGCCCGTCAGGTGCCGCGCTCGCCACGCTGTTCGTCTCGTCCGGCGGTCTGCTCGGGCTGGCCATCTACCAGTGGCTCGAGCTCATCCACGTGCGCACCGGCGGCACGGCTCTAAATTCTCCGCCATGCACTCCCGTCTCGGCCCCCGCATGTTCATGCGAGCCGCCACCCTCACTGTTTGTCTCGGCCACTTTGTGGCGTCGGCCGCACCGCCGACGTTCGACATCGACGCGGGCTCCGCGCGCGAACAGCAGAGGTTCGCTGATTTCCGCTGCGGGACGGGCGCACGGCGCGTGACCGACGGCGGCACGCAGTACTGGTGTCCGAAGAACGAAGGTGTCGACGTCACCGACACCCTGCGGCTGGCGATGGTGGTGCTGCGGGGACGCATCGAGTCGATCTCCCTGGCGCGCAACGACGCGGAGCTCGGCCCCGTGCAGCGCGCGAAGGTCCGGGTGAGGCGCGTGCTCAAGGGCGAGGTCACCGAGCCGACCGTCAGCTTCTTGTTCGCGCCGAAGTTCGAGTCGAACCGCCAGGTCCGCGCTCCGGCCGTGGGCGAAGATGGGCTCTTCGTGCTCGCGAAGGGCACAGGGCAACAAGACGAACTCGAGCTGTTCTCGACGCTGAGCCAACACTTCGACTCACGGGGGATGACGGCGCTACCGATGCTGTACTGCCAGCTCGAGCCAGTGGAGATCTGCGGGGCGTCAGTGCTGGCGTCGCTCGATCGCCTCCCCCCGCAGGCGGAACTTTACCTGGCTTCGCTGATGCCCTCACTCACGTGCCCCGACGAGCCGCGCGGTACCTGCGACGTCGCCGGCTGGCAATGCATGTCGGCGACGACGGCGTGCGAGTGCAGCCGACCGCAGCAAGGCGGGCTCCACATCGCCAACCTCGAACGCCAGCCCTCTCGGTGGACTTGTCGACCGCGGGCCTGTCTGGCCGCCACGCGAGGCGGCGCGTGCGAGCCCGTCGGCCTCTCGTGCCCCGGACCGTGGGGAGCCACCCAGTGGGCGTGCGGCGCCGACGGGTGGCAGTACTACGAGGTCTCGCCTCCGCCGTAGCTGATCTACGCCCGCGCGGTGCGTATAAGGCGCGGCGTGTCTGCGACTCCGTCTGAATCGCGCCCGTCAGGTGCCGCGCTCGCCACGCTG
>CAYWON010000288.1:0-233 GCA_964459885.1 uncultured Archangium sp.
TCTTGAGGTCGCCCATGCCGGCGATGCCCACCGCCACCGTCGTGAAGACGATCGGCGCGATGAGCATCTTGATCAGCTTCACGAAGCCAGCGCCCAGCGGTTCGAGCGCCTGCCCCCACGTGGGCTTGATGACGCCGAGCAGAATGCCCAGCGCCACCCCCACCAGCACCTGGATGTAGAGCGTCGACCCTTTTCGGGCGACGCCGATGGCTCGCTCACGGAGCGCAGACGTT
>CAYWON010000288.1:260-5232 GCA_964459885.1 uncultured Archangium sp.
CCTGGATGTAGAGCGTCGACCCTTTTCGGGGCGACGCCGATGGCTCGCTCACGGAGCGCAGACGTTAGCGGCGCAGTTGCCCGAGAGGCAGTCGTTACCAGTCGCGCACGAAACGGTGTCGGCGCAGTCGAGGCCGCCGCCGCCGCTCATGTTGGTCATCTGCCAGCTGGCGTTGCTCACCGTGTCGCTCAGCGCCCGGTTGCCGGCGCTCCCGAAGTTGTCGTTGGTGAGGCCGACGTATGGCTGGCTGCCGCGCTTGGTGGCGGTGATGAGCAGCGTGGGCCCGACGCTGTTGATGGCGGCTACGACGGCGGTGCCGACCTCGCTGGAGTTCGGGTTGTCGCCGGTGAGATCGACGAGCACCTGACCCATGGGGCACGTGAACATCGCGTCGTCGACGCGGATGCAGAACACCGTGGGCGTGTTGACGCCGTCGTCGAGCGTGAAGGTCTGCCCTTCGACCGGCGTGCCACCGAAGTCGCCGTCGGAGATGGTGCGGATCGCGCCCTGCGCCGCGGCCACCGGCTGCGGAATGGTGCAGTTGGCGTTGCACGTGCCGCACGCGTTGGTGTTGCGGTCGTCGCACTGCTCGTTGGGCGAGTTCACCACGCCGTCGCCACAGATACCGCCGGTGAGCGACAGTGTCGCTCCGCACACGTTGTTGCAGCGCGTGCACGAGGCCTGACCGTACGGGCACACGGTCTCGGTGGTGGTGTTGCCGTCGTCGCACACCTCGGGGCCGTTGACGGTGCCGTCGCCACACACGCCGCCGGTGCGCGGCAGCTCGGCCGTGCAGGTGGCGTTGCAGATGTCGCAGCTGGCCGTGCCGTAGGCGCACGCGGCCTCGGTGGTGGTGTTGCCGTCGTCACACGCCTCGGTGCCGTTGACGGTGCCGTCGCCGCAGCGCGGGCCGGTGAGCGCCAGCGTGGCGGAGCACGTCGCGTTGCAGAGCGTGCAGTTGGCAGTGCCGTACGGGCAGGCCGACTCGCTCACGGTGTTGCCGTCGTCGCAGGTCTCGGCGCCGTTGACGGTGCCGTCGCCGCAGACCGGGCCCGTGCGGGGGATCTCGGCGGTGCACGTCGCGTTGCAGATGGTGCAGCTCGCCGTGCCGTACGCGCACGCGGCTTCGGTGGTGGTGTTGCCGTCGTCGCACGCCTCCGGGCCGTTGACCACGCCGTCGCCGCAGCGCGGGCCGGTCAGCGCCAGCGTGGCGGTGCAGCCAGCGTTGCACAGCGTGCAGTTGGCGGTGCCGTAGGGGCAGGCCGACTCACTCACCGCGTTCCCGTCGTCGCACGCCTCCGGGCCGTTGACGGTGCCGTCGCCGCACCGCGGGCCCGTCAGCGAGAACTGCGCGAAGCAGTTCGCCGAGCAGCCGGTGCAGCTCGCGGTGCCGTACGCGCACGCGGTCTCGGTGGTGGTGTTGCCGTCGTCGCAGGCCTCGCCGGCGTCGGTCTGCGTGGTGCTGTCGCCGCAGAACGGGCCGGTGAGGTTCAACACCTGGGCGCACGCCGCGTTGCAGCCGGTGCAGGTCGGGGTGCCGTACGCGCAGCGCGTCTCGCTGACGGTGTTGCCGTCGTCACACGCCTCGAAGCCCGCGTCGGCGATGTTGCGGAAGCCGTCGCCGCACACGTTGACGCGGCAGCCTTCGACGCAGCGGTCGTCGTTGAAGCCGTTGCCATCGTCGCACTGCTCGCCGGCGGCGATGTTCCACAGCCCGTCGCCGCACTGCGAAGGCGTGCAGTCGTTGTCGCAGAACTGTGTGTTGCCACCGGTGTCGCACTGCTCGGGCGGGACGGTGTTGGGGTTCAGCTTGCTGTCGCCGCACGACGCGACAGTGCAGTCGGCGTTGCAGGTCGCGCTGTTGCCCGACGTGTCGCACTGCTCGCCCGCGAGCACGTTGCGCTTGCCGTCGCCGCAGTACGCCACCGTGCAGTCCGTGTCGCAGCCCGCTGATTCAGCGCCCGCGTCAGGCGACGAGCCGCCCGCGTTGTCGCACTCTTCGCCCGCCGTCACGTTGACGAAGCCATCGCCGCAGCGGTGCGTGGTGCAGTTGAAGTTGCACGTCAGCGACTCGCCGGCGGTGTCGCACTGCTCGGTCGGCGGGCCCACGGTGCGGCGCAGCCCGTCGCCGCAGATGGCGAGCTTGCACAGCGCGGTGCAGCCGTCGTTGTCGTTGCCGTTGCCGTCGTCGCACTCTTCGCCGAGCGCGGGCTCGATGAACGTGTTGCCGCACTGGCCGGTCGAACGGCAGTCCTGCGCGCAGGTGTCGCCGCTGATGGTGTTGCCGTCGTCGCAGGTCTCGAAGCCGCCATCGAGCAGCACAGGGTCGATCTGGTTGTCGCCGCAGACCTCGGTGCCGCGGCAGTCAGCGCGGCAGCCGTCGCCACCGTCACGGTTGCCGTCGTCACAGGCCTCGAAGCCACCGTCGCGCAGCACCGCGTCGACCAGGGTGTCGCCGCAGAGCTCGACGCCCAGGCAGTCAGCGCGGCACCCGTCGCCGCCGGTCGTGTTGTTGTCGTCGCAGACCTCGGCGCCGCCATCGAGCAGCACGGGGTCGAGCTTGCCGTCGCCGCAGGCCTCGACGCCCTGGCAGTCAGCGCGGCAGCCGTCGCCGCCGTCGAGGTTGCCGTCGTCGCAGGCCTCGCTGCCGCCATCGCGCAGCACCGCGTCGCGGCGACCGTCGCCGCAGACCTCGATGCCAAGACAGTCGGCGCTGCAGCCGTCGCCGCTGACCTGATTGCCGTCGTCACACAGCTCGCCCGGATCGGGGAAGCCGTTGCCACAGCGCTCGAAGAGGCAGATGGGGCCGCAGCCGTCGCCGGGCAGCTGGTTGCCGTCGTCGCACTGCTCGTCACGCGTGCCGCCGTCGGCCTGCAGCACGAAGGCCTCGGTGATGGTGTTGCCGCAGCGCTTGAGCTGGCAGACGGTGGAGCACCGCGCGCCGCCGTTGGCCTCCGCGCCGCCGTCCGGGTCGCCGTCGTCGCACTGCTCGCTGCCGCCGTCGGTGCGATCGTCGCGCACGCCGTCGCCGCAACGACGCAGCCGGCACGTGTTCGAGCAGTTCTCGTCGCCGAACACGCCGCGGTCGCACTGCTCGTTGACGTCGGTGATGGTGTTGCCGCAGCGCTCGTCAGACAGACAGTCGGCGCTGCAGCCGTCGCCGCCGTTGGTGTTGCCGTCGTCGCAGACCTCGTTGCCGCCGTCGAAGCGGAAGTCGCGCGTGTCGTCACCGCAGCGCTTGAACCGGCAGGCCACGTTGCAGTCGTGACCGCCGTCGCGGCCGTCGTCGCACTCTTCGCCCTCGTCGACGATGGAGTTGCCGCAGCCCTCGCGCGACTGGCAGTCCGCGCTGCAGCCGTCTCCGCTGACGGTGTTGCCGTCGTCACACACTTCGAGAATGCGGCCGTTCACGTCGCGCAAGTCGGTGTCTTCAACGCCGTCGCCACACACCGCGCGGCCGCGACAGTCGGAGCGACACTCGTCGCCGTTCCGCACGTTGCCGTCGTCACACTTCTCGGCGCCTTCGATGACGCCGTTGCCGCAGGTGTCGTTGATGCCGATGCACTGCGTGCCATCGCCGGTGCACTTGCTGCCGGCGGGGCAGAGCACGCCGGGGCGGCACTCGGGGCTGGAAGGCTCGAAGCAGCCGGCGGCCAACAGCGCCAGCGCGGGGAGTGCGAGTCGTCGGAACATGGTCATGGCTTAGAACTCGAGCGACGCCATCGCGCCGGCGCCGAAGGGAGTGAGGACCGGCACCAGCGTCACCTGCGGCGGTGCGTTGGCGTCGACGTTGACGGTCTTTCGGTACGCCACCGGGCGCCCCGCATAGAAGAGGACGATGCTGGTCACGATGGCGGCGCCGCCCACGGCGTACATCGCCATCGCGCCCGCCTGCAGACCCTCGGCTGACGTGCGCTGTTCCTGCAGCTGCGGCGTCAGTGAGCAGCTCGCGTTCGACGTGTCGCCCGCGCAGCCGAGCACGCCCTGATCGAACTGATCGAAGCCGCCCTTGGCGCCGAGGTGCATGCCGACGCCCGCGCCAGCCGCCGCGATGCCGCCACCCAGCACGGCCCAGGGAATGACAGGGCTGAACGCGCGGCGGTACTCGGTCAGCTCTTCGGTGCGGTACACGCGCAGGTCGTAGGTCTGGGCGTCGCCACCGGCCAGCGTCAGCGAACGCTCGTCCGAGATCAGGCCTTCTTTTGACGCGCTCAGCGAGTGCTGGCCGGACCGCACGAGGCCTTCCCACGTGCCCGGGCCCGTGAAGATCGTCTTGCCGTCGAGGCGCACGGCCGCGCCGTCGAAGGCGCAGGTCACCTTCACCTTGGTCAGCTGGCGTTCGATGAGCGCCAGGTAGCGCTGCGCCTGCTGGAACTTGTCGTCGTCGAGCGGCGCGGCGCCGAACTTCAGCGCAGACGTCAGGTGCTCGTGCACCTCGACGGGCTGGTCCAGGTTCACCAGCGCGAGCGCGAGGTTGTAGTGAATCGCGGGGTGATCCCACTTCTGCAGCGCCTCGCGGTACGTGCCCGCGGCCTTCGGGAAGAGCGATTCTTTCAGCGCGGCGTTGCCTTCGCGGAAGAGCGTGATGGCTTCGTTCTGCTTCGCCTTTGAAACACCGGCGGCCCACGGGCGCTCCGGCTCATCGGCCGCGAACGCAGCCTCCGTCACCAACGCGACCGCGAGCGCGGCCCATCGTCCGAATTTCATGGTTCCCCTCGAGGTCACTTCAGATCGTCGATCACCGCGCTGCCGAGCTGCTCTTCGATGCGCTTGGCGCGCGCCTCGGCTTCGGCTGCAAGCTTGTTGGCCTTCTGGCGCTCGCGATCGGCCGTCTTTCGCGCGTTCTCAGCGGCGAGGCGGGCTTCGGTGGCGTTCTTCGCGTTGCGCACGGCGCTCAGCTCTGCCTTGCGCGCAGTCTCGGCGGCCTCTTCGGCGTCCTTGGCGGCCTGCTTCGACTGCTCGAGGGCCACGA
>CAYWON010000289.1:0-5179 GCA_964459885.1 uncultured Archangium sp.
ACGCCGACCTCGTGACACTGCGGGAGCGCTCCGCGTCGTTCCGACTCTTCGCCGACGACACGGCGGCGCTCGCGGCAGGCTGAACTACCGCAGCGCGACGTCGACGAAGCGCTCGAGGCTGACCAGCCCGCGGCGCGGGGCGCCTTCGTACGCGAGCAACCCGCTGTCGGCGGCCGCGTTCATCTCGGCGTAGGCCTTCGCCCACACCTCGGGCAAGCCCACGCCCTTGAGCACGTCGAACTGCGCGGCCTTCGGCACCGGCGCCAGTTGCAGCGCCTTCCCGAGCTTCTTCCCGAACACGGCGCCCACCTCGGTCAGCGCGCGCGGCGCGGGGCCCGAGAGCTCCACCACCTTCGGCGCGGCCTTGCCCTGGCGCAGCAGCTCCGCCGCCGTCGCGCCGATGTCGGCGGTCGCCACCATCTCGACCTTGCTGTCGAACATCGCGGGCAGCACGCCCTGCTCCTTCATCGGGTGCAGGTTCGCGAGCAGGTTTTCCATGAAGTACCCCGCGCGGAGGAACGTGACGCGCGTGTCGGCGAGCGCGCCCAGCTTCTTCTCGACGTGGTGCAGCGACACGATGGGGCCGGTGCCGGCCTCGTGCTGCGCCGCGATGGACGAGAGGAACACCACGTGCGGCACCTTGGTGGCCTTGAGCGCGACCGCCATGGCCTCGGCGACGTCGAGCCCGTTCTTCACGATGTCGGTGATGGCCATGTTGGGCGGGTTCAACAGGTACGCGCCCTGCGCGCCCTGCAGCGCCGCGGTGAGCGCCTTCGCGTCGTGGAGGTCCGCCACCGCGACCTCCGCGCCCCTCTTCTTCCAGGCCTCGCCCTTCGCCGCGTCGCGCACGATGACGCGAACGGGAAGGCCCTGAACGAGCAGCGTCTCAGCGACGACCTTGCCAGTGTTTCCGGTGACTCCAGCGACGACGAACATGGGTGACTCCGTTGGTTGGGGTTGTTGCGACAGCCCCAGAAGTACGCACCGCATCGACATTCGTCCAATCGATGCCGAGAATGCACTTCATGCAGCCGATTGATTTCGACCTGAACCTGCTCAAGACGCTCGACGCGCTGCTCGAGACCCGCAGCGTGACGCGTGCGGCGAAGTTGCTGGGGCTGACGCAGCCGGCCACCAGCCACGCCGTCGCCCGGCTGCGGCGCGTCTTGAATGACCCGCTCCTGGTGCGCGAGGGCGCGGGCCACGTCTTGACCGACCGGGCTGAGGCGCTGCGTGAGCCGACGCGGGAAGCGCTCTCGAAGGTGCAGGGCGTGCTCACCGGCGGCCGACCGCCAGCGCTCCGAGAGCTGCGCCGCGAGTTCAAGCTGACGCACGCCGACTACACAGAGCTGCTCCTGCTACCGCCGCTCATGGAGCGCGTGCAGCGCGAGGCGCCCAACGTGACGTTCACCACCTGGCCCGGTCAGGCGCACGCGCTCGACGCGCTGCAGGCCGGCTGCGACATCTGGATTGGGCCGACGCTGGAAGACCGCCCCGGCCTCTTCATGCAGAAGCTGTGGAGCGACACGTACCTCTGCGCGGTGCGCCGCGGGCACGCGGTGACGAAGGGCAAGATGACGCCGGAGCGCTTCGCGGCGCTCAAGCACGTGCAGATCGCCCCGGGTGGAAAGCCGGGTGGGCCGCTCGACGACGCGATGTTGGAGCGTGGGCTGGTGCGACAGGTGGCCGTGCGCGTGCCGCACTTCGTGGTGGCGCCGTTGATGGTCGAACGCAGCGACCTCGTGCTGGCCGCGCCGCGACGACTGCTCGAGAAGTTCTCGTCGTTGACGAAGCACCTGCACCTCTTCGAGTCACCGGTGCCGATTCGTGGCTTCACGCTGTACCAGGCGTGGCTCGCGAGGCATCACGAAGACGCGGTGCACAAGTGGCTGCGCGGGGAGATTCGGCGCTGCGCACCGACGTGAGCTAGCTTCGCGCGCCATGGCTCAAGCGGGCGGTGCCGAGTGGTTCGTGTACGAGCACACGGTCGAGGCGCTCTTCTTCAAGGCGCTGCGCCCGCGCATCAGCGCGGAGCTGAAGCAGAAGCTGAAACCCCTGCACATCGACCTCGACGACAAGCCGAGGAACGTGCCGCAGCCCGAGTGGGTGCAGGCCCTGCGGCTGGCCGCTGACGAGCTCTTCACCGGGCCGCTCGACGAGCGCTACCGGTCGCTGGGTCGCGCCGTCTTGCAGCGCTTCGAAGAGACGTTGATGGGCAAGGCCATCATCGGCGTGATGCGCGTGATGGGCCCGGCGCGCGCGCTCAAGCGCATCGAGACCAACCTGCGCGGCGGTAACAACTTCATCCGCGCGTCGCTCGAGCAACTGGGGCCGCGCGAGTTCTTCAGCGCTGTGAACGAGTGCAACGGGAACCCCCACTACATCGCGGGCGTCATCGATGCTGCGCTGCACATCGCGGGCGCCAAGGAGGTCAGCGTGAAGGTGATGGAGTTCGACGGCCACGCGGCGAAGTACGCCATCACCTGGAGCTGACATGCGGCTCGCGTGCGTCATTGCGCTGCTCTTCGTCTCGATGCCCGCGGCGGCGCGCTGCCGATCGTCGTGGTGGAACCTGTCTCCCGCGTTCGGTGAGATTCCTGCGAACGCGCGCTTCGTTCTCGACGCGTACGGCACCGCGCAGCGAGACCTCGAGAAGCTCGAGCAGTTCGGCCCGGCGCTCGTGTCGGGCTCGCACCGCGTCGCGCTCAAGGTGGCGCAACTGAACGTCGGTGAGATGAGCGTCACGCAGGCGGTGTTGCTGCCCGTCGAGCCACTCCGCGAAGGGCAGCGCTACCGCCTCGCGTGGAAGAAGGTGCCGAAGGAACTCTCGACGCCGAGAATCCTGGCGATTGAGCCGGGCGGAAAAGCCAAAGCCCCGAAGCCGCCGACAGACTGGCTCGTCACCGCGCGTGACGACGTGGCGGCGAAATGGACGGCCTCGCCCTCGCCGCTCAAAGGCGTGCGCGAAGAGCTGGGCTGTGGGCCTGAAGTCTTCGCGCGGGTGGAGCTGCAGCTCGACGACCCCACGGCGCTCATCCGCGCGCGCGTCGTGCGGAAGGACAAGGTCGGCGAGTTCCTCCTGCCGTGGAGCGAGGGCGCGCCGCTGCTCGTCGGCCACGGCATGTGCGCGGGACCGTTCGCGCTGACCGACGCGCCGTGGCGGCTGGAGCTCTCGGCGGTCGACGTGGCCGGCAACCTCACGCCAGCGCCGGTGCCCGCGATGCCGTTCCGCAACCTCGACCCTGAAGCGTAGTCAGCGCTGCTTCTTCGTCGCCCGCGCGCGAATGCGGCTCAGCGCGACGGGCGTGATGCCGATGTACGACGCCACCTGATGCTGGGGAATGTGGCTCAGGTACTCGGGCCGCTCGTCGCAGAAGTGCCGGTAGCGCTCTTCGGCTGAGAGCTGCAGGAACTCGTACTCCCGCTGCTCCTTGTTCACGAAGTGCAGCTCGACGAAGCGGCGCGCCAACGTCTGCAGCTCGAGCGAGTCTTCCGCGAGCGCGTCGAACTTCGCGACCTCGAACACGAGCAGCTCGGTCGGCATCAGCGCCTGGATGAACGTGCGCGACGGGTGCTTCTGAATCAGCTCGGCGTACGGCGCGCTGAACTCACCGGGCCCGCGGAAGGCCTTCACCGACTCGCGGCCCTTCGCGTCGACGTAGTAGTGCCGCACGAGGCCCGACTGCACGATGCCGAAGTGCTTCACCGCGTCGCCCGGTCGAGACCAGAAGTCGTGCTTGCTGAGCTGCACGGTGCTCCCGAGCGTCATCAACTTCGCGAAGGTGGCCTTCGACAGCGGCCCCAGCGCGCTGAGCTTCTCGTACAGATGCACAGCGTCACTTCTTAACCCGGGTTAACGCGGCGACCCGGGTGCGTGCGCGACAACGTCGCACATGGACATCAACGTCTACGCCATCGTGACGCCGTTCGTGCTGCTCCTCATCCTCGCGGAGATCGCGTGGTGTGTGTGGCGCAAGAACGGTTACTACGAGTTCCAGGACTCCATCGCGAGCCTGGGCACGGCCATCATCAACCAGTGCGTGAACGTGGCGGTCTCGTTCCTCTGGTTGCCGGCGTTGGCGTGGCTGTACGCGCACTCGCCGTGGAAGCTGGAGGCCACGCCGCTCAACGCGGTGCTGCTCTTCCTCGGCGTTGATTTCCTCTTCTATTGGTTTCACCGCTTCGGGCACCGCACGAACATCGGCTGGGCTGCGCACATGCCGCATCACTCAACTGAAGAGATGAACTACGCGGTGGCGCTGCGCGCGTCGGTCACGCAGCGCTTCTTCTCGTTCTTCTTCTATTGGCCGCTGGCGCTGGTGGGCTTCGCCCCGGAGTGGGTGGTGGCGATGGTGGCGTTCCACCTGGTGCTGCAGCTCCTGCCGCACACGCGCGTGGTGACGAAGCTGCCGCACTTCATCGAGTCGTGGATGAACACGCCCTCGCACCACCGCGTGCACCACGCGCGCAACGACCGCTACCTCGACAAGAACTACGGAGGCTTCCTGATCATCTGGGACAAGTTGTTCGGCACGTTCGAGCCCGAGACCGAGGTGTGCAGCTACGGCGTCACCTCGCCGCCGAACACGTGGGATCCGACGTTCATCAACTTCCAGGTATGGAAGCAGGTGGTGGCCGACGCGTGGAACGCGCCCTCGTGGCTCGACAAGGTGCGCGTGTGGTTCATGCCGACCGGCTGGCGTCCTGACGGTGTGCCGGCGCTGCCTGCCTCGGCGTGGAAGCGCGATGGCAAGGAGCTCAAGTTCCAGTCGACGCTGCTGCCGGGCTCGAAGGGCTACCTCGTGCTGCAGGTCGCGTTGGGCTTCCCGGTGATGCTGTTGGTGACGCGCGCTGACTCGGCGCTGCCGGTGCTCGACAAGGTGTTGCTGTCGCTCGTGCTGTGGCTCGCGGCGACGTCGTGGAGCGCCATCCTCGAGAGCCGCCGCTGGGCGGTGCGCGTCGAGGCGGTGCGGTTGCTCGCCGAGGTGGCGCTCATCGTGTCGTTCGCGGCGCGCGGGTTCGTCACGGTGCCGTACGCGGGTGTCGCGGCGGCGCTCGGCGCGGTCAGCCTTGGCTGGTTGGTGATGCTCGCCGCGCGCAGGAAGTCGGCGACGGTCGCTGCGAGCTGAGCCTCAAGGGCCGGTTGTGTGGAATCTCTTTCCGCAAATTGGTCATTCCG
>CAYWON010000290.1:0-5095 GCA_964459885.1 uncultured Archangium sp.
CACGGCCGCTTCATCGTCGGCACGCTCATCTTTCAGGACCTGTGCGTCGTGCCGATGGTGCTCATCGTGCCGTTGCTGGCGCCGGGCAGCGACGCGGGCAGCGCGGTCACCAGCATCGGCCTCGCGTTGGCGAAAGCGGCGGCGGTCGTCGTGGCCACCATCGTGGTGTCGCGGTTGCTCGTGCCGCGCTTCTTGCGCTGGGTCGACAGCGCTCGCAGTCGCGAGGTGTTCCTGCTCGCTGTGCTGGCGCTGTGCATCGGCACCGCGTGGCTGACGTCGCTCGCGGGCTTGTCGCTCGCGCTCGGTGCGTTCCTCGGCGGCATGGCCATCGCCGACACGGAGTTCGGTCACCGCGCGATGGGCGACGTGATGCCGCTGCGCGATGCGTTCGTGTCGGTCTTCTTCGTCTCGCTGGGCATGCTGTTCGACACGCACGTGGTGTGGGCGCACCCGGCGTTGGTGCTGGGGCTGACGGCGGCGTTCGTCTTCGGCAAGGGCGCGCTGGCGACCGTGGCGGCGCTGGTGATGCGCTTCCCGGCGCGCGTGGCGTGGCTTGCTGGCGTGGGCCTCGCGCAGTTCGGCGAGTTCGGTTTTGTGCTGGCGCAGCTGGGCAAGCAGAGCGGGGTGGTCGACGCCGAGGGCCTCGCGCCCGTGTTGAACGCGGGCATCTTGTCGATGTTCCTCACGCCGCTGCTGGTGCGCGCCGCGCCGCACGTGACGGCGGGCGAGAAGCTCCTGGCGCCGCTGGTGAAGCTGCTGGGCGCGAGGTCCATCGACGAGGCCGACGCCACGCCGGGTGAGACGCCGCCTTCGGGTCACGTGGTGCTGGTGGGCTTCGGGCTGTCGGGTCAGCTGCTGGGCCGGGCGCTGACGGCGAGTGGCGTGAAGTACATCGCGCTCGAGCTGAACGCCGACACCGTGCGCACGCAGCGCGCCGCCGGGGCGACCGTCTACTACGGCGACGCGACCTCGCCCGAAGCGCTCGAGCACGCGCACCTCGCGCAGGCCCGCGCGTTGATTCTGGTGATGAACGACCCGTCGGCGGTGCAGCGCATCGTCAGCCTCGTGCGCCGGGTCGCGCCGCACGTGCCGGTGCTGCTGCGCACGCGCTACCTGCGTGAAAAGCCGGCGTTGTTGTCGCTGGGCGCGCACGACGTGGTGGCCGAAGAGGTCGAGGGCGGCATCGAGATGCTGGTGCGCGTGCTGCACTGGCTGCAGACGCCGCGGAACGTCATCGATCGCCTCGTGCGCGAGGCGCGCGACTCGACGCAGACCTCCGAGCGCAAGGTGACGGTGCCGCGGCGCACGCTGGGCGAGATGGAAGCGCTCGCTGACCTGAAGCTGGAGCGTGTGCGCATCGAGCCCGCGGCGACGTCGGTGGGCAAGTCGGTGGTGCAGCTGGAGCTGCGCAAGACGACGGGCGCGTTGATGATCGCCGTGCAGCGCGGCGCGACGCTGCTCGACCACCCGCCGCCGAACACGCCCTTCGAAGTGGGCGACGTCGTGTACCTGGCGGGCAGCGGAGAATCGCTGCGCAAGGCGATGGAGCTGCTGTCGGCGACGGCGTGAGCGCTACTCCGGCTCGACGGTGACGGTGGGCTCGGGAAAGACGAAGGGCCGCGCGACGACGTCGTCGATCCACACGCCGCCGCCGTCCACCACACGGTACTTGTTGAAGCCGACGTTGCCTGACGTGAAGACCCGGCCCAGCGGGAAGCCGCCGTCGACTGGGGCGATGAGCTCGTCGCCGACGAAGATACGGCCGACTTCTCCCGTGACGGCGAGGCCAACGCGCGTCCACCCGGCGTCCTGGAGCGCGTAGCCGGCCGGCGGCATGAGCTGCTGCCAGTCGCCGTCGATGACGCGCACGAGGTTCCAGCCCTGGCGCCCCTGGTGTGACGCCTCGTAGGCGTTGTTGCCGGGCGCGACGCGTGTGCGCAGCGCCATGTCTTGCGTGCCGTCGGCGAAGAAGAACCACGCTTCGAGCAGCATGTCGGCAGCGTCGAGGGCTGGCGTCGCGCTCAGCTCGCGTCGCGCGGGGACGTCTGGCGGGTAGTGCATCGCCCAGGCGCCACCGTGGCGCTGCGCGCCGTCGACCGTCCACAGCCCGGGGGCTTCCTGATTCCAGCCGTCGAGCGTGCCGCTCTCGAAGCCGTCGTAGAGCAGGAAGACGTCATTCGCGGTCGCAGGTGGCGTGCCCGCGTCAGGCGCGCCGAAATAGAGGAAGCAGTCGCGGCTCTCCTCGCCGTCGGTCAGCGCGCGCGGCACCCGGAACCACACCCGCGTCGTCGCCGTGTTCCACCCGTGGCCGGTGTCAGCGACGCGCGTCTGCTCCGCGCCGTTGCACACGACGCGAACGTCGTCGCCGCTGGCCAGCGCGTCGCCGCTGGTGACGAGTGACGCGTGGTCGAGCTCCAACCGCACCGCATAGTTCGCCGGCACGGTGACGGGCGCCGTGATGACGAGCGCGCGCCGGTGCGACCAGCCGAGACCCGCCCAGCCCGCGTCGGTGCCGCCGTCGCTCGTCGTCTGCCCCGCGTCGTCGCCGCCATCGCTCGCCGGCTGGCCCGCGTCATCCTCTTCGCTGCCGCCGTCGAACGGCTGGTCACTGCACGTACCGCTCTGACACGTGAACCCCTCGACGCAGTCGGCGTCGTCGCTGCACGCGAACTCCAGGCCCGACAGCACGCTGTCGCACGTACACGCGCTCGCGAAGAGACAGACGATGGCGGCGAAGTGTCGCACCTCGGCGAGTGTAGCTGCCGCGTGCCGAAGACGAACCGCAACTTCCGTCGGCCTGAGCCGGCGGCGCCTCACGGTGATGGCTACGCGCGCTGCGCGACGGCGATGAGTGAGACACCGAACGGTAACTGCGCGCGGCCGACTGCCAGCGCCTCGCTGCCGAACAGTTGCGTGAGCAGGCCGTTCACCGGCTCTTTCGTCTCGGCGAGGTCGGCGCCTTCTTTCTCGAAGCGCGACGGCAGCAGCCGGGCGAGGACACGCGCGCCGGCGACGGCAGGGAAGAGCAGCGTGTTGAAGTAGCTCGCGAACGTGACCTTCAGCCCGGCGCTCGAGAGGTGCGAGACGAGCTGGTGTCGCCCGTATCGGCGCTTGTGGTGGTTCGCTTCGTCGTGCTTGCTCCAGAGAAACTGGAAGGCCGGCACGGTGACGACGACCTGCCCATCAAACGGCAGCCGCGCGCGCATGGTGCGCAGCGACGCGATGGGGTCATCGAGGTGCTCGATGACGTCGAACGCGGTCACCACATCGAACGCGCCGTCGGGCAGCACGTCGGGCAGCGCGCACGCTTCGATGCGGTGCTGCGGAAACTTGGCCTGCGCCCGGGCCCGCGCGTCGGGCGAGTACTCGGCGCCCGCCACCTCACCGAAGTCGCCCAGCAGCGGGAACATGCCGCCGGTGCCGCAGCCCACGTCGAGGATGCGTCGGTTGGCGCGCGGCAGGAGGTGCTTCTCGAGCACGCTGCGGATGACGCGGCGGCGGCCTTCGAACCACCAGTGCCGGTCTTCCAGTCGGTCGTGCGCGTCGTACAGCTCGGGGTTCATGCGGTGTCCTTGTCATCGAGCGACCACTTGCCCTGGCGCGTCGGGTGCGCGGTCAGCTCGGCGAGTGCGTCAGTGAACTTCTGTCGCGGCCACGGTGTGCCGCCAAAGCGGGCGAGGTGAGCGGTTTCCTGCTGGCAGTCGACCAGCGCCACGCCCCAGCCGCGCATCCATTCGACCAGCGTGGCGAACGCGACCTTCGAGGCGTCATCGGCGTTGGCGAACATCGACTCGCCGTAGAACACGCGGCCCAGCGACACGCCGTACAGCCCGCCCACCAGCACGCCGTCGAGCCAGGCTTCGGCGCTGTGCGCGAGGCCCAACGCATGCAACCGCACGTAGGCCTTGCGCATGTCGCGGGTGATCCACGTGCCGCGCTGGCCGGGGCGGCGCGTCTTCGCGCAGCCGTCGATGACACCTTCGAACGCGGTGTCGAGCCGCACTTCGTAGGTGCCGCGGTTCATCACCTTCCGCAGCGACTTCGGTACGTGCAGCGCCGACGGTTCCAACACGAAGCGCGGGTCGGGGCAGTGCCACAGAATGGGCAGCCCTTCGCTGTACCAGGGGAAGATGCCGCGTCGGTACGCGTGCTCGAGGCGTGCAGGCGTGAGGTCGCCCCCGACGGCGATGATGCCGTCGGCGTCGGTTTCCTCGATGGGAGGAAAGCGGCTCGGGTCAGGCCCCAGGAAATGCATGCAGGACTACTTCGAGGCGGTCAGCTTGATCTCGCCCTGGCTCTCGAGCGGCTCTTCGTAGAGCGGCGCGCGCAGCGTGCCCGAGAGCACGTAGGGCACCACGCGGCCCTTGACGATCTTCGCCGCCTCTTTGCCGTGCGATTCTTCGTTGAGCGTCGCCGTCACGTCGAACACGCCGGTCGAGGCCGGCGACACGCGCTCGCCCGCGCCCAGCGTGCCCTTGGTGACCTGCTTGCCCGACAGCGTCACCGCGTAGTCGAGGCCCGAGAGGCTCACCTGGAACGGGTTGGGGTTCACCACGCCGAGGTGGAAGGTCGCCTGCACCTCGACGTCGCTGAAGCGGCCCGCTTCGAACTCGATCATCTTGAGGTGCGGCAGGCGCGGCGTGCGCACCTCGCGCGACCTGGCGAAGGGCAGTTCCCACGTCTTGCTGCCGGCCTTCACGAAGAGCGTGCCGCGCAGCGCCAGCAGCAGCGAGCCGCCGCGCACGTCCATCTCCTTCAGCTCGGCCTCGTCCTTCACGTAGATGAGCGACTCGGTCAGCTCGAACTTCGCTTCGGCGCCGGGCTGCGCGCTGACGTTGATGGCCGCGTCGCCGCTGCGCTTCACCGCGCCGTCGACGACGAACTCCCACGCGGCCTTCTCGATGGTGACGGCCTCACCGGCCGCGAGCACCGTGCCGGTGTACTTCACGTCGACCGAGGTCAGGCTCTGGGTGACGACGGCGAAGTCTTCCTGCGGCAGCGTGGGCGGCGGCACGTCGGCCACCACTTCAGGCGCCGTCTTGCAGGCGACGAGCAACAGAACGAGCGAGATGGCAACGCGCTTCATCAGGGCACC
>CAYWON010000291.1:0-1365 GCA_964459885.1 uncultured Archangium sp.
GACGCTCGACGCGCTCAGCGGTGGCGACGGCGCGCAGGCCAGCGTGCGTCGCGCGGCGGCCGCTGACTTCAAGGCGCGCGGGGCCCTGCAGCCGTCGATGCGCGCGTTCTACGTCGATTTCCTCCGCGAGCTCGCCAACTGGGGCCTGGCGCCGAAGGTGACGACGCAGGAGCCGGGGCTCGGTGATGCGTCGGCGGCGTTCGTCGACCGCGTGGTGAAGACCGAGCGCGCCGAAGACGTGGTGCTGGTGTTGATGCTGTCGAGCGCCGTGCAGGCGCGCTTCGACGCGTTCTCGACCGCGGTGGCGCAGACCGGCGACGCGTGGTTCCTCGCGGCCCTCGACCTCGAGCGTGGCAAGCGCGAGCTCGCCGCTGGCCGCGCGTCAGAAGCTGAAGCGCGCTGGCTCGACGTCGCCCAGCACGGCCCTCGGTTCCGCCAGATGCAGGCGCGCGAGCGGTTGGCGATGTTGTACGCCGACGAGCACCGCGCCGCCGACGCGCAGCGTGAAGCGCGCGCCGCGCTGGTGTTGGCGCAAGAGCAGGGTGACGCGGTGGTCGAGTTGCGGTTGTTGGCGACGCTGGGCGACGCCGCCCGGCTGCGCAACCTGAGCGGGCTGTCGCGTGCGGCGCTGGAAGAGCGCGCGCTGCGGCAGCCGGGCGCGTGTGAGCCGCGCCGGTACCTCGAAGAGTCGTCGGCCACGCTGGAGGTCATGATGCTCGAGCCGGCGCGCGCGCGTCGTTCGCTGCAGCGCGCGGCGGCGTGTGGCGAGCCGCTGTCGCTGGTGGGCGCCTTCACGTTCGCCGACGTCATGCGCATGGACCCGCAGCCCGACGACCGCGCGAAGCTGACCGCGAGCCTCGCGCCGCTGCGCACCGACGCCGATGACCTGCAGCAGATGTTCCTCGCGCACGTCGAAGGGCGTGGGTTGATCGATGTCGACCGCGCGCAGGGTGAAGCGCTGCTGCGGAGGTCCATCGACGCGGCGAAGCGGCTGGGCGACGTGTCGTCGATGACGAGCAAGACGGTGGCGTACAGCTACGGCCTGTTGCGCAGCGACGCGGCTCGGCGCGGCGATTTCGCGGCGCTGCTGACGCTCACTGGTGAAGAGCTCGGCCGGCCGCTGCCCGACGGTTGTCTGCTCGTCGTCGAGGTGCAGGACGAGCGCGTCGCCGCGGCGGCGAGAGACAGCGCCGGCGACGTGACCGGCGTGTTCGAGCGCGTGCCGCTGCTGCGTCGGCATCGCCAGGGGCTCGAGCCCGAAGAGATCTCGCGCGTCGTCGCACCGCTCGCCACGCAGGCCGGTCAGGGGTGCGAGCTGCTGGTGTACGCGGGCTACCCGCTGCATGGCCGCGGCGCCTGGCTGCC
>CAYWON010000291.1:1465-5091 GCA_964459885.1 uncultured Archangium sp.
AACGGCGCCAACGGGCACTCGCTCACCGCGGCGGCCGTCGCGCAGGCGCGGTTGAACAAACACCCGGTGGTCTTGCTGGGCGCGTGTCGCGCCGCCACTGCCGCGCCGTACATGCACGAGGCGTGGAGCTTGCCGCGCGCGTTCGCCGAGGCCGGTGCGCGCGCCATCATCGCGGCGCCCGTCGATCTGCCCGACGGTGAAGCCCGGCGCTTCTTTGCGCCGTTGACCGAGCGGTTGATGCGCGGCGACGCGGCGGCGACGGCGCTGCGCGATGAGCGCGTGAAGTGGCTCGCGGCCGGTGGCGCGCCGTGGGTTCGTCAGGTGTTGGTCTTCGAGTAGGCGCCGCGCGATTTCACCGGGCGCCGCGCGGCGTTCAACGTTCAGCCCATTGGGGAGAAACGACATGAAGAAGGTGATTCTGGGTGCTGTGGCGTCGTTCGCGGTCTTCGCAGGGTGCGGCGTCGGGGCTGACGTGGAAGGTGATGAGGTCGGCACGCAGCGCGACGCGCTCACGGTGACGCGCTCGGTCTTTCCGATGCCGTTGGTGCCGGTGACGCCGACCGTGTACCGCTCGGGCATGACGCTCTTCCCGAGGACCGTGAAGAGCGCGGCCACGTACATCGCAGGCGTCGATGGCGACGCCAGCGACTTCCAGGCGTGGGGCTTCGACGTCGAGTCGCGCACCACGGTCTTCTACGTGCGCGGCGACCAGCGCCTGTTCCTCGACTTCAAGGCGGCGCTGGAAGGCAACATGGTCGAGGTGCCGCGCGCCAACCCCACGTTCCTGGGCAGCACCATTCAGGGGCAGCCGCGCATTCCGCGGCCCATCGGCCCGGGCGGCAACCCGTGGAACGAGGTCGTCACCGCGTTCCCGTATTGAGCTCGCGTCAGGCCTTGGTGCCCGCAGGCAGCAGGTTGGCGAAGAAGTCGTTGCCCTTGTCGTCGACGACGATGAAGGCGGGGAAATCGACGACCTCGATTTTCCACACGGCTTCCATGCCGAGCTCGGGGAACTCGTGCACCTCGACCTTCTTGATGCAGTCCTGCGCGAGCCGCGCCGCGGGCCCGCCGATGCTGCCGAGGTAGAAGCCGCCGTGCTTCTTGCACGCGTCGGTGACGGCCTTGCTGCGGTTGCCCTTGGCCAGCATCACGAAGCTGCCGCCCGCCGCCTGGAACGCGTCGACGTACGAGTCCATGCGGCCGGCGGTGGTGGGCCCGAAGCTGCCTGACGCCATGCCCGTCGGCGTCTTCGCGGGGCCCGCGTAATAGACGGCGTGGTCCTTGAGGTACTGCGGCAAGCCCTTGCCGGCGTCGAGCAGCTCCTTGAGCTTCGCGTGCGCGATGTCGCGCGCCACGATGAGCGGGCCCGACAACGAGAGCCGCGTCTTCACCGGGTACTTCGAGAGCAGCGCGCGGATGTCGGCCATCGGCTGGTTCAGGTCGACCTTCACCACCTCGCCGCCGAGCGCCGCTTCGTCGATGTCCGGCAGGTACTTCGCCGGGTCGTGCTCGAGGTCTTCGATGAAGACGCCGTCCTTCGTGATTTTTCCGAGGCACTGGCGGTCGGCAGAGCAGCTCACCGCGATGGCCACCGGGCAGCTCGCGCCGTGGCGCGGCAGGCGAATGACGCGCACGTCGTGGCAGAAATACTTGCCGCCGAACTGCGCGCCGAGGCCCATCTTCTGCGTCAGCTTGTGCACCTCGCCCTCGAGCTCCACGTCGCGGAAGCCGTGGCCCGTCATCGAGCCCTTGGTGGGCAGGTTGTCGAGGTAGCGCGCGCTGGCGAGCTTCGCGGTCTCGAGCGCGGTCTCGGCCGACGTGCCGCCGACGACGACGGCCAGGTGGTACGGCGGGCACGCCGCGGTGCCGAGCGACGGCAGCTTCTCAGCGAGGAACTTGAGCAGCGACGTCGGGTTGAGCAGCGCCTTGGTCTCTTGAAAGAGGTAGCTCTTGTTGGCCGAGCCGCCGCCCTTGGCCATGAAGAGGAACTTGTAGGCCGCGCCGTCGGTCGCGCTGAGCTTGATCTCCGCGGGCAGGTTGTTCCCGGTGTTCTTCTCTTCGTACATCGTCAGCGGCGCGAGCTGCGAGTAGCGGAGGTTGGTCTCGGTGTACGTCGCGTACACGCCCTTCGCGATGGCCTCTTCGTCGCCGCCGCCGGTGAACACCAGCTGGCCCTTCTTGCCTTTGACGATGGCGGTGCCGGTGTCCTGGCACATGGGCAACACGCCGCCCGCAGCGATGCCTGCGTTCTTCAGCAGGTCGAGCGCGACGAACTTGTCGTTCTTCGACGCCTCCGGGTCATCGAGGATCTTGCGCAGCTGCGCGAGGTGCCCCGGCCGCAGCAGGTGCGCGATGTCGCGCATCGCGGTCTTCGTCAGCAGCGTCAGCGCCTGCGGGTCGACCTTGAGGAAGGTCTGGCCCTGCGCTTCGAAGGTGCTGACGAACTCTTTGGTGAGCAGGCGCCACGGCGTGTCGTCGTGGTGGAGGGGGAGCAGCTCGGTGAACTCGAAAGGCATGGGCGCTGAGTACCACGATGACCGCGCGTGGCAGATGTGCGACGACTCACCCATGCGGGTGAGGCTCATCGTGTTGGCGTGCGCTGTGGTGGCGGCGGCGTGCGCGCCGTCGGCGGTGCCGGGTGGGCGCATCACGCGACGGTTGCAGCTCGCCGAGACGCCGTTGCCTGCGGCGTGTGGTGCCGACGCGGTCTTCGGTGCGCGGTCGGTCGATGTGCAGTTCTGGTACGCGCGCGACGGCGGCGGCGTGCTGCGGTTTCTTTCGCGCGAGCCGCTCGTGTTCGGTCCGCACGAGGTGTCGCTGCCGGAGGGCCTGTGGGCCGACGACGGGTCGTCAATGGCCTACCTCGCGACGCGCACCTCGGGCGGCGTGATGCAGGCGCACGACTGGCGCTTCGTCTACGCGATGCCCGACGGCGGCGCGGCGTCGGGCGAGCTCTCGTTCTGTACGTGTGACATGCTCGAGCTCTACCACCATGGCTCCTCCGTGTGCGCGGCGAAGGTGCGGTTCTCCATCGAGACGTCCGCCACAGAAGTACCGGCGCCGCCGTCGTTCGAGCCGGTCGCCGGCGCGCGCGTGTTCGACGTCGCGGTGCAGACCTCGGGCGCGGCGTGTGCCGCGACGGACGAGGTGACCTTCGAGGTGTGGCAGCGCACCGACGCCGGCGTGACGTTGCCTGCGACGCGCTATGGGGTCGACGGCGGTGTGGAGTTGCTGAGGCCCGACGGTGATGGCGTGTGGCGGAGCGAAGCGCTCTCTCTTTCGAGGTTTGAAGACGCGTTGGAGAACAAAGGCGCCTTGACGGTGGCCGGCTGTGGCACGTCGCTTGGCTACTACGCGGTCTCGCGCTGACCTTTCAGTCTCAGCCACACGCCGAGCGCGCCCAGCTGTGAGGCGAGCACCAGCGGTCCCTGCACGGCGGGTCCCGGCTTCATCACCATCAGCGCCAGCACAGCGAGCAGCAGCCCCAGCCGCGACGCGAGCGCGATGAAGAGCCGCGGCATCGACGCCGCGCGGTTGGCTTCGGTGAGCCGCCGCACGGTGCGGCCCGACACGGCGCCGGTGATGGCCCAGATGACGATGAACAGCGTGGCGCCGGTGTGCAGCCA
>CAYWON010000292.1:0-5088 GCA_964459885.1 uncultured Archangium sp.
CTCGCGCCTTCACACCGGCCCTCCGGTTTGAGCGGGTTGTTCTTCTTGTCCTTCCGAAGGAGACGGCGCATCGACGGGCGCCGGCGGCTCGGAAGGCGGCGTCGGAGGTGGGGGTGGGGCTGGCTCGTACACGGGGCGGGCGACTGTAACAGTCCGGGCGTGAACCCGCCGGGTTCACTCAGTGTTCCTCGACGTCTCCCTCTCCTCCTGCGGAGGAGAGGGTCGGGGTGAGGAGGCGAACCGCCGTTCCCGACATCAGGGAGCCAACGTCCCCGTACAAGCAGCCGGGCACAGCCCTGCATCCGGCTGGCAGGACGGCTGGCACTCATACGCGAGCCCCCCGTCTTCCGGGCGCGCGGTGCAGGACACCGAGCGGCCGCCGTCCGTCACCGCCCCGCTCACGAAGAACCCGCTGAGCACGCCCGCGTCGATGACGCCTCCGAAGAGGGTGCCGCTCGCCGGGAGGCCTGCGTCTTCGCCACCGCTGAGGGTCGCCGTGCAGCCGCTGTTCGACGACACCACCACGGTCCCGGCGCCGCAGGTCCCGTCCGCGCGCAGCGTGACGCTCTCGTTCGCGCACGGCTCAGGCGCGCGCGAGGTGGCGACGAGCGCCAGCGTGGTGCACAGCAGGGCCATCAGCTCGAGGAGACGTCGCATCGGTTCACCTTTCGGGCGTGGAGTACGGCGAGGAAGATCATCGGCACGGCGAGGAGGTCGGTCGGATCGACCGTGATGCGCTGCGCCCCGAGGCCGAGGGGGAGCGAGACGAGCTCGAGGGCGCGCGCGACGGCGAGCGCCGCTGCGGGGAAGAGCTTGATGGGCACGAAGAGCGCGAGCGTGGCGGCCGCGCCGAGCCCCACGCGCGAACGCAGCGAGAGCGACGACACCTCGGCGAGCACCGCCGAGACGAAGAGCGGCAGGAAGAAGCAGCCGGCGAAGTCGGAGAGCTTGCCGGTGAGCGGGCTGTGGAACGCCGCCTTGAAGACGTGGTCGTTGAGCGCGAGCACCCCGACCGCCGTCAGGGCGGGCAGAGAGAAGAACTCAGGCGCTCGGCGCGGCATCAGCGGCTCGAGAGCAAGCCGCAGACCACGGGTGTTTCCGAGGGAGAAACGCGCCACCACTGGCCGGACCACGCGACACGCGCGTCAGGGTGCACTGGCGCACGCATGCTCCACTGCTGATCAGCGGCCGCAGCTCCGCACGAAGTCGGAGTCGGCGAGGAACAGGTCGAGCACGGCCTTCCACGAGGTCCACTTGTGCGGACCGGGCACCCGGATGACGTGGCCCGCGGGGAGCGCGGCGGCGAGCACCTCGGCGGAAGGACCAAGACGATCCTCGGTGCCCCAGCCGAGGTACAGGTTCGGGCCCTGCTCCTGGCCGGCGGTGAGCGCCTGCAGCCAGCGCCACACCTCGCGTTGGTACGTGTCGGAGGTGAGGGGCCCCTTCTCGGGCCCCTTCCAGCTGCGCAGGCCACCGGCCGCCTTCACCTCTTCGCTCACCGAGCCATCGCCCAGGAACGGCGCCATGAGGAGCACGCCGTTCACGTCGGCCGCGAAGTCGTGCGAGTACATCAGCGTCCCCATGCCGCCCATCGACATGCCCATCACCCACGTCTGCGCGTAGCCCTTCGCGCGCGCGGGCGCGACGACGTCGGTGTGCAACCGCTCAACGAGGATCCCCCTCGCGTAGTAGCCGAGCGTGGAGTCGGCCGCGACGACGTCCACGGAGAGGTTCTTCTGCCGGAGCGCCTCGACGAAGCCGTACTTCACGAAGTCAGAGGCGCGATCGCCCGCGCCCGGCAGGAAGACCACGAGGCACTTCGCTTTCTCGCCGACGAGCTCGTCCTTCAGCGCCGTCATCGGCGTGGGCGCGGGCAGGAACGAGGCGCAGGCGGAGAAGCTGATCAGGAGCGCGAGCAGGTCGATGGTCACAGCCGCGTGAGGAAGAAGATGAGGCTCAGCACCGTGTCGTCGGGTGGCTGCGCCGTGTAGTGAAACGAGGTGAAGCCCACGCGGCCCTTCTCTTCATCGAAGAGGAGCATCAACGGCACGCCGGTCTTCGCGTCGGCGAGCAGGACACGCTGACCTGCACCAGGCGTCGCGGCGTGACGCCAGCCACCGAGGTTGAACTTCAGCTCGAGCTGTTCCTTGCCGAGCGCGGCCTTCAGCTCTGCGTCGTCGACGCGCGCCGTCTGCACGCCCTTCGTGCCGCGGTCGGGCGACGCCTTGATGCGCTTCGGCCACAGCGTCTCGACCCACGGCAGCGTCAGGTCAGAGAAATAGACGGAGCCGCCGCGCGCCACGAAGTCCTGCAACGCGCCGAGCTCCGTCTGCGCCGGCGGGCGGCAGTTGACGAAGACCACGTCGTAGCGCGCGAGCTCCTCTTCCGTCAGGCAGCCGAGCGACAGGCGATCAAACCGGATGCCGAGCGCCGCCAGCAACACCTCCACGGCGTCGTAGTGACCGGCGAACACCGCCACGCGCATCGCGTCGCTCTGCACGCGAAAGTCGCGCTGCACGCCGCCCTTCTCCACCGTCACCTCGACGGAGCCACCGAAGCGCTTCGTCGCGAAGCGGAGCCGGTACGCCCCCACGCGCAGCCCATCGATGCGGAAGCGGCCACACGCGCTCGCCTGCACCTCCGTCACCCGCTCGCCCGTCACGGTCTCCAGCGTCACGCGCGCGCTCGCCAGCGGCATCAACCCCGACGGCAACAAGAGCCGGCCTTCGAGGCTCGCGGCGCCCTGCTTCACCGTGACGACCTCCGCGGCCGACAGCGCGCCGGTGCACCGCGCCTGGTGCGCGACCTCGAGCCGGGCCAGCTGTTCCTTGAGCTCGCGCTGCAGCGCCTCGGCCCTGGTGGCGAGCGCGCGCCCGAGCTGCTTCGCTTCATCGGGGTGCGCCTCGGCCCACGCGATGGCCTTCTCGAGCAGCTCCGGCGAGAGCGACGAGCCAGCGCTGGCGAAGTCGACGCTGTCGCCGTCGAGCTTCCGACAGTCCGCCCGGGCCGCTGCAGCCGTGAAGACCACGACGAACACCACCGACGCGAAGGCGCGCACGACACGGACATAGCGATGAGTCACGCCAGCGCCAAAGACGCGTCGCGCGCTGATGGACGCGTGACGTGACAGTGAGAGAGTGCGCGCCGATGGAAAGCACAGCGAGTCTGACGGTGAAGCCGCGCCTGCGTGGCGTCTCACACCAGGTGGCCTTCTTCGTCGCGCTCGCGGCGGGCGGCTGGTTGTTGTCGCAAGCGCAAGGCCCGCTCTTCTGGGCGTGCGTCGTCTACCTCGTGACGCTCAGCGGCCAGTTCGCGGTCAGCGCGGCGTACCACCGGCCCACGTGGCCACCAGCGGCGCGGCAGTGGTGGCGACGCGTCGACCACGCCTTCATCATGTTGCTCATCGCCGGCACGGGTACGCCATTGGCGGTGGCGCTCCCACCTGAGTCGAGCCACTCCTTATTACTGGTGCTGTGGGGCGGCGCGACGCTGGGTGTGCTGCGCGCGCTGGTGTGGATTACCGCGCCCAAGTGGGTCGCGACGGCGTTGGCGCTCGCGCTCGCGTGGTTCATGTGGCCGTACACCACCGAGCTGGGCGCCGCGCTCGGCGACGTCACCGTGCGCTGGGTCGTCGTCGGAGGCGTCCTCTATTCCATCGGCGCCGTGGCCTACGCCACCAAGCGCCCCGACCCGTGGCCGACGACCTTCGGGTACCACGAGGTGTTCCACGCCTTCGTCATCCTGGCGGCGGCCTGTCACTTCGTCGCCGTCGCCAGGGTCGTCGTCGGCATCAGCTGAGGCCGAACGCCGTGGGCTGGTGCGCCCAGTCCAGCGCGTAGGTGGCGACCTCTTCCCAGCCCTTCTCACCGGCGATGAAGTGGTCGCGCCCTTCGAACTCGCGGAAGGCCACCACGCCGCTGCGGTACTTCTTCGCGTTCGCGAGGTTCACCTTGCTGGGCATGATGTGGTCCAGCTCGCCCGCGATGAAGAGCAACGGCGCGCGGTCGGCCTTCTTGAAGTCCACCTTCGCGTCGGCCTTCGGGTCGAAGTTGAGAGTGGCCGCGCTGAAGACGATGCGGCCCGGGCCGGCGATGGCGTACTTCTCGTAGGCCGCGTCGCTCTCTTCGCGGGTCAGCGCGTTGGTGAAGGCGTAGTGGAACTCTTCGGGCGTGAAGGCCACGGCGCGGGTGCGGTTGGCCGGGTTCTTCAAGATGGGGAAGAGCGACTTCACCTGGCTCAACGGCAGCGTCAGCACACCCTTCACCGGCGCGGAGTCGATGACGACGCCCACCTCGCCGTAGCCACGGTCGAGCAGCAGCTGCACCAGCGTGCCGCCGAAGCTGTGGCCGATGAGGATGGGCTTCTCAGGCAGCGTGTCGAGGAAGCCGGCGAGGTGGTCCAGTGTTTTCCCGGTAGGCACAGACTTGGTGAATCAGTTGTGACTGTTGGTTGAAGACTCAGACCGAGCGCGCGACGACGGCCGCGACCACCGCGCTGGCGTCCGCGGCGCCGGTGAGGTCGACCATCTCGTGCGGCGCGTAGGCGTGGCCCCAGCGCGCGACGTCCATGTGCAGGAAGAGCGCGAGCGTCTTGCAGCCCACGGCGACCGAGAGGTGCATCGGCCCCGTGTTGTTGCACACCGTCACCACCGCGCCGCGCATCAGCGACGCCAGCTCGTCAATCGACGTCGACGGCGCGCGCACCGCGTCGGGGCACGCAGCGCACACGGCGTCGACCAGCGCTTCTTCGCCCGGGCCCCACGTCACCACCGGCGTCACGCCGTGCTGCACCAGCGCGCGCGCGGCGTCGGCGAAGCGCTCCGGCGGCACGCGGCGCCAGCCCAGCCGGCCGCCAGGGTTCACCACCGCGTAGCGGCCTTCGACGACGCGGAACGGAGCCGTCGACTTGAACGAGAGCCGCGGCGTGGCCGGCACCGGCACCAGCGGCGAGCCGAGGTGCGCACGCTGCACGAACTCCGAGGTGGTGTCAGCGCGCGGAGGGACGGGCACGTCCATCAACCAGCCTGACGGGAAGTTCTGCGGGCCCAGCACCGCGCCGTGCGCGCCGACGAGCCGCGACACGACCGCC
>CAYWON010000293.1:0-5054 GCA_964459885.1 uncultured Archangium sp.
CCGGGTTGGTCGACGAGGCGCTGTTCGACGCGGCGGTGAAGAAGAAGGTCGCCTTCGTGCCCGGGAATGCCTTCTTCGTCGGCGCGCCCGAGCACGCGTTCGTTCGGCTCAACTTCTCGAACCGCTCGGTGGAGCAGATCCGCCACGGCATGCAGCAGCTCGGCGAGGTCGCGCACGCGATGGTGCGCGCGCAGTAGTCAGTTGATCTCGCTGAAGCAGCCGGCGCTGCAGCCGTCGCCGTCGACGTTGTTGCCGTCGTCGCACTCCTCGCCTTCGGACGCCTGCAGCGTGCCGTCGCCGCAGAGGTTCTGGCAGACCGTCCGGCGCGCCTCGAAGCTGTTCAGCGTCAGCTTGTACGACGAATGCACCGTGTGCCGTTCGGCCTGGAAGACGACGGCCTCGTAGATCTTCCCGACCTCGAGCCCCAGGGCGCCCGCCTGGCTCGACAGGGTGATGGCGCCGTCCTCCGCGCTGTGCACCCCGCCCAGGTCCATCGCGAGCTTGCCGTTGATGAACACCCAGACGTCGTCGTCGCCGCGGAACTGCAGCTCCTCGGTGCCCTTGTACTCGAACCAGTAGCGGGCCTCGCTGGTGAAGTGGAAGTTGCGGTCGACGTCGGCGTGGTCCTTTCGCAGCGGCTCGACGCCCGCGGCCACCCAGCCGGCGTCGTCGAGCGGGAAGAAGGCCTGCTCGTCGAAGACGTACGAGCCGTTCGGCTGGCGCTGCAGCGCCAAGGTCGACACCACCGTCTGGTTGACCGCGTGGTCGCGGTACCACTGGTCGAAGGCCGCGGCGCCGTGCGTGGTGGACGAGCCCCCGCCGGTCTTCGCGTACACCGGCTTGCCGTCGGCCCCGAGCGTGTCGGCGACGATGCCCTTCTCGGTCCCGTTCTCGTTCTCGAAGTCGACGTGGCCGCCCATCACGTCGTTGCCGATGAAGTCGCGGTAGACGATGGGGATTTCGAGCGTGTCCGGCGGTGCCTGCGTGACGAGCTGGCAGCTGAAGCCTCGCTCCAGCTTGCAGGTCGGTGAGCAGCCGTCGTTCGGCCGCTGGTTCCCGTCGTCGCACTCCTCGCTCGAGTCGTTGGGCAGGAGGATGCCGTCGCCGCACACCGGCGTGCAGGTGCCGTTGGCGCACACCGGCTCGCGCGTGCAGAGCGGCGAGCAGCCGTCGCCGGTGTCGTTGTTGCCGTCGTCACACTCCTCGGTGCCTTCGGCGATCTGGTCGCCGCAGGTGGTGGTCACGCAGGCCTGCCCGGGCGTGGGGCACTGGAAGCCCTTCTCGAGCCGGCAGGTCGCGCCGCAGCCGTCGTTCGGGGTCAGGTTGCCGTCGTCGCACGCCTCGTCGCCGGCCACCAGGCCGTCGCCGCACGCCTTGGCGAAGCAGCGGATGCCCGCGATGCCGCACGTCCAGCCCGGCTCGACCGAGCACAGGTCGCAGCCGTCGCCCGGCGTGGCGTTGCCGTCGTCGCACAGCTCGCCCGGGTTGAGCGCCTTGTTGCCGCAGCTCGCCGCGACGAAGCAGAGCCGCCCGGGCGCGGGGCACAGGTAGCCAGGCTCGGCGAGGCACGCGTCGGAGCAGCCATCGCCGCTGACCCCGTTGCCGTCGTCGCAGGTCTCGCTGCCGGACAGCTGCGCGTCGCCGCACGTGCTCGCGTCTGGATCGCCGGCGTCGGGCGCGTCGATGGGGGTGGGAGCGCACTGACAACGCGCGAAGGTGAGCAGCAGCGCGATGGCGACAGCGGAGCCGAAGGTCGTGGTGCGAATCATGAGGGGGGATGCTTGTGGGGCGGCTGCCGGGCTGTCAAACGGGGGGCGTGCTGACCGTCTTCGAGCCACAGCCCGGCGAGCCCGAGCTGCCGAAGGTGTTCCCCAACCCCTTCGATGCGCTGGGGCCACACCCGCTCGCGCGGCGCGCGGCCGAAGCGCTGCAAGCGGCGCTCGAGCCCGAGTGGACGGCGTCGGGCGGAAAGATGTTCGGCGTGCTGGTGGTGCGGGACGCGCAGGGGCGCGTGGGGTTCTTGCGTTCGTTCTCCGGGATGCTGGCCGGGCGTTGGGAGCTGGAGACGTTCGCGCCGCCGCTGTTCGACCGCGGCGCCCGCGCGGCGTTCGAGCCCGAGGGCGACGCGGTGGTCAAGGCGCTGCTGGCCCGGCGCGCCGCGCTCGAGGCGTCGCCCGAGCGCCAGGCGCTGCTCGCCGAGCGAGCGGGGCTGGCGCGTCGTCAAGAGGAAGAGGCTCAGGCCCAGCGCCGCGCGCATCGCGAGCGAAAGGCCGCGCGCCACCAGCGCCGGCGCGATGGGAGCGCCGACCTGGCAGCGCTCGCGCGGCAGAGCCGTGCGGACAAGGCCGAGCGGAAGGCGCTCGAGCGGCGCCACGGCGCGCAGGCCCGGGCTGTATCCGAGCCGCTCGCGCGCATCGAGCGCAGGCTCGAGGCGCTCGACCGCCTGCGGCGAATCGTGTGCGGCGCGTTGATGCGGCGCATTCACGACACCTATGTCGTCGAGAGCGCGCGCGGCGAGAGGAGGCCGCTGCGCGCGCTGTACGACGGGCGGGAGCCGCCGTCGGGCGCCGCCGACTGCGCCGGGCCCAAGCTGCTCTCGTTGGCGTATGGGCTGAAGCTCGAGCCGCTGGCGCTCGCCGAGTTCTGGTGGGGCCCGCCGCCGGTCAGCGGCGGTCGCGTCCAGGGCGCGTTCTATCCAGCGTGCCAAGACAAGTGCGGTCCGCTGCTGCCCTTCATGACCCAGGGGCTCGACGTCGCGCCGCCGCGCGTCTTCTCTCCGCCCGGGACGAGCGCGCCGCTCGGCATCGTCTACGAAGACCCGTGGCTGGTGGTGGTCGACAAGCCCGCAGGTCTGCTCTCGGTGCCGGGCAAGGACGCGGGCGTGAGCGACTCGGTGCTCGCCCGGCTCCGCGCCCGCTACCCCCGCGCGAGCGGGCCCTTGCTGGTGCACCGCCTCGACATGGACACCTCGGGTTTGCTCGTCGCCGCGCTCGATGCGCGCACGCACACCGCGCTGCAGCGGCAGTTCCTCGCGCGGCGCGTGGAGAAGCGCTACGTGGCGCTCGTCGAAGGCGCGCCGCCACACGATGAGGGCGCCATCTCGTTCCCCATCCGCGTCGACCTGGACGACCGCCCGCGCCAGATTCATGACCCCGTTCACGGAAGGTCCGCGTTCACCGAGTGGCGGTTGCTCGAGCGGGGCCCACGCTCACGCGTCGCGCTCTTTCCTCGCACCGGGCGCACGCACCAGCTCCGCGTGCACGCCGCGCATCCGCTCGGCCTGAACGCGCCCATCGTGGGCGATCGCCTCTACGGCCACCCGGCCGAGCGGTTGATGCTCCACGCGGAGTCGCTCGCGCTGGTGCACCCCGTGACCCGGTCGGCGCTCCGGGTCGTCAGCCGTTGTCCCTTCTAGGGTTCTCGTTCGAGCCCGGGGAATTGTCGCGTTCATGCGGACCGTGAAGCGGTCGCGTCTTGGCGACGGCACGAACCAGTCACCCAGCCAATCCCTTCCCATCCAGGCCAGCTCTAGACCGCCGTCGCTCCCGCTCGTCGCGGACGCGTCAGTCGCGCGGCGAGAGTTTTCGTCAGGCGACACGATGCTCCGCGACGCACTGGCGCCGCGCGCGGGCGATGCACTCCTCCTGCTGGAACGCCGCTGGTCTCAAGAGAAGGAGCGCGCATGAAGCCCACGTCGAGCCGAGCAGGGTGGCTGTTGATCCTCTTCACCGGGTTGGGAGGCGTCCTCGCGCTCGCGCAGCAGCCGCCCACGCAAGGCAGGACGAAGAGCCCGGAGAAGCTGCCGGTGCCTTCGCGCGGCGCGAGCACGTACATGCCGGTGAGCCAGGACGTGAGCTTCGACGAGATTCTGAAGAAGGGCAGGGCCGCCAAGCCGGAGCAGCAGCGTGGACAGAAAGCGCTGCTCGAGGAGCGGTACGACCTCGCCAATCGCTCGGTGAAGGGCGTCACCATGACGCGCGGCAAGCCGGTGCAGGGCGGCGTCCGCGTCAAGCTCCCCGCGGGCGTCACCTGGGACAAGCTCGCCAACACACCGCCTGCTGAGATTCGCAAACAGAAGATGTGGCCGAAGGGCTTCCTCCCGCTGCCGCACCCGTTCCACGACGAGGGCGGCATGGTGTTCCCGGAGTTCCACATCAAAGAGATACGCCGCCAAGAGGAGCGCGACCTGGAGCGCTTCGATGTGGTCTTCGACATCCCCGACCATTTCTTGCCGGAGTTCCCCGCGCCCATCTTCCTCACGACCCGGCCGGACCTGGGCGACGTCTCCAAAGGCCAGCTCGTCACCACGCAGAACTTCTACGAGCTGTTCAACGGCATTCTGAACCCCAAGCAGATGGAGGGGCTGCGGCTCTTGGTCTCGCAGTTCCCGCAGCAGCAGTTCAACCAGACGAACGATCGGCGCAGCATGAAGCCCAGCCTGGGCGTCAGCTGCTTCGACTGCCACGCCAACGGCCACACCAACGCGTCGACCCACCTGGTCGGCGACATCCGGCCGCAGCCGTTCCGCCGGCGCATCGACACGCCCAGCCTGCGCGGGGTGAACCAGCAGCGCCTCTTCGGGTCGCAGCGCGCGTTGCGCACGGTGGAGGACTTCACCGAGTTCGAGCAGCGCGCCGCCTACTTCGACGGCGACACGGTCATCGCGCAGAAGAAGGGAGTGAACTTCCTCGAGCGCGGCAGCGAGGTGCACGCGATGGCGGAGTTCCAAGAGCTGCTCGACTTCCCGCCCGCGCCCAAGCTCGACGTGTTCGGCCGGCTCGACAAATCGCTCGCCTCGGAGGCGGAGCTGCGCGGCGAGGCGCTGTTCTTCGGCAAGGCCCGCTGCTTCGAGTGCCACCCGCCGCCGATCTTCAGCGACAACTTCATGCACGACCTCAAGACCGAGCGGTTCTTCGATCCGGTTCTGGTGCGCGGCCGCATGGCGGTGGCCGACGGGCCCATCAAGACCTTCCCGCTGCGTGGCATCAAGGACAGCCCGCCGTACCTCCACGACGACCGGCTCCTCACGCTCGACGACACGGTGGAGTTCTTCA
>CAYWON010000294.1:0-4972 GCA_964459885.1 uncultured Archangium sp.
CTGACCGTCAAGCTGCGGCTCGCCGAGCTGCCGAACGGCGCCACGCTGCGACACCTGTTTGGCGTGGGGTTGCTCGCGGGCGTCGGCTTCACGATGGCGCTCTTCATCGGCGGGCTCGCGTTTGCAGACCCGGCGCTGGTCGACGTGGCGAAGGTGGGCATCCTCGCGGGCTCGGTCGTCTCGGCCGCGCTCGGGCTCGCCGTGCTCGCGCGGGCCCGGTGACGCCGCCCCCGCCTTGAGGTAGGCGCGCGACCCATGAAGACCCCTCTCTGGCTCGCCGCCTCGGCGGCCGTGCTGCTGCTCTCGTCGTGCGGAACCACGCGCTGCTCGGCCTCGACCTGCGACGGGTGCTGCGACGCCAAAGGAGAATGTCAGCCCGGCTCGGCGCCCACCGCGTGCGGGCAGAACGGCTTCACGTGCCAGCAGTGCTCGCTCGCCTCAGCGTGCGTCAACGGCATGTGCTCCGTCATCTCAGGCGGCGGCAGCGGCACCACGGGCGGCGGCAGCGGCACCACGGGCGGCGGCAGCGGCACCACGGGCGGCGGCGGCGGCACCACGGGCGGCGGCGGTGGCAGCGCCACGCTCCTGAAGGCGTTCAACCTCAACATCATTGGCGCGACAGTGCCCGCTTCGTGCTGGCGCGGCGGCGTAGCGCCCGCAGACCCGGCGTTCCCCGCGCAGACCGTCGAGGTGCTGGTGTTCGGCGGAGAGGCGGGCGAGCAATACCTCGCCCTGAGCAACCTCTCGGCACAGAAGCTCGGCGACTCGCCCACCATTCGCCCGTCGCCGGCGGTGCGCGGTGAAGACGGTGTCTTCGCGTTCCTCGAGAACCGCCAGACGCCGATGGGCACGCAGTACACCGAGGCGCGCCAGGCCGAGCTGCGCTTCTCGTTCGTCGACGTCAACGCTGCGTCCACCACGGGCACGCTCGAGCTCAAGGCGCAGTTCGCCTGCATCAGGGGCCAGACAGATTGCCCCATGGGCGCCGCGCGACCGCTCGACGCCGAGAGCTGCGACCTCACGCTCAACTTCACGGCGCAGTCGGTGCCGGTGTCTCCCACGTGGACGACGCCCGTCCCCACCGCGCTCAACGGCGCGACGCGGTACCTCGTGACCTTCGACGCGACGCCGGCGCGCGCCATCTCGACGCCGAGCTGCTTCCGCAACAACACCGTGCCCACCGGCGTCGAGGCCGTGCAGATGCAGAACGCCCTTCAACTCGAGGTGTGGCAGGCCAACAGCACGCACCTGCGCGTGCCGCTGCAGGTCTGGCGGCTCGGTGACGCGCCGGAAATCCGCATCAACGGCGACCTGCCGCTGGCGACGAACGTCTACACCCACCAGCAGCAGCTCACGGTGAACGGCGCCGACTTCAGCGAGGTGCGGCAGAGCACCGCCAGCATCAACCGCCTCGCGGGAGACGTCGCGCACGTCAGCTTCGAGCTCGCGTCGATGTACAGCTGCATCCAGGGCGCGGGCACGTGCCCCACCGGCGCCGCCGCGCCCGCCGACGCCGCGTCGTGCTCGGTGACGCTCGACACCGTCACCGCGCAGCGCCTGCCCTGAAAACCTGCGAGCGCTCGGCCCGGCGCCCTCAGAAATCCACGAAGGGCGCGCGATACTTCGCGCACTTAGAGGCTGGCCCGCACGTTGCTCTGGTCCAGCGACTCACTTCCTCCAAGGAGTCGCGCTCGTGAAACGCAAGCTGCTGCAGGCCCTCTGTGTCGTCGCCCTCTCTCTGACGGCGTGCGCGCCGCAGCCCGGCCCCAACGACGAGCCGCAGGCCGGTGAAGACGCGCGCAGCAACCTCGAGCGCATCACCACCGCGGCGCCGGCCGGCAACGTCGGCGACACCGTCCGCGGCCTCAACGACTTCACCTTCGCGCTCAACCGCCGCATCGCCGACCCGTCGAAGAACTTCGCGAGCGCGCCGGTCTCCATCTCGACGGCGCTGGCGATGACGTCGGCGGGCGCTGTCGGCGACACGCTCGATGGCTTCCACACGACGCTGCGCGTGCAGCTGCCGCAGAGCGATTTCCACGGCGCGCTCAACACCATCGACCGCGCGCTCGCGTCACGCGGCCAGGGCGCGCAGGGCATCAACGGCAAGCCCTTCACGCTCAAGCTGACCAACCAGCTCTTCGCGCAGCAGGGCTACGCGCTCGAGCAGCCGTTCCTCGACCTCCTCGCGCAGCAGTACGGCGCGGGCGTGAAGCTGCTCGACTTCGCCGAGCGCCCTGAAGACTCACGGCGCGCCATCAACGGCTTCATCGACTTCCACACGGCGAACCTCATCCCCGAGCTGATTCCGCAGGACGCCATCACGCCCGACACGCGCGTCGTGCTGGCCAACGCCGTCTATTTCAACGCCGCGTGGGCCACGAAGTTCGACACCAACCTGACGCGTGACGCGGCGTTCACGCTGAACACCGGCACTGCGGTGCAGGTGCCGACGATGCACGCCGGTGAGCTGTCGGCGCGCACCGCCACCGTCAACGGCGTCGAAGCCATCGAGCTGCCGTACGAGAAGGACGAAGTGTCGATGCTGGTGCTGTTGCCCGCCGCCGGTCAGCTGGGCGCGTTTGAGCAGTCGCTCGACGCCGCGAAGCTGCAGGGCTTCGTCAACGCGCTCTCGCCCGAGCTGCTGCAGCTCTCGATGCCGAAGTTCGAGGTCAAGACGCCCACCAACCTGAACGAAGCGCTGAAGGCCGAGGGCCTCGCCGCAGCGTACGACGCTGACCGCGCCGATTTCACCGCGCTGACCCGCCGCGCGAAGGACGACGGGCTGCACATCACCGACGTGCTGCACGAAGCCGTCATCAAGGTCTCGGAAGGCGGCACCGAAGCGGCGGGGGCCACGGCCGTCATCATCGGTCGTGAGTCGTCGGCGCCCATCGCGCGCGCGGTGGCCATCGACCGCCCGTTCATCTTCGTGCTGCGCGACCGTGAGACGGGCGTGGTGCTGTTCCTGGGTCACGTCGTCGACCCGCGGTGACACTGTCGGAAAGCGCTGGCCGCGCCGCTGCACAAACGTGTTAGCTGGCGCGGCCTTCGTATGCAGCTCCCCGACGACCCGACGCTGTTGCAGACCGTGCTGGCCACCTCGCCGCTGAACGAGGTGGAGCGCACCTGGGCCTTCCTCGTGTTCTGCGGCCTGGTGGAGCCCGACGCGCACGACGAGTTCGTCCGCCTCGCGGCTGAACACACCGACGACCCGCTGGCGCTGGCTGACGCGTTGCTCGACGTCGTCACGCGCCGCGCGGAGATCCTCGACAAGCGCGAAGACCTCGCGCAGCGGCTCTGGCAGTACTTTCAGGTCGGCCAGTCGCTGGAACCGGAGCGCGAAGAGGGCACGCAGCCCGGCATCACCGGCGTCGACGGCTGAAGCAGCCCCAACGGAAAGAGTGGCCAGCGCGCGCGAGTCGTGATGCCTTCGCGTCATGCTCTCACTCGCACTGACGGTCGCACTCTCGTCGGCCAGCGGAGGTCTGCTGACCGAAACTGACACCACGTTCCGCCACGCGCGGCTCATCGAATCGCCGGTGTCGTTCGCCGGTTCGATGGCGCTGGGCGCGCGGCCCATCGAAAACATGTCGCTGCCGGAGCTCGAGCAGGCGCGACAAGAAGAGCTCGACAACCGGCGCAGCCTGGTCGCGCCCATCGTGCTCATCATCGTGGGCGGCGCGGCGATCATCACCGCCAACATCTTGTTCGCGGTGTGGCCCACCACGTCGGCGGCCGTCATCCTCACGGGGCTCGCGGTGGGCGTCACCGTGCTCATCGCCGGCATCGTGGTGGCCGCCATCGGCGTCGGCGTGCTCATCGGCGCCATCGTGCGCAACGCCAAGTCGGCCAAGCACCTGAACCGCATCGAGAACCGCATCGACGAGCTGCGCGCCTCGCCGCAGTACGCGCCGCAGCCGCAGCCCGGTGACGCGCCGCCGCCGCCGCCTCCTCCTCCGCCGATGCCCACGGGCGCGTTCCTCGACCTGACGCCCGGCAGCTCGCAGCTGACGCTCGCCACGTTCTAAAGCGACCACGACCGACGTCCGTCAGGAGGCCGCTCGACACCGCGCAGGTGCGAGCGGCCTTCGTCGTTACCGCGCTGTTTACGTAAGCCTGCACCGCCGCAGCCACGCCGCGCGCCGCAGCCATCCTGCGGTGGTGAGTTCCTTCGTGATGTCCAGCGGAGCCGACCTGGTCGGCGTGGGCCGTCGCTACGTCGTCGGTCGCTGCTTCGCGTACTGGCAAGACGGCACGCGCGCCAACGGCACGTTCATCTGGGGCCGACCGGAAGAAGACGACCTCGCGCAGCTCGAGCCGCTCTGGGCGCTGGCGCACGGCCCACGCTTCGATGGTCGCGCCGTCTTCATCGACGCGCGCGACGTGGCATCGGTCGACGCGCTGGCCCTCAAGCGGCTGCTCTCGTACCTCGTCTCGCGCGACCGCCGCATGGACGAAGGCGTCCGCTCGATGACCATGATTCACGGTGGCGGCATCGTGGGCGTGGTCACCGCCGGGCTGCTCAACGTGGTGCGGCCGACCTACGCGTTCCGCGCCGTGGCGGCCTCTGATGTTGCCAACGCCTTCGAAGCGTCCGACGTCGGCGAGCTCTTCGCGCCGGTCGAGGCGCTGCGCCGCCAGCTCTGTCACACGCCCGACGTGGTGCGCTCGGTGCAAAGCCAGCTGCAGCACGACCTCTCTGCGTCCGCGGCAGACATCGCCGCGCGGCTCGGGCTCTCGTCGCGCACGCTGCAGCGGCGGCTCGACGATGCGGGCACCTCGCTGCGCGTCGAGCGGCAGAAGCTCGTGCTGCGCCACGCCGAAGCGCTGCTCGCGGAGACGCGGCTCGACCTCGACGCCATCGCTGCGCGGTTGGGCCTCGCGTCGGCTTCACACCTCGTCGCCACGTTCCGTCGCACGCACGGCGTCACGCCCGGCGCGTGGCGCTCGCAGCAGCGACCCTGACCTC
>CAYWON010000295.1:0-4948 GCA_964459885.1 uncultured Archangium sp.
TTGAGTCATCCTGTGTGACCCAGGTGACGAATGAACGCGTCGAAGCGCGAGTGACATGAGCGACCTCAGCCCGAAGTTCACGGCGCCAGCGCGCGACGAGCGCGATGCAGGTCAAAGACCGCCCGCCCGCATCAAGGCCGTCTGCGGAAATCGGTCAGCGCCCGTCGGTTTTCTTTGCGACATCGCGCACCGCCGTGTGTCTTCCGCCCCGAAGTCGCAGTCTTTCCCTCACCTCTGGAGCATCACCACCATGAAGCGCATCTTCTTCGGCCTCGTCTGCACCTTCGGAATCTTCGCCTGTGGCACCCCGGACGGCAGCGGCACGGGCGGCGGCAACGGTTCGCAGACCTGCTCGCAGCAGCACTCGTGCACCAACGGCTCGTGTACCTGCAGCGAAGGCCCCAACATGGGCAACAGCTGCTGCAGCCCGAGCGACACGTCGTGCACCACCAACAAGTGCGACACGTACTGCCGCTACTGCCGCTGAAGTCTTCGTCGTGCGCCCTCCCGTCACTCGGCGGGAGGGCCGCGCGTCACTGCGGGCAGCCGACCAACGCGAAGTAGATCTCGGTGTTGGCCGCCGGCGTGTCGCGTGAGTCGCGCCAGCAGAACGCGAACGTCGAGCCGTTCCAGAGCGCGGTGGTGAACTCCGCCTTGGCGTTGCCGCTCGACAGCTTGAGCTCGTTGCCGTTCTTCATGCCCATCGCCGAGACCTGCGCGAAGTACACCGCCGCGGTGCCGGTGCGATCGTCCTGCCACGACACGCCGTACTGGAAGCCGTTCCAGTCGATCGAGGGGTAGCTCGAGTTGCCGTTGGCCGACGTGATGCGCGTGTCGCCGCCGATGCGCGCGCCGTTCTGGCCGATGCGCGCGAAGTAGATCTCCAGGTTGCCGTCGCGGCCGTCGTGCCACACCACCGCCCACTCGTTGGCTGCGTCGTTCCACGCGAGGTCCGGCCACGCGCTGTCGGCGGCGTTGTTGGTGACGCGCAGCTCGCCACCCAGCGGCGAACCGTCGGCGTTCAACCGGCGGAAATAGATCTCGCGGTTGTTGCTGCCGTGCCGGAAGTCCGTCCACACGAGGCCGAAGCTCGTGCCGTTCCACTTCAAGATGGGGTTCGACTGGCGGCCGCCGTCGGTGGTGACGCGGACCTCACCGCCCAGGCGCGTGCCGTTGGTGTCGAGGCGCTGGAAGAAGATGTCGTGCTTGCCCGCGCCCGCGCGCTCGTCGTCGTAGGCGACCGCGAAGTTCGAACCGGTCCACACCATGTCGGGCCAGTCGGTGCGGCCGTTGGCGTCGGTGAGCTTCACGGCCGCCGCCTGCGGGGCGCCCGAGGCCGCGAGCCGGCGGAAATAGAGCTCCAGGTTGCCCGAGACGTCATCGGCGTAGACGAGGCCCCAGCTGGTGCCATTCCACGCCAGCGCCGGGTGCGACGAGCTGCCGTTGGTGGTCGACACGCGCACGTCTGAAGCGCTGGTGCGCACGCCCTGCGTCGTCAGGCCCGCGTAGTAGATCTGCCCGTCGGCGCCGTCGCGCTTGTCCTGCCACACGAGGCCGAAGCCGTTGCCGCTTCGGCCGATGTAGACGTGGTCGCTCGCCGCGTTGTTGTCGGTGATGCGCAGATCGCCGCTGGTGTTGCCGATGAGGTCTTCGTCGACGGTGCCGTCGCAGTCGTCGTCGAGGCCGTTGCAGATCTCCGTGGTGCCGGGGCGCGGCTCACACGTCACCGGCGCGCCGTCGGCGCACGAAGGCGCCACCGTCATGCACTCGGCGACGCCGCAGCTCTGCGGCATCAGCTCTTCGTCGACGGTGCCGTCGCAGTCGTCGTCAATGCCGTTGCAGGTCTCGTCGGTCGGCGAGAACGGCATGCACTCGGTGACCGCGCCGTTGGTGCAGCCCGGCATCTCGCGGCGGCACGCGCCTTCGCCACACACCACGGGCTCGAAGCCCTCGTCGATCTCACCGTCGGCGTCATCGTCGACGCCGTTGCAGAGCTCCGGGTTCGGCGGCGGGCCGGCGTCCACCATCTCTTCCGGAGGCGGCACCACGCGGATGCGGTCTTCGTTGCACGTGCAGCCGGTGACGACGACCGTGAAGACCAGCGCCACGGCGAGGGGGAGTCGAGCCATGGGCGGGCCGTCTGCCACAGGCCGCGGGTCCGTGTCACTTCACGCGCTGGTCACATGATCAGTCAGGGAGACAGTCGATTCTCAGCCGGTGAGAGCCTTTCAAGTAGATTGGCTACTCCGATGACGCTCCTTGAGGCTGTCGAGACGGGAAGTGTGGACGAGGTGAAGGCGGCGCTGGCGGCGAAGCCCGACGTGAACCAGCTCGGCGCCGGGCGCACGACGCCGCTGATCATCGCGGCGGGGCGGGGTGATCTCGAGCTGGTGAAGCTGCTGCTCGATGCGGGCGCCGAGGCGCGGTGGCGCGACGACACGGACGAGACGGCGCTGCTGAAGGCCGCAGCGAACGGGCACCTCGAGGTGGCGCGCGCGCTGTCGCCTCATGCCGACGATGAAGAGCGTGAACTGGCGCGCAGCTTCCTGGCTGCATTCGGTGCTTCCCACGCGCCGGAGTTCCACTACGACGGCGGCGGGTTGAAGCGGAAGGCGGTCGAGGTGGCGGCGCGGGCCGCCAACTTCGTCGGACACGATGATCCACTCGGGCGCGTCGAGCGCCTGCAGCGGGCGGAACAGAACTCCAAGAAGAAGCCGTGAGTCGAATGAGCGCAGCAGCACGAGTGACGAAGGAAGTGACGCCCACGCGCGCCTTGAAGCGCCCGGGGCCGGTGGGCGGGGTTCGGGATCTCAACCGTCAGAAGAAGGCGCAGGCGATTCGTGATGCGGCGCTGCTCTTGTTCCTCGAGCGCGGCATCGAGAGCGTGTCGGTCGACGACATCATGAAGTCGGCGCGCATGGCGAAGGGCAGCTTCTACCGGTACTTCGCTGATCAGACGGCGCTGGTGGACGAGATCGTCGCGCCCACGCGCACGCTGCTGACCGACGCGATGGTGGCGTGCTGCAGAGACCTCGAGACCGCGTCGTCGCGCGACATGATGTTCAAGGCGTACGCGCGCATCGGCGACACGTTGGCCATCTTGCTGATGGAACACCCGGGGCCGGTCAGGCTGTACCTGCAGGAGAGCCGCGCGCCGTCTCAAGGAGCGCGCAAGCCGCTGCTCGACATCTCGGCGACGGTCGCGCACTACGCGATCGAGATGACGCGCATCGCGCAGAAGCACGGCATCTTGAAGCCCATCCCCGTGGCGGTGAGCGCGTTGACGGTGGTGGGCGCGGCCGAGCGACTGCTGCTGGCGGTGCTGCACGAAGAAGACATCGGCAACCCGCTCGAGGTGCCGGCGGCGCTGACGACGCTCATCCTCGATGGCTTGAAGGCCTGACGACGGGTTGGGGTGAGGGCGATGGATGCCCTGCTGTCGCCCCGGTGACGCGCTCTTCGCGCCGCGTTTGGGTCGCGGGCCCGCTTTGCACTATGTGCGGCCGCGCATGCGTTCTCTCGTCACTGCGCTCAGCGTCTCGCTCCTCTTCTCTGCGTGCGGCCCGGGGCCGTCGCAACCCGATGGCGCGGTCATCGACGAAGACGGCGGCGTCGAAGACGCAGGCACTGGCGGTGGCGACGGCACGACGGGCGGCGGCGACGGGGTCACGGGTGGCGGCACCGGCACCACAGGCGGCGGCGTCGGCACCACGGGCGGAGGCTCCGCCACGGGCGGCGGCGTCGGCACGACGGGCGGCGGCGCGGGAACCGGCGGCGGCACCACCTCTCCCACGCTGGTGACAGTGAGCCACCCGCGCGAGCTCCGCGGCGTGTGGGTCGCCACCGTCGAGAACCTCGACTTCCCGTCGTCGCGCACGCTGAGCCCGGACGCCGGCCGCGCCGAGCTGACGGAGCTCGTCGACGCGATGGCTGAGGTCGGCATGAACGCGCTCTTCTTCCAGGTGCGCCCCGAGTCCGATGCGCTCTACGACTCGACGCTCGAGCCGTGGAGCCGCTTCATCTCGGGCCAGCAGGGCCGCAGCCCGGGCTGGGATCCACTCGAAGAGCTGCTGACGCTGGCGCACGCGCGCGGCATCGAAGTGCACGCGTGGATGAACCCGTACCGCGCCCGCACCAGCACCCCGACGACCTACGCGGGCAACCACGTCGCCGTGACGCTCGCGGCGTCAGCGGTCTCGTACAACGGCTCGGTGGTGATGAACCCCGGCGTCGACGCCGTGCGCGAGCACGTGGTGGACGTCGTGAAGGATCTCCTCGATCACTACGACGTCGATGGCGTGCACTTCGACGACTACTTCTACCCGTACCCCGACTCGTCGGGCACGCCGTTCCCCGACACCGCGCAGTACAACGCGTACGCGGCCGACGCTGGCACGCGGCTCGCGCCCGACGGCGGCGTGATGAACCGCAGCGACTGGCGCCGCGACAACGTGAACCTGCTGGTGCGCGAGGTGATGGAGCTCGTCGAGAGCGAACACCCGCACGTGCGCTTCGGCATCTCGCCGTTCGGCATCTGGAAGGCTGGCGTGCCGGTGCCGGGCCTCAACGCGTACGAGGCCATCTCGTGTGACGCGGTGGCGTGGCTCGAGAACGAGTGGGTCGACTACCTGACGCCGCAGCTCTACTGGCTCGAAAGTTCGCCTCAGAAGTATTCGACGCTCGCCACGTGGTGGGCGGCGCGGCTCAACGGCCGGCACCTCTACCCGGGCCACGCCACGTACCGCATGCGACCCGGCAACGGAGACTGGGACCTGGTGGAGATTGAAAATCAGGTCGAGTTCACGCGCACGCTGCGCGCGCAGAACGCGCTGGGCGACGTGCAGTTCCGCGCGGAAGACCTCTGGCAGCTCAACACCAAGAACGTGCGCCAGCTGTTCCAGACGTCGCTCTACGCGAAGCCTGCAGTGGTGCCCGCGTTGCCGCGCGC
>CAYWON010000296.1:0-4803 GCA_964459885.1 uncultured Archangium sp.
CCGACCGACGAAGAAGTAATTCTCGAGCGGGCCCGGAATGACCAATTTGCGGAAATCGATTCTGCAGCGGGGCTCCGGCTGCACGAGGTCGCGAAGCCAGTGGGCGACGCGCAACGCACTCGCGAACTGAAGCCCCGCCCGCCTTCAGAGCGAGAGCGTCACCGTCAGATCGTCGTACGACGAGTCACTGCACTGGCAGGTCCCCGGCGACGGCTTCAGGTTGAAGTTCGGGTCCACCGAGCCCGTGAACACCTCGCCGGTCGTCGCTTCTACGCGCACGTCTCGCGGCATCTCAGCGTACTCGCCCCAGCGGAACGTGAGCCGGTTGCCGGTGCACGTCGTCTCACCCTCGCCGCACACGAACGTCGTGCCGCCCGTCGTCAGCTGCTTCGGCGTCAAGCCAGCGCCGTTCGCGTCGACGAGAATCACCGTCTGCAGCTCCGGCGGGCACGCGAGGCGACACTGTCCGCACGACATCTCCACCAGCATCACCGCCACCACCGTCAGTATTCGCTTCACGCTTTAATCCTCACCATGTCCGGGTCGTACAGCGGCTTCATCGACGCCACCGCAGGGTACTTCTTCCCGGCGACGTCGACCTCCCACGCCCCCGACGACAACCACTTGCCGTCGACCGTTTCACCGCCGCCGTCCACCATCGCCAGGCCCACCGCGCCGCCCAGAGTGAAGCCGTACGACGCCGCGCGCACGTAGCCGACGGGCTTGCCGTTCCGCAGCACCGGCTCGGCGTGGAACATCAGCGGCTCGGGGTCCTTCACCAGCACCTGCACCAACCGGCGCTTCAGCGGCCCTTCGTTCTTCTTCGCCAGCACCGCGTCGCGCCCGATGAAGCCGCCGGGCTTCTTCCAATCGACCGCGAAGCCCAGGCCCGCCTCCAGCACCGAGTCGGTGTTGTCGATGTCGTGGCCGTAGTCGCGGTAGCCCTTCTCCATGCGCAGCGACGCGAGCGACTTGAGGCCCGCGTGCTTCACGTCGAACGCCGCGCCGGCTTCCACCAACGCGTCGTACACGTGCACCGCCTGCTCGGTGGGAATGTAGAGCTCGTAGCCAAGCTCGCCGAGGTACGTGATGCGCACGCACAACACGCGCGCAAACCCGATGTCGATTTCCCGCGCGCAGCGGAACGGGAACGCCTCGTTCGACAGGTCCGCCGACGTCACCGACTGCAGCAGCGCGCGGCTCTTCGGGCCCTGCACGTTCAGCTGCGCGTAGCCGCCCGTGACGTCGCACGCAAAACCATGGTGCTCCGCCAACGCGCGCTTCAGCCGCGCCTCCACGTGCCGGTGCGCGGTGTCGCTCGCCACCACCCAGTACTGCCCGTCGCCCAGCTTCGTCACCGTCAGGTCGGCCTCCAGCGTGCCGCCTTCGTTGAGCCACTGCGTGTACGTGATGCGCCCCGCTTCACCGTCGACGTCGTTGGCCGACAGCACGTTGAGAATGCGCCCGGCGTCGCGCCCTTCGACTCGGAACTTCGACATGAAGGACATGTCCATCAACGCCACGCCTTCACGCACCGCGCGGTGTTCAGCTTCCCACTGCTTCCACCACGACGGTCGGCCCCAGCCCATCGGCCCTGCGTCGGGCGTCACGCCAGGCCCGGCGAACCAGTCGGCGCTCTCCCAGCCGCTCACGTCACGGAAGAACGCGCCCTGCTTCGCCAGCCGCTCGTACAAGGGCGAGCGCTTCGCGTCGCGCGCCGTCTTCATCGGCTTGAACGGGTAGTGGCACGCGTACACGAGGCCCAGCGACTCGACAGTGCGTGTGCGGCGGTACGCGGGCGTCGCCTGGTACGGCTGCAGCCGGTCGATGTGCATGCCCGTGACGTCGACGTCGGGCCGCCCCGTCATCACCCAGTGCGCCACCGCGCGCCCCAGCCCGCCGCCAGTAAGAATGCCGATGGAGTTGAGCCCCGCCGCCACGAAGTAGTTCTTCACCTCGGGTGACTCGCCCACCACCGGCCGCAGGTCAGGCGTGAAGCTCTCGGGCCCGCAGAAGAACTTCTTGAGGCCCGCCGTCTGCGTCACCGGCACGCGGGACATCGCGCGCTCGAGGTATGGCGCCATGCGCTCCCAATCGGGAGGAATCTCCCCGAATGAGAACGCTTCGGGCACACCTTCAATCTTCCACGGCGCGCACACAGGCTCAAAGAGGCCCACCATCAAGCCGCCGCCCTCTTCGCGGTAGTAGCCGTGGCAGCCGGGGTCTTCCAACACGGGCCACTCGCGGTCGATGCCGGGGATGGCCTCGGTGATGAGGTAGTAATGTTCCGCCGACTGCAGCGGCACCGACACGCCGCTCTTCGCCGCCAGCTGCCGCGCCCACATGCCGGCGCAGTTGACGACGTACTCACACTCGATGGTGCCGCGCGCCGTCACCACGCCGCGCACCGCGCCGTTCTTCACCACCACATCCAGCACGGGCGTCTCTTCCAGCAACGTCGCGCCCTGCAGCTTCGCGCCCTTCGCCAGCGCCATCGTCACGTCAACCGGGTTCACCCGCCCGTCTTCCTTCACGTAGAAGCCGGCCAGGACGTCGTCGATGCGCGCGAGCGGGAACAGCTCCTTGACCTGCGCGGGTGAAATCTCCTGCACGTCGATGCCGCAGAGCCGGTTGAAGGCCGAGACGCGGCGGTATTCCTCGAGGCGCCCGGCGTCTGACGCCACTTCGATGAAGCCCACCGGCTTGAAGCCCGTGGCCTGGCCGGTCTCGGCCTCGAGGCGCGCGTACAGGTCGCGCGTGTACTTGCGCAGCTCGGTGGACGTCTCAGAGGTCGAGCCGAACGTCACCATCAGGCCGGCGGCGTGCCACGTGGTGCCCGACGTCAGCTTGTCGCGCTCGAGCAGCACCGTGTCTTTCCAGCCCGCGTGGGCCAGGTGGTACGCGACAGAGGTGCCGATGACGCCGCCGCCGATGACGACGACGCGCGCGTGCTTGGGGAGTGCTGGGGCTGTCATGGGCCGCCGTCTGTAGCACCTCGCGCCCGCATTCTTTGCGCTGGCGCAGTCGGCGGCGCACCTCTACCTCTGCGCGCTTCTCTTCCAGGGAGTGCACATGAAGCGCGGACTGATGCTGGGGTTGTTGGTAGTGGGCGCGGAGGCCTTCGCGGCCGACGCCACCCTCGAGAAGGCGAAGGCGATGTTCAAGCCGCTGCGCGCGCAGTGCGACGCGCCAGAGAACCCCATCACCCGCGAGAAGGTGACGCTGGGGCGGCAGCTCTACTTCGAGACGCGCCTCTCGAAGAACCACGACCTCTCGTGCAACTCGTGCCACCAGCTCGACAAGTACGGCGTCGACGGTGAGGCCACCTCGCCGGGCCACCGGGGGCAACGCGGCGATCGCAACTCGCCCACCGTGTACAACGCGTGCATCCACTTCGTGCAGTTCTGGGACGGCCGCGCCGCGACGCTGGAAGAGCAGGCCAAGGGCCCGGTGCTGAACCCCGTCGAGATGGCGATGGCCGACGGGCCGGCCGTCGAGGCGGTACTGAGGTCCATCCCCGGGTACGCGCCGCTCTTCAAGGCCGCGTTCCCCGGCGACAAGGAGCCCATCACCTACGACAACGTGGCGAAGGCCATCGGCGCCTTCGAGCGCACGCTGGTGACGCCGAGCCGCTTCGACGCGTACCTCGCCGGCAAGGAAGACGCGCTGACGGCGGCCGAGAAGCAGGGCCTCGAGACCTTCATCGCCGTGGGCTGCACCGCGTGCCACCTGGGCGAAGGCCTCGGCGGCGGGCTGTACCAGAAGTACGGCCTCGTGAAGCCCGTGCCCGGCCTCAAGGACGAGGGCCGCGGCAAGGTGTCGAAGAACGCCGCCGAGAAGTTCTTCTTCAAGGTGCCGTCGCTGCGCAACATCGACCAGACGGCGCCGTACTTCCACGACGGCAGCCAGAAGACGCTCGAGGGCGCGGTGGCCTTCATGGGCGAGTACCAGCTGGGCCGCGCGCTGCCGAAAGAAGAGGTGACGCGCATCACGACGTTCCTCAAGAGCCTCACCGGGCCGCTGCCGAAGGCCGCCGTCATCGCCGCGCCGAAGCCGCTGCCTTCCGGCAAGACGACGCCGAAGCCCGACCCGCGCTAAGAGCGCCGCCCATGGGCGCTCAATGGAAACAGAAGGGCCGTGAAGCCAACGCCGCGGCCAAGGGCAAGCTGCTGAGCAAGGCGGCCAAAGAGGTCCTCATCGCCGCCAAGACGGGCGCCGACCCGTCGACCAACGCCAAGCTGCGCATGGCCATCGACTACGCGAAGAAGGTCAACATGACCCGCGACACGCTGGACCGGCTCATCAAGAAGGGCTCCGGGCAGCTGGACGAGCAGGTCAACTACGAGCTCGTCACCTACGAGGGCTTCGGGCCCCAGCGCGTGCCCGTCGTCGTCGAGTGCCTCACCGACAACCGCACCCGCACCGCCGCCAACGTGCGCGGGCACTTCCGCGAGTACCAGATCGCCGCCACGGGCGAGGTGACGTGGGACTTCTCGCGCCTGGGTGCCATCGGCGCGAAGGCGCCGGGTGAAGCCGACGCCGAGGCCGCCGCCATCGAGGCCGGCGCGCAGGACTTCGAGAAGAACGACGACGGCACCGTCACTTTCTACACAGACCCGCAAGACCTCGACGCGGTCCGCAAGGCGCTCGAGACGGCGGCGTGGAACGTCGAGTCGGCCGCGCTGGTGTGGAAGGCGAAGAACCCCGTCGCCATCGGGCCGGAGCACCAGCAGGAGCTCGACGACTTCCTCGCGGAGCTGGACGAAGACGACGACGTGCAGACGCTGTTCGTCGGCGTGAAGT
>CAYWON010000297.1:0-4800 GCA_964459885.1 uncultured Archangium sp.
GCGGCGGCGAGCGTCATCTCCTCGGCGCGGCGCTCACCACGACGCTGCTCTTCTCGGCGTCGCGGTTTCAGCTGCCGCACTACTTGAACATCGTTTTTCCCTGCTTCGCGCTCCTGGTCGCGGCGTGGCTGGTGAAGACCACGAGCCGTTGGTGGGCGGTGCAGCTCGGTCACTTCGCGGTGGTGGCGGTGCTGGGCTTTGGCGTCGCGCTCTTGTTCCTGAACGACGCGCCCGTGGCGGTCGTGGTGCTGCTGGCGTTGGGGCTCAGCGGCTTCGCGCTGTTCGGCCGCACCAACGTCGAGAGCACGTTCGGGCGAATGCTGGTGGCGTCGGTCGCGCTCAACCTCGTGCTGGGCGTCGCGTGGTGGCCCCAGGTGCTGCGACACCAGGTCGGTCGTGAGGCTGCGCAGTTGGCGAACGCGTTGCCCGAGCAACGCACCGCGCTCGTGAGCGTCGAGTCGCTCAGCTTCGCGTTTCACCTCAAGCAGCCGGTGTGGCGACTCACTGTCGATGACGTGAAGTCATTGCCGCGCGGCACCGAGCTCCGCGTGCTGGTGCCGGTGAACGTCGTGCCGGAGCTGCAGCGCGCCGGCTACTCCGTCACCGAGCTGCGCCGCTTCGAGCACTTCCACGTCTCGATGCTGACGCGGCAGTTCCTGAACGCGGCGACGCGCTCGGGGGTTACCGAGACCTGGGCGCTCGTTGAGCTGCGCCGCTGATGCTCACACCGGCTTGCGCAGCAACATCACCGTGCCCAGCCCGCCGTCGGCGCAGATGCTGACGATGGCGTAGCTCCCGGCCTTCAGCTCCGCGAGCTCCCGCACCGACTGGCTGATGATGCGCGCGCCGGTCGCCGCGAACGGGTGACCCAACGCGACGCTGCCGCCGTTCGGGTTCGCGCGCTCCTTCGGGAAGCGGCCGAGCGGCGCGCGGTCGACGCCGAACTTCGAGAGGAACTCGGCGTTCTCCCACGCGGCCATATGCACCAGCACCTGCGACGCGAAGGCCTCGTGGATCTCGTAGAGCGCCACGTCTTCGTAGGTGAGCCCGTTGCGCGCGAGCAGCCGCGGCACGCCGAAGGCCGGCGCCATCAACAACCCGTGCACGCGCGAATCAACGGCGCACACCTCGGAGTCGACCAGCTCGACCGCTGGCGTCCCCGACGGCAGGCGCTTGAGCCCGGCCTCCGACGCGATGAACACGCCTGCAGCCCCGTCAGTGAGCGGCGACGCCGAGCCCGCGGTGATGGTGCCGTTGGCCTTGTCGAACGAGGGCTTGAGCTTCGCCAGCTTCTCGAGCGACGTGTCCTTCCGCGGGAACGCGTCGGTCTTCGAGCCCTCCGTCTCCAGAATCTCCGGCGTGAAGAACCCGCGCTCCTGCGCAGCGACGGCGCGCTTGTGGCTCTCGTACGCCCACTCGTCCTGCGCTTCGCGGGCGATGCGCCAGACCTTGTTCGTCTCTTCCTGGTGCTCGCCCATGCTCATGCCGGTGACGCGGTTGGCGATGCGCGGCACGTCGAGGCGCACGTCTTTCCCGCGCAGCTTGCCCAGCACCTCGAGCCGGCCCTGCAGCGACTTCGCCTGGCTGACGCGGCGAATGGTGTCTGACAGGCCCTGATTCAGACCGACCTGCACGCGGCTCATCAGCTCGACGCCGCCCGCCGCGAACAGGTCGCCACGGCCGCGCGTCACGAAGCCCGCCGCGTCGATGGCCGCCACCATGCTCGTCGAGCACGCCATCACCACGCTGTGCGCGGGAATGCCCCAGGACAGGCCCGCGTCGAGCACCGCTTCGCGCGCGAGGTTGCTCACCGTCACGTGCTGCGCGACCGAGCCCCAGATGACGCCGTCGAGGTCGCCGGTGACGCGCGTGGCGAGCTGCTTGAGCACGTGCGCCGACGCGCTGATGACGTCGAGCTTCGCGAGCGCGCCGTCGACGCGGGCAAAGGGAGTACGACCACCAGCAGCGACGAAGACGCGCTTCGATTCGGTTCCCATGCGCGCGTCTTAACGCCCGCTACCGGAAAGTCTCGTCGAACACGCTGGCGTCACCGGCGCGCTCGGTCAGCTTGCCGTTGCGCCACAGGCCCATCTTCTCGAGCCACGCTTCGAACTCGGGCGCCGGGCGCTGACCGAAGATCTCCCGCAGCGCCGCGTTGTTGTGAAACGACGTCGTCTGGTAGTTCAACATCACGTCGTCGCCCATCGGGATGCCCATCAGGTAGTTCACGCCCGCGAGCGTGAGCAGCATCTCGAGGTTCTCCTGGTCGTTCTGATCAGAGATGGCGTGGTTGGTGTAACAGGCGTCGCAGCCCATCGAGATGCCCGACAGCTTGCCCATGAAGTGATCTTCGAGGCCGGCGCGGGTGATCTGCTTGGCGTCGCGCAGGTACTCGGGCCCGATGAAGCCGACCACCGAGTTGACGAGGAACGGCTTGTACCGACGCGCCAGCCCGTACGCGCGCGCTTCCATCGTGACCTGATCAGTCTCGTGGTGCGCGTTTGACGAGAGCGCCGTGCCCTGCCCCGTCTCGAAGTACATGACGTTGGGGCCCTGCGCGGTGCCTTCGCGGCGCGCCAGGTCGTACGCCTCGTCGAGCACGCTCACCGACACGCCGAAGTTCTGGTTCGCGCCCTGGCTGCCGGCGATCGACTGGAACATGAGGTCCAACGGCGCGCCGCGCCTGACCGCCGCCATCTGGATCGTGATGTGCGAGAGCACGCAGTTCTGCGTGGGCACGCGGTACTTCCGCATGAGGTCTTTGACCGCGGTGAGGATGTCGACAGTGCCCTGGATGTCGCCAGTCGACGGGTTGACGCCGATGACCGCGTCGCCGTTGCCGAAGCTCAGGCCGTCTTTCACTGCGGCCAGCACGCCTTCGACCTCGTCGGTCGGGTGGTTGGGCTGCAGCCGACTCGAGATGCGGCCCTTGAGCCCCAGCGTGTTGTTGCAGCGCACGACCACGCGCATCTTCCGCCCCGCCGTCACGAGGTCCATGTTGGACATCAGCTTGGCGACCGCGGCCACCATCTCGGGCGTGAGGCCGGGCGAGATGGCGGCGATCTCTTCGCCGGTGGTGCGGTCGTCGAGCAGCCACTCGCGCAGCCGCGACACGTTCCAGCTCTTCACCTTCGCGTAGGCGTTGGCGTCGAGGTCGTCGACCACGACGCGCGTCACTTCGTCGGCCTCGTAGGGCACCGATGGCGCGTTGAAGAGCTGCTCCATCGTCACGTCGGCCAGCACCTGCTTGGCGGCGGCCATCTCGCGCATCGAGCGCGCGGCGAGCCCGGCCTGCACGTCGCCGGAGCGCACCTCGTTGGCGCGCCCCATGACGTCCTTCAGCGACGGGAACGTGAAGTGCTCACCATGAACGCGGGAAGAGAAAGCCACGAGACATCCCTTTCAACGACGACGACGCCGCTTGGTCTTCTTCTTCGTCGTCTTCTTCACGGCCGGAGCGGGCGCGGCACCAGCGTCGAGGGTGCCTGCGTCGACCACGCCGCCGTCGATTTCGTCTTCTTCCTCTTCGCCGCCGTCGCCCGGCTCTTCGTCGTCACCGCCGTCGAGCGGCTCTTCTTCACCGGCGTCGGCGTCTTCTTCCGGGCCTGCATCGACCGGCGCCGCGATGGCGGTGAGCGCGCCGAGCTCGTCGTCACCGCCGTCGGGCTCGGGCTCGTCGCCGCCCGCGTCGAGCGTCTCTTCACCGACGAGCAGCTCCGGCGGCAGCGGCTCGAGCTCGTTGGCCTGCTGCACCTTGCGCAGCACGGCGAAGGCGATGCCCACCACCACCAACAGGAGCACGAGGATGAGCACGCTCAAGCCCAGCGAGCTGCGTTGAGGCACGCGCTGCGAGGTCGCCGGATCCATCGACTGTGACGACACCGCGTCGAGGCGCTGCGCGGTCTCTGCGGTCTGCTCCGGCGCCTGGCGCTGCGGCCGCTCGCGCACCGCCGTTGGCTCGTTGAAGACCTCGTCGACCTCTCCCAGCGCGGGCTCCGACACTGCGGGCGAGCCGTGCGGCGGCGTCTCGACGCGCTCCTGACCGCGCGCCCAGAGCCGCTCCGCGGACGTCGCGGTGCGGGCCAGCGGGTTCTTGTGCCGCGGGTTGGTGGGGTCCGCTTCGTCCTGCTCCGTCTCGTCGGTCTGCGCCGCGCTGGGAATGGCGCGCACCCGCGTCGGCTCGTTCGTGTCGATGGGCGGAGCGCTCGACGCGTCGGTGATGGCAGGCCGCGCGCCGGTCTTCCTCGGGGCCGACGCGCGCGGGTTGGTCTCGCTGTCGGTGATGGCAGCCAGCACCGGCGGCGCGCTCGCGCGCGGGTTCGTCTCGCCGTCGGTGATGTCGGCCGTCGGCACGCTCGCGCGCGGGTTGGTCGCGCCCTCGTCGTGACTGTCTCCCAGCGGCGTGAGGTTGGTCTCGGCCTCTTCCTTCGCCCGCGGCAGCGCCGCGCGCTGGCCGGTCAGCCTCGGCGCTCGCACGCCGGTCTCCGCGTCAGCGATGGGCGCGCCGTCCACCGCCGGGCGTTCTCCGGTGAGTCGCGGCGCACGCACGGCCTCACGCGCACCGGTGCCCCGGACAGCCGCCTGCTCGCCGGTGAGCCGCGGTGCGCGCACACCGGTCTCCGCGTCAGCGATGGCGTTGTTTGCCGTGGGCGGCTCCGACACGAGCGCCCGCCGCTCGCCCGTCAGTCGCGGCGCGCGCACGCCCGTCTCGGCATCAGCAATCGCGTTGTCGGCCGTCGGCGGCTCGGGCGCGACGGCGCGTCGCTCGCCCGTCAGTCGCGGCGCGCGCACGCCCGTCTC
>CAYWON010000298.1:0-4773 GCA_964459885.1 uncultured Archangium sp.
TCTTCGACCACGACAAGGGCAAGAGCCACTCGTCGGGCAAGCTGCTCTACAACGCGCGCGTCATCCCCTCGCGCGGTTCGTGGCTCGACTTCGAGTTCGACCACAAGGACCTGCTGTACGTGCGCATCGACCGCCGCCGCAAGCTGCCGGTCACCGTGCTGATCCGCGCGCTGGGCGCCGTCAAGGACACGGCCAAGAAGTCGCCGCTCGAGTTCCGCGGCTCGACCGAAGAGATCCTCAACTACTTCTACGCGACCGAGACGATCTACCTGCACTCGGAGAGCGAGTTCGAGAAGTCGGTCGACTTCGAGCTGCTCTACAACCAGCGCGCCACGCGCGACGTGAAGACCAAGAGCGGCGAAGTCATCGTCAAGAAGAACCGCAAGTTCACGCGCGCCAGCCTCAAGAAGCTCGAGGCCTCGAAGATCACGCGCCTGCCGTTGGACGCTGACGAGCTCTTCACCAAGGTCTCGGCCTACGACGTCGTCGATGAGAGCACCGGTGAGGTCGTCATCGAGTGCAACGAGGAGCTCTCCCAGGGCGCGATCGAGGAGCTCCTCAAGCGCGGCCACAAGGAGATCAAGGTTCTCTTCATCGACAACCTGAACGTGGGGCCGTACCTCCGCGACACGTTGCTGATGGACAAGATCGAGACGCCGGAAGAAGCGGTGATGGAGATCTACCGCCGCGTGCGCCCGGGTGACCCGCCGACGCCCGAGACGGCCGTCAACCTCTTCAACAACGTGCTGTTCTTCAACCCCGAGCGCTACGACCTGTCGAAGGTCGGCCGCCTCAAGCTGAACAGCAAGTTCTCGCTCGAAGAGCCCCTGGACAACCAGGTGCTGACCAAGCGCGACATCCTCGAGACGATTCGCTACCTGATCGATCTCAAGAACGGCAAGGGTCAGATCGACGACATCGACCACCTCGGCAACCGCCGCGTGCGCGCGGTGGGCGAGCTGCTCGAGAACCAGTACCGCATCGGCCTCGTCCGCATGGAGCGCGCGATCAAGGAGCGCATGAGCCTCCAGGAGATCGAGACGCTCATGCCGCACGACCTGATCAACGCCAAGCCGGTGACGGCGGTGATCAAGGAGTTCTTCGGCTCGAGCCAGCTGAGCCAGTTCATGGACCAGACGAACCCGCTGTCGGAAGTGACGCACAAGCGTCGCCTGTCCGCCCTCGGGCCCGGCGGTCTGACGCGCGAGCGCGCGGGCTTCGAGGTGCGCGACGTGCACCCGACGCACTACGGCCGCATCTGCCCCATCGAGACGCCCGAAGGTCCGAACATCGGCCTCATCTCGTCGCTCTCGTCGTACGCGCGCGTGAACGAGTTCGGCTTCATCGAGACGCCGTACCGCAAGGTGGAAGAGGGCGGCCTGACGCCTGACGTCGCCTTCTACTCGGCGCTCGAAGAAGAGAAGCACACCATCGCCCAGGCCCGCGTCGTCACCGACAAGAAGGGCAAGATGACCGACGAGCACGTGCTCACCCGCCGCGGCGGCGAGTTCGTGATGGCCAAGCCGGAAGACGTCAACCTGATGGACGTCTCGCCGAACCAGCTGGTGTCGGTGGCGGCCTCGCTCGTTCCCTTCCTCGAGAACGACGACGCCAACCGCGCCCTCATGGGTTCGAACATGCAGCGCCAGGCGGTGCCGCTCGTTCGCACGGCCTCGCCGCTCGTCGGCACGGGCATCGAGGCCGTGGTGGCGCGTGACTCCGGCGTGTGCGTGGTCGCCAGGCGCGACGGCGTGGTCGAGAGCGTCGACGCGTCGCGCATCGTGGTGCGCGCCGAAGTGCAGGCCGCGTTCTCCGACGTGGCCAGCGAGGTCGACATCTACAACCTCGTCAAGTACCAGCGCTCGAACCAGAGCACCTGCCTCAACCAGAAGCCCATCGTGAAGAAGGGCGACAAGGTGAAGAAGGGTGACGTGCTGGGCGACGGCCCCGCGTGCGAGACCGGTGAGCTGGCGCTCGGCCAGAACGTGGTCATCGCGTTCATGCCGTGGCAGGGCTACAACTACGAAGACTCGATCCTGATGAGCGAGAACATCGTGAAGAACGATGTGTTCACGTCCATCCACATCGAGGAGTTCGAGTGCATCGCTCGCGACACCAAGCTCGGTAAGGAAGAGATCACGCGCGACATCCCGAACGTCGGCGAGGAGGCCCTCAAGGACCTCGACGAGTCGGGCATCATCCGCATCGGCGCTGAGACCAAGCCTGGCGATATCCTCGTCGGCAAGATCACGCCGAAGGGTGAGACGCAGCTCTCGCCTGAAGAGAAGCTGCTCCGCGCGATCTTCGGCGAGAAGGCCGGCGACGTGCGCGACACCTCGCTCCGCGTGCCGCCCGGCGTCACCGGCACGGTCATCGGCGCCAAGGTCTTCTCGCGCAAGGGCGTCGAGAAGGACGAGCGCGCCAAGCAGATCGAGTCGATGGACGAGGCTCGCCTGCTCAAGGACCAGAACGACGAGATCAAGATCCTCCAGGACTCGGCCTTCAGCCGCATCAAGAAGATGTTCCTGAAGCAGGAGTCGAACGGGAAGCTGATCGACGACAAGGGCAAGCAGCTGCTCAAGAAGGGCGACGTCTTCAACGACGAGCTGCTCGCCACGATCCCCTACAAGTACTGGGGTGAGATCTCGGTCGACGACCAGATCGACGGCAAGGTGCGCGACATCCTCAAGAACCTCGAGGAGAACAAGGAGGCCGTGAAGCTGGCCTTCGGCGAGAAGATCGCCCGCATCAAGAAGGGCGACGAGCTGCCCCCTGGCGTCATCAAGATGGTGAAGGTGTACGTCGCCATCAAGCGCAAGCTGCAGGTCGGCGACAAGATGGCCGGCCGCCACGGCAACAAGGGCGTCGTCTCGCGCATCCTCCCCATCGAGGACATGCCGTACCTCGAGGACGGTCGCCCGGTGGACATCGTGCTGAACCCGCTCGGCGTGCCTTCGCGCATGAACATCGGCCAGATCCTCGAGGTGCACCTCGGCTGGGCCGCGCGCGGCATGGGCGAGAAGCTCCAGCAGTTCGTCGAGAAGGGCTCGGCGGACGCGTGCCGTCGGCAGCTCAAGGGCGTCTACGACGACGAGAAGTTCGCGGAGTTCGTCGAGAAGCTGAGCGACAAGGAAGTCGTTGAGCTCGCCCGTCGCCTGCACAAGGGCATCCACGTGGCCAGCCCGGTGTTCGAGGGCGCGTTCGAGAGCGAGATCCACAACCTGCTCGAGGGCGCTGAGCTGCCCAAGACGGGCCAGATGGTGCTCTTCGACGGCCGCACCGGCGAGGCGTTCGACCAGAACGTCACCGTCGGCGTGATGTACATGCTCAAGCTGCACCACCTCGTCGACGAGAAGATCCACGCTCGTTCGATCGGCCCGTACTCGCTCGTCACGCAGCAGCCGCTGGGTGGCAAGGCGCAGTTCGGCGGTCAGCGTCTCGGTGAAATGGAAGTCTGGGCGATGGAAGCGTACGGCGCTGCCTACTCGCTGCAGGAGTTCCTCACCGTGAAGTCCGACGACGTCGTCGGCCGCACGCGCATGTACGAGTCGATCGTCAAGGGCGACTACACGCTCGAGTCGGGCCTGCCCGAGTCGTTCAACGTGCTGCTGAAGGAACTCCAGGCGCTGGCGCTCGATGTCGAGCTGCTCGAGAAGGCGCCGCCGGAGCGCCGCCGCACGTCGGTGATGGTGTCCGACGAGCCTGCCAAGACGGGGACCGACGCCTGACCGAGCGGGTCAGCGCGTCAAATTGAAATTCGAACCTTTCGCACCAGGGTGAATCTGTGAAGGACATCTTCAATTTCTTCGAGAAGCCGAAGGACCCCCTCTCTTTCCAGGCGATCCGCATCGCGCTGGCGTCCCCTGACAAGATCCGTCAGTGGTCGCACGGCGAGGTGAAGAAGCCGGAGACGATCAACTACCGCACGTTCAAGCCTGAGCGTGACGGCCTGTTCTGCGCGCGCATCTTCGGGCCCGTGAAGGACTACGAGTGCAACTGCGGCAAGTACAAGCGCATGAAGCACCGCGGCGTGGTGTGCGAGAAGTGTGGCGTCGAGGTGATCCAGTCGAAGGTGCGTCGTGAGCGCCTCGGCCACATCACCCTCGCCACGCCGGTGGCGCACATCTGGTTCCTCAAGAGCCTGCCGTCGCGCATCGGCGCGCTGCTCGACATGACGCTGAAGGACCTCGAGAAGGTCCTGTACTGCGAGTCGTACATCGTGCTCGACCCCAAGAGCACCGACCTGCAGAAGGGCGAGCTCATCACCGAGGACCGCTTCCAGAAGCTGCTCCAGGAGCACGGTGACGAGAGCTTCACCGCGGCGATGGGCGGCGAGGCCGTCCGCGACATGCTCAAGGCGATCCACGTCGACGAGCTCGCCGAGCAGATGCGCCAGGAGATGAAGGTCACCACCTCCGAGGCGAAGCGGAAGAAGTACGCCAAGCGCCTCAAGGTGCTGGAGTCGTTCCGCTCGTCGGGCCCCGCCGGTCAGCGCAATCTGCCTGAGTGGCTGATGCTCGACGTGATCCCGGTGCTGCCGCCCGATCTCCGTCCGCTCGTCCCCCTGGACGGCGGCCGCTTCGCGACGTCGGACCTCAACGACCTCTACCGTCGCGTCATCAACCGCAACAACCGTCTCAAGCGCCTCCAGGAGCTCAACGCTCCGGACATCATCATCCGCAACGAGAAGCGCATGCTGCAGGAGGCCGTCGACGCGCTGTTCGACAACGGCCGCCGCGGCCGCGTCATCACCGGCGCCAACAAGCGCCCGCT
>CAYWON010000299.1:0-4772 GCA_964459885.1 uncultured Archangium sp.
CCAATCGGCTTCACACTCGGGGCCGGTTTCAGCGGCTTGTTCTTCTTGTCCTTCTTCGTGCGCAAGACGGTCGGCGACAGCAACGCGCCGCAGGTGCTGGGCGCGAACATGGACACGGTGCTGGTGGTGATGGGCCTGGACCGCGACTTCAGCCTCCGCCGCCTCGAGCGCTTCATGACGCTGGCCTGGGACAGCCGGGCCGCGCCGGTGGTGGTGCTGAACAAGAAGGACCTGGCGCAGGACCTGGAGACGGACCTCGAGGTGGTCAACGAGGTCTGCCACGGGGCGCCCATCCACACCGTGAGCGCGCTCAACAACGACGGCCTCGAGCCGCTGCGCGCGCTGATCGGTGAAGGCAAGACGGTGGTGCTGCTCGGCTCGTCGGGCGTGGGCAAGTCGACGCTGGTGAACCAGCTCGTGGGCAGCAAGGTGATGATCACCGGCGAGCTGAAAGACGACGGCCGCGGGCGGCACACCACCACGAAGCGCGAGCTGATCATCCTCCCCCAGGGCGGCGCGATCATCGACACGCCCGGGCTGCGCGAAGTGCAGATGTGGGACGCGGAGCGTGGCCTCGCGAAGACCTTCGACGACATCGAGGCGCTGTCGAAGGGCTGCCGCTTCTCCGACTGCCAGCACGACGCCGAGCCGGGCTGCGCGGTGAAGGAGGCGCTGGAGGACGGCACGCTGGAGGAGGACCGCTTCAACAGCTGGGCCGAGCTGCAGCGGGAGATCGAGTGGCTGCAGAAGCCGGCCGACACCCGGGGCGCGAGGCCGGAAGGAAAGCGTCGCGCGCGGCTGGGGCACGGCAAGCGCTGAACTTCCTCCCTCTCCCCCGCGGGGGAGAGGGTCGGGGTGAGGGTGCGAACCGCTTCCTCGCAGGCCGCGCGCAAACTCTGCGCTCCCCACTGTCCGGGGCGAGTTGGCACCCAGTTCGCAGGACGCTGCGACCGTGCGGCGCGCGCTTCAGCCCTTCGACATCACGCTCCGACACGGTCGCACGTACCAGCGGGTCCGCCGCGCGTTCCTCACCTTCTCGGTCGCGCTGACCGTCGGCCTCCCGCTCTGGCACCTGCACGCGCTGGACGTCGAAGGCGCCGGGCGGGTGGGCGACTCCCGTTGGGCCACGCTCGCGGGGTGGCTGCCCTCTTCCGCCCCGCCTTTCCTCGGCGCGCCGACCTCGGTGTGGGTGGGCTTCTTCGAGCTCGTCGACCCGCTGGAGGCCCTCGCCACGGCCCTCTTCCGTGGCCTCACGCTGGACCTGGTGTGGACTGTCCTCCCCGGTGTGGTGCTGGTGGTGGCGCTGGGGCGCTTTTTTTGCGGCTGGGCGTGTCCGTACCTGCCGGTGCTGGCGGCGGCGAACTCGGCGCGGTGGCTGCTCTCGCGGCTGGGACTTCCCACCGCGGACGTGCGCCTGCCGCGCTCCACCTCGCGCGTCGTCCTCGTCGGCGTCCTCGTGGTGGGCAGCGTGCTCGGCGTGCAGCTCGTGCCCCTCGTCTACCCGCCGGCGGTGATCGGCCGCGAGGCGTTCCGCGCGGTCTTCTACGGCTCGCTCGGCGCGGGCTCGATGCTGGTGCTCGGCGCGTTCCTCTTCGACACCTTCGTCTCGCGCGCGGGCTTTTGTCGCTCACTCTGTCCAGGCGGCGCGATGTTCTCGACGCTGGGCGCGCTGTCGCCGATCAAGGTGGTCAACGATCGCTCGAAGTGCACTGACTGCACCGTGTGTGACGTGGTCTGCAACCTCGGGCAGTCGCCGATGAACAACCTGCTCGACTCGGGCTGCGAGCGCTGCGGCAAGTGCATCGCGTCGTGCCCGACGAAGGCGTTGAGCTTCAAGCTGCAGGTGAAGCGATGAACCGGCGCGCGCTGATCGGAGCCGCTGCGGCTGCGCTGACGTTGGCTGCCGTGCCGAAGCGGGCGCGGGCCTCGAAGCGCTTGAGGCCGCCCGGTGCACTGCCGCGGGGACAGTTCGAGCAAGCGTGCATCGGCTGCTTCCGCTGCGCCGAGGTGTGCCCGACGAAGGTGATCCACTTCCCCTCCGCGCTCTCGCTCGAGAACGCCACGCCGTACCTCGACTTCTCGGCCCGCGCCTGCGTGCTCTGCATGAAGTGCACGGAGGTCTGCCCCACCGACGCGCTGGTGGAGCTGAAGGCCGAGGCGGTGCGGGTGGGCGTGCCGAAGCTGGAGCGCTCGAAGTGCCTGCCGTGGAATGGGCAGGGCGTGTGCCGGCTCTGCTACCAGGTGTGCCCGTACCCCGAGCGCGCGGTGGAGGTCGTCGGGCCGCAGAAGGCGCCGCTCTTCCACCCCGAGGCGTGCGTGGGCTGCGGGCTGTGCGAAGAGGCCTGCCCGGAGTCCGCGCGCGCCATCACCATCGAGCCGCTGCCATGAGCCGCGAGCCGCTGCAGCACGTGGTGCGGAGGCGATTTTCACGGCGCGACCTGGTGAAGGCGCTACCGCTCGGTGCGGCCGTGGCGGGCGTGACCGGGCTCTCGCTCTATGGCCGTGAGGCGCAGGCCACCGAGCGCACCGTCGGCACCTGCCGCTTCTGCCTCATGCGCTGCGGCATCGAGTGCGTGGTGGAGAACGGCCGCCTGGTGAAGGTGGAAGGCGCGCTCGGCTCGCGAACGAAGGGCTTCGTCTGCGAGCACGGGTACGCGCTGCGCGAGCTGGTGCACAGCAGCGAGCGCGTGCAGCACCCGATGCTGCGGCGCGGCGACTCGTTCCACGAGGTGAGCTGGGAGGAGGCGCTGGCCTTCATCGGGCAGCGCCTGGGCGAGGTGAAGGCAAAGCACGGCGGGCGGGCCCTGGCGATCCAGACCGGGTGGCCCTTCGTGCGGCATCCGCTGGTGGGGTTTCTCCATCGCTTCGCGCGCGCTTTCGGCAGCCCCAACGTGGCGACGGTGTCGAGCCTGTGTGAGGCCTCATTGCGCATGGGACAGGCGCTCACGGTGGGCACGAAGTACTCGGCGGAGCTGCGCAAGACGAAGACGTTGATCGTCTGGGGCGCGAACCCGGCCGTCACCGCCCCGCCCTTCGCGCACGTGGTGGCGAACAAGGCGAACACGGGAAACCTGGTGGTGATCGACCCGGTGCGCACGCAGCTCGCGAAGGAGGCGTCGCTGTACCTGCGCGTGAAGCCCGGCACTGACGGCGCGCTTGCGCTGGGCATGATTGACCAGGTGCTCACGCGCCGGCCGCCTTCCGAGGCCCTGCGCGCGCGGCTGCACGGGCTCGAAGCGCTGGCGACGCTCGCCGCCACCTACCCGCTGGAGCGCGTGGCGCAGCTCACCACGGTGCCGCTCGCCCAGCTCGAACGACTGGCCTCGATGCTGAGTGAGGACTCCGCCAGCGTGTGGCAGGGGCTCGGCGTCGAGCACCACGTCAGCGGCGTGCAGACGGTGCGCGCCATCTCATCGCTCGAGGTGCTGTGCGGCCGCTTCGACGCGCCCGACCCGCGCACGATCCTCTCGCGCCCGGGGCCGGGCTTTCACGACGAGATGCTCCCCGCGCTGTACCGGATGCGCACGCCGAAGCCCGCGCCTCCGCCCCTCGCGGACAAGGCCGTGGGCGCGGACACATTCCCACTCTTCGAGCGCTACAACCGCGAGGCGCAAGGCGAGCTGCTGGCCGAGGCGATCCTGCACGACAGGCCCTACCCCGTGCGCGCCCTCGTGCTCTGGGGGAGCAACGCGCTGGTGACGACCTCGGGGACGAAGGACATGGAGGCCGCGGCCGAGAAGCTTGACCTCCTCGTCACGGTGGACCCGTTCTTCAGCGCGTCCGCGATGCGCAGCGACGTGGTGTTGCCTGCATCGACCTTCGCCGAGTCGCAGGACGTCGACGCGGACGACAACGAGGTCGGCCCGAAGAGCCTCGTGCCGGTGCAGGGCAGCTCGAAGCCGGACTACGAGATCCTCGCCCTGCTCGCGGGCGCGTGCGGCCTGGGCCAGTGGTTCCCGTGGAAGACGTTTGCCGAGGCGATGAAGGCCCCGCGCGAGGACTGGATGATCGACCCGGTCCAGCAGCCGAAGCCGCGACCGGAGGCGGTGAAGGACTTCGGGACTCCGACGGGAAAGGCGGAGCTCGTGAGCACCGTGCTGCAGGACGCCGGGCTCGAGGGGCTGCCGGTGTGGGAGCCACCTCCGGCGAAGACGAGCGCCGAGTTCCCCCTGTGGCTCGTCACCGGGCCCCGCCCACGCGCACGCATCAACTCGCAGTTCGCGCAGAGCCCGAGCGTGAAGGCGCGCATGCGTGAGCCCGAGCTGCTCGTGCACCCCTCGGTGGGGATCACTGATGGCGCGAGGGTGGACGTCGTCTCACCGCACGGGCGCATCACCATCCGCGCGGTCGTGACGGAGGACGTGCATCCCGAGTGCGTGGTGATGCCGTCGGGGTGGACAGAGGCGAACCCGAACCGGCTCATCGCGGGCGACGAGCGAGATCCGATCAGCGGGTTTCCGGCGCTTCGCTCGGGGGTGTGTCGGCTGGAGAAGCCAGCCGCGTGAGTGGGATGTCACGAGCATGACCAGCGCGAGGCCGAGGCGGCGAGCCCCCTCACCCCGACCCTCTCCCCTGTGGGGGAGAGGGAGGGCGCTTCAGCCGAGGGCGGTGCGGTAGTCGAGCTCCTGCTCGGCCTCCGCGCCCACGAGGTCTTCCTTCGCGCCGAGGAAGAACTGCTCGAGCGCGTCTTCTACCTGCTTCTTCGTGTCCACCTTGTTGATCGTCGCGCGGAAGGCCGACGCGCCGAACAGCCCGTGCGCGTACCACGCGAG
>CAYWON010000300.1:0-3151 GCA_964459885.1 uncultured Archangium sp.
CGGTGCCGGGCGACCTCTCGGCGTGGCTCGAAGAGACGTTGGTCGACGAATCGACGAAAGAAGAAGACCCGCTGCCTGAAGCGGAGGCCGTGAAAGTGCGTGAGTTGGTGACGCGCGCCGTGACGGCGATGTGGGACACTTCCAAGTAACTCTCTGACGGGTACCCAAATGGCTCCCAAGCGCGACGACGACGACAGCACTGGCTTCACGGGCAAGCGGAAGAAGTCGTTCCGCGAGATGGACGCCCAGCGCGGCAAGTCGAAGTACCACTCGCGCCAGGACGACCCGAACCAGCAGCGCATCGAGCGCAGCGCCAGCTACGAGAAGTACAAGAAGGCCGCTGACGCGTTGTTCACCGGCGGCGCGCTGCCGCAAGGCCTCGAGGCCACGTTCGACCCCGACGGCAAGCGGAAGGAACAGAAGGCCGCGATGCAGAAGGTGTCGGAGGCCCCCGACCGCAAGGCCTGGGCCGAGCGCTGCGTCGAGTTCCTCGAGAAGTACGACTACCCCGACGACGCGTTCTTCCTCGACTCGCTGCTGGACCACCCGAAGGACCGCGTCGTCGACAAGGCGCTGGCGCGGCTCGAGCTGCTCGCTGAAGACGGCCGGCTGGTGCGTGAGAAGGCGCCGCGGTCGCTCGAGCAGCGCCTCAAGTCGCAGGAAATGACCAGCATGGACGACGACGTGAAGGCCCGCGCCAAGGCGCTGCGCACGAAGTTGTTCTGAAGCCCCACGGAGCCAAGACATGCACGTCGTCATCACCGGCGCGTCGAGCGGCATCGGCGAGGCCATCGCGAAGGAATACGCGGGCCGTGGCGCGAAGCTGACGCTTGTCGCGCGCCGCAAGGACCTGCTCGAGAAGCTCGCGGCGTCGACCGGCAAGCCTGCGCACGTGGTGCAAGCAGATCTGGCTGATTCGGCGCAGGTGACGTCGTGGGTCGATGAGGCCGAGCGGGTGAACGGGCCCATCGATGTCCTCATCAACAACGCGGGCGTGCAGATCGTCCGCGGCTTCGTCGACACGCCGTTCGAAGAAGGCGCGCGGCTGCTGCAGATCGACCTGCTGGCGCCGCTGCAGCTCTCGCAGTTCGTCGCGAAGAAGATGATGGCGCGGCGGTCGGGCACGCTCGTCGACATCGCGTCGATGGCGGCCATCGCGCCGACGCCGGGCATGTCTTTCTACAACGCGGCCAAGGGCGGCCTCGCGGCGGCGTCAGAAGCGCTGCGCGCCGAGCTCAAACCCCACGGCGTGCACGTGGTGACGGTGTACCCGGGCCCGGTGAAGACGCCGATGGAGACCGCCGGTCGCGCCGCGTACGTCGAGTCTCGCGCGGCGTCGATGTTGGCGCCCGCGGGTGAAGCCGACGTGCTGGCGCGGTTGGTGGCCGACGCGGTCGAAGAGAGATCGGCGCGCGTCATCTACCCGTTCATGAACGCGCTGGGCCGGCACTTCCCCGCCCTCACGCGCGTCATCCTCGACAACCTCACGCCGAAGCTGCGCTGACGCAACAGCTCACCGCCGGAGCGGCGCGATGTCGTCCGTCATGCGCTTGAGCGGCACCGCGCGGATCCGCTCCGTGAGTTGGTACGTCTCATCACCGTCGTAGAGGACATCGAGTCGATCGAGCTTCAGATCCACCAACGCGCTTCGCATCGACGGCGTGACGCCCGGCGCTCGAGTGAGCTTGATCTCGAAGCCGAGGCGCTGCCTTCCCGACGCGACGAAGAGGTCCAACTCAGCGCCCGCGGCCGTGCGCCAGTGGAAGCACTGGTCGCCGGTCGCACCAAGGTGCTGCACCACCTGCTCGATACAGAAGCCTTCCCAGCTCGCACCGACCCGCGGGTGTGCCTCGAGCTCTTCTCGTGTGGCCACGTCGAGCAGTTGATGAAGCAGACCAGAGTCGGTGATGAAGACCTTCGGCGACTTCACCTGCCGCTTCGAGATGTTCTCGAACCACGGGGGCAGCAGTCGCACCATGAACGTGCCTTCAAGCACATCGAGGTACGAACGCACGGTGGTGTCGGCCACGCCGAGCGAGCGACCAAGCTCAGACCAGTTGAGGGTGTTGCCGTGCACGTGGGCCAGCATCATCCAGAAGCGGCGCAGCGACCCGGCAGAGGTCCGCACGCCAAGCGACGGCAAGTCGCGCTCAAGGAACGTCGAGACGAAGTCGCGACGCCATTGCCTGCTCTGCTCCTCGGTGCGGGCAGTGAACGATCTCGGAAACCCGCCGCGTACCCACAGGCGCTCAATGCGCGAAGGACCAACCTCGGCCAGCTCGAACCCCCGCAGCTGATGGAACGCAATGCGACCCGCGAGCGTCTCGGAAGCCTGCTTCAGCAACTCAGGCGCGGCGCTGCCGAGCACCAGCACTCGGGGCGCGCGCGGCGCGTCGGCCAGCACCCGCAACGCTGGAAAGAGGTTGGGCCGACGCTGGATCTCATCGAGCACGACGAGCCCCTTCAAGCCGTGGAGCGCGCGGTCCGGCTCTTCCAGCCGCCGGATGTCGGCGTCGGACTCGAGATCGAAGAAGTGCGCGGTTGGGAATCGGCGCGCGACCGCCCGCGCAAGCGTGCTCTTTCCCACCTGCCGTGGGCCCAGGAGCGCCACGACAGGGTTCGCCCGCAGAAGCTCGACGACGCGCTTCTCGTGTGCCTCTCTCGAGATCATCACCTTGTATATTCGGTGTCTCACACCGAATTTACAAGGTAGCCGTTACTCGAGCTGCAGGCCGCAGTCGCCGCACGCACCGTTCACCAACGGCCCCACGAAGCTGCACGCAGGGCACGGCGGCTCCTGGCCCTCGGGCAGCTCCTGCGGCGTGCCGAGCTGCACCAGGCCCGGCACCACGCCTTCGCGCTGCACCGCGGCCAGCCACTCGTTCTGCATGTACGCCGCCACGCGCTGCACGTCGTCGCGGTGAATCATCAGCTGCAGCTTCGACCCGCAGCCGCAGCCGCCGGCACAGCACGCCTTCTTGGGCGGGCTCGCCAGCTCGGCGTCGATCTCCTGCTCGTGCAGCTTGCGCTCGAGCTCGCGCATCTGCGCCAGCGGGCCTTCGAAATACGCGACGAGTTCTTCGCTCATGACGACTCCTTACTCCTTCGTCTCAATCGGCACCCACGCGCGACGCGCCGGCACCTGCACCAG
>CAYWON010000300.1:3251-4763 GCA_964459885.1 uncultured Archangium sp.
GCATGCACACACAGCGCGTTCAGCTCCGGCAGGTCGAGCCACAGCGGCAAGAGGTCGAGCCAGCGGAAGTCATCGGCCGGCAGCGCGCGGGCGATGTCGGCGTGCTGCGTCTTCGCGTCGCTCTCGCGCAGCTCGATGACGCGCGCGTCGTGGTTGCCCAGCACCGCGAGCCCGCCAAGCTGACGCACGCGCGCCACCACGCCGAGCGAGTCGGGGCCCTTGGCCGTCAGGTCGCCGACGAGCACCAGCCGGTCGTCACCGCCGAAGCCGGCGGCCGTCAACAGGTCGCCGAGCTCGTCGTTACAGCCGTGCACGTCTCCGACGAAGAGCGTGCGCCGCACGGTCAGACTTCAGACGCCTTCTTGAAGAAGGTCTGCTGGTAGTACGCGAGCTCGCCGATGGACGCGCGGAGGTCCGAGAGGACGGTGTGCGTGGCGTCGACCTTCGAGCGGCCCGGCGCCGTCGGGTACCACGCGCGCGTGAGGATCTTGAGGCTCGAGACGTCGACCATGCGGTAGTGCAGCGCGCGGTCGAAGCCCGGCATGTAGCGGCTGATGAACGCGCGGTCGGTGTGGATGGAGTTTCCACACAAGATGCCTTCGCCGTAGTCGCAGTGCTGCAGCAGCAGCTTGGTGGCTTCCTTCTCGGCCACGCGCAGCGAGATGTCCGACTTGCGCACGCGCTCGAGCAGCCCGTTCTTGGTGTGCATGTCCTTCACGAAGGGCTCCATGCGCGCCAGCGACTCTTCCGGCTGCCACACGGCCGCTTCCCACTCGGCGACGGGCTTCAGGTTGCCGTCGGTGATGATGAGGCCCATCTCGATGATGGTGTTGGTGGCCGTATCAAGGCCGGTCATCTCGAGGTCGCACCAGACGAAGCGGGTTTCAGCGGTCATGCGCGGCCTTTACGTCACTTGCGCCGGGGCGTGCTACTGCCACGGCGTGGACGCCACGAATCTCGTCTCGAAGCTGCAAGGTGAAGCTGCGCACTCGCTGGCCGCGCTCTCGGTAGAGGTCTTGTTGCAACGCCCCGTCGAGGCCTTCGTGCCCGAGGCGCTGGCCCGCGAGACGGCGCGCAAGGCGCTGAGCGCGTGGCTCGCGTCTGACACCGCGCCCGCCGTGCTGGAGCGCGTCGTCGAAGCGCTGGTGAACGAGCTGCAGCAGGAGCGCCGCAGCCTCAAGGAGCTCACCTCGAAGGACGTGCGCCACGCGCTGCACGAGCTGTTGCGGCGGCCGTTCTCGCCCGACCGACGGCTGGTGCTCACCGTCATCGATCGCGAGCCGATGCGCGAGGTGGTGCGCGCGTTGTTGCTGCAGACGGTGCTCGATTTCGGCCGCAAGGCGAGCGCGCCGGTCGCGGGCGTGGCGAAGGGCCTGGGCTCGTTGGCGAAGCTGGCCGGCGAGACTGTGAAGTCGCGCAGCGGCAGCCTCGGCTCGCTCGTCGGCGCGGTCAGCGGCGAGGTGGAGCGCCAGGTCGAGAAGCGCGCGGTGGAGTTCGTCGACGCGGCGCTGG
>CAYWON010000301.1:0-4757 GCA_964459885.1 uncultured Archangium sp.
CGTGACGCGCCGATCCACTCCGCCGCCGTCTTCTTGAAGGGGTTGGTCACCGCGAAGCCGCGGTAGTGCGGCGTCAACGCGTCGAGCACCGCGCCGAGGTTCACGTCATCGGGCAGCTCGATGCGATCGAACGGCTGCTGGTGAATGCGCGGGCTGCGCGAGTGCCCCAGCGGCCGCCCGATGATGCCAAGCCGCCGCGTGGTGCCGTCGGTGCGCGAGTTGCGCGCTTCTCGCACGGCGTCGCTCAACAACCGCTGCCCGGGCGCCGCGGCCCACTGCCCATCGAGCGCGAGGTAGTCGAGCGCGTTGCGCTGCGCCAGGACCGCGCGGAAGGGCAACGCCGCCGCGCCCGTGGCCAACACGGTCACGTGCTCGACACCGAAGCGCTCGATGAGCGCGCGCTGCGTCTCGAGCAGCTTCGGGAAGCGCGACGGCTTGCCCAGGGGCTCGACGTGCTTGATGCGCGAGCCCGGCACCACGCCTTCCCACCGCGCGAGCGCGTCTTTCGTCGTGAGCGGCTTCTCGGCGTGCAGCGAGCGCAGCACCGACGGGTCGAGGTCGCTGCGCTGGGGCTCGTCGACGAGCGCCGCGCGCGCGCGCCAGGCGTCGGGCAGCGGCGTCTCGGTGCGACGCGCGATGAGCAGCGGGAGGGCGCGCGACGCGGGCAGCAGATCGATCTCCGGCGGGTGCAGATCGCTGCGCACCTCGAGCAGATCAGCGCCCGCGTGCCGCGCGGCCCACGCGAACGGCTCGATGGCGGTGTCGGGAGGCAGCGTCACCACGCGCCGCGGTCGCCGCCCGCGCACCAGCTTCACCATGAAGTCGATGAGCGAGATGGGCCGCGCTTCGGCGTGGCGGTACTCGCGCTCGATGTAGATCTCACGCAGCTCTTCTTCGAGCGACAGCTCGGGCCGCAGCCGCGGCCGCGTGGTGTCTGCCAACAGCCGCTCTGCGTACGTCTCGAAGCTGATGGGCACCTCGACGGTGATGCAGCCGCGCAGCGCCTCCGCGTGGTGCGAGAGGAAGCCGCCGCCTACCGCCACCACGATGCCCGGAGGCAACGAGCGGAAGACGTCGCGCTCAGCGATGCGAAACCCGCGCTCGTCGCTCTCGAACCACGCGCGCAACGCGGTGCCGCTGCGGCGCTCGAGCTCCGCGTCGAGGTCGACGCCCGAGCGACCCAGCGCCTTCGCCACGCGCGGCAACAGCCGGGTCTTGCCGGCGGCGCGGTGCCCCGCCAACACCACCGTCACATCGCAGGGCACGCCCTCCGCGCGCTCGTGACGCCGGCGGTCCCACTCCGCGCGCAGCACGGGCTGGAGTCTCGGGTCGACGTCGTCGAGCAGCGTCACGGTTCGTGTCTAACGCGAAGCCCCCTGCCCCGCGCAGCGCATTTGCGGCGGCGTGCCGCCTTGCGTCGGCCTGACGTCCGCCCAGCGGAGCGCGCCGTGCTGAATACCCCGCTGCGGGCGCCGTCTTGCTCCGCTCATGAAATGGCTCGCCCTGGTGCTGATGTGTGGCCTTCCCGTCACTGCGCTCGCCCAGGGGCGCTGTCGGGAGTTCATCCCAGACGAGGTCTGGCAGCAGCGGCAGCGAGACCTGGACGCCACCGTCGACCGCGCGATGAAGGCCAGGAAGTGGGTGCGGCTGCCGGCGCGGCAGCTCACCGGGTTCGCCGAGGGGACAGTGGTGCGCCGCACGCTTCGGCTGGCCGACGGTGGCGTCAGCGACACCGAGCTGACGGGCGCGACCCGCTTCCGCAGGCTGCGCCCGGGCGACGTGCTGGAACCGCCACCGGCGGAGGACGGCGGCGTGACACCCCGCCTCGCGATGTCGGTGGGGCAGATCACGCAGGGCAACGAGGAGCGGACCGTTTTCGTGCGGAGCTCCGAAGGAGAGATCTTCGCCGTTTCCCTCGAGTTGACGGAGCGCCCGACGAAGGTCGTCCAGTCGTGCGCCTGCCGACACTCGGGCCACGAGCCCCCACCCATCGAGCTGGTCGTCGACGTCGACGCAGGACAGCGCTGGGTCGACCGCGTCGAGACCCTCGCGGTGACGCTGCGCAGCGTCCAGGTGCGCGCCCGCGCCGACGCAGCGTGCGGCGAGGTCCCCTGACTCCGGGCTCGATCGACACGTCTGCTACGGTGACAGCATGCGTTTCCACTGGCTGCTGCTCTTCATCAGCGCGTGCAGCGCGCCCATGCCGCCGGTCGAGGGCGGGCCCTGCTACGGCGACAACCTCGGCCGGTGCGACCCCTCGCAGCCGCGCCTGCTGGAGTGCGTGAGCGAGACGTGGACCGTTCACGCCGACTGCCACGGCCCCAACGGGTGCAGCGCCAACGCCGAGACGGCGAACTGCGACACGAGCGGCAACTCCATCGGTGCGCGCTGCCCGCCCAGCTCCGAAGGCAAGGTGCGCTGCGATCCCGACGGAGGCGTGAACATCTTGCGGTGCGTCAGCGGCGTGCTGGGCGTCATTCACACCTGTGACGCGCCCACGCGCTGCGGCTTCGACGACGCAGGGCTGACCTGCATCGACTGAAGGCCGTCACTTCGCCATGCGTTTCTGAATCAGCTCTCCCGTCTTGTTGCCCGCGCTCGTGCCGTCGGCCCCCTTCAAGATCCAGTCGAACAGCTCGCCCTCTTTCACCACCACCTCAGCACCGCTCTCGAGCCCGGGGACGTCTTCAGGGTCGTTGGCGAGGAGCCCGGTGATGTTGCCGTTGGCGCTGATGCGCGACACCTCAACCCACATCCACTCGCGGCCACCCGCGCTCGTCTTGAACGGCGCCTTCACCAGCAGCACGGCGCCGGTCTCGAGGCCCTTCACGAAGCGCGGCTTCACCGTCTTCTGGAACTCAGCCATCTGTGACTTCGAGAGCTGCTCGAGCTCCTCGTCGTGCTGAATGTGGTTCACGCTGTCCTTCGCGCCGAACAGCGCTGCGGTGCCGCGCTCGACCCGCACCGACTGGCTACCGCTGCCGGGGAAGGTGATCTCCAACGAGGGGATCTCACCGTCACCGATGGGGCGCAGCTCAAGCGTCGCCTTCTGCTCGGCGCCATCGAGGAGCGAGTCCTCGACGTACTTCCTGTAGCCCGCGTGCTTCAGCCTGGAGAGGTCTACCGGGTAGCGGCCCGGAATCACCTCGTCGTCGATGGACTCGACGAGCAACTGCGCCACCACGTTCACCAGGCTGAAGCCCACGCTGCGTGAGTTCCGCGGCACACCGCGCAGCTCCAGCTCCGGCAGCCCGAAGCGCCGCAGCCCGGCGGTCGCGAACTCGAGACCACCGCGGTCGGGCTCATCGACGAAGACCGTGAAGTGCAGCTGCGCCCACGGCACGTTGCCCTGCCAGTCTTCGGTGCGCCGCTTCAGCAACTCGTCTGGGCTGAAGTACTCCTGGGTCAGCTCGTCCCACACGGTGCCGCTTGTCGCCGCGGCGAAGCGCGCGATGAAGCGGGCGGCGTCGCGTTGCTCGACGGCCGACACGTGGGTGATGACCTGCACGACCGCGACGGCCTTCGCCAGGGGCAGCGATTCCTTCTCGTCGTCGCTGAGGCCGCGGGCCCGCTCAATTGCCTGGCCCTCTACGACGGCGTAGTCGAGCGTGGTCTCTTGCTGCAGCACGAAGAACGGCGGCTTCGCGCGCGCCGGCGCCTTGCCCGCGTAGACCTTGAAGGGTGTGCCTTTCACCAATTTCTGCAACGCAGGCAGCGGCGGCGTGCGCGGTGCCTTCGCGTAGAAGACGGCAAACTCCGAGGTCCCGATGGTGGGCGCCTCGTAGTTGGCGGCGCGCTCCGTGCGCCTCGAGTCTTCGAGCGTCTCGATGAGCTCGTCATCGTCGGGGTCGCTCAGCGTGGCCTCGGGCGCCGGCTCGACGTCGCGGTTGTCGTCGACAGGCGGGGCGTCTTTCCCCTGTTTGTCGGGGAGCGTCTTCTGGCCGGTGGCCATGCGCTCGACCAGCACCAGCGTCATCACCGCGCCGGAGCCGACGAAGCACAACGCGAAGAGGGCCACGATGGCGATGACGAGGGCGCGTGAGTTCATGAGGGGCCGAATCGTCGCACGGTGACATTCGTCTTCAACGGTTTAGACTCACGCGCCCATGCCCCGAGCTGCAGCGAAGCGAGCCATCAAGCAGGACCGCGCGGTCAAGACCCGTCAGGACATCCTCAACTCAGCCATCACGCTCTTTGCGCGTCGAGGCATCCTCGCCACCACCATGGCCGAGCTGGCCCGCGCCATTCACATGACGCCGGGCGCGCTGTACTGGCACTTCCCCACCAAGGAAGACCTGTTGCTGGCGGCCATCGAAGAGCTGCACCAGCGCTTCGTCGGTAGCTTCGAGCCGCTGCTGAACGAGGCCGCGAAGATGACGGCGGCGAAGCAGTTCGAGGCCTTCTGCGCGCACGTCGGGCAGTACCTCCAGGACAACCGCGAGCACGGCATCTTCTACGGCATGGTCGGCGCCGAGGCCGCTGAGAACACCGAAGACGTGGCCACCGCGCTGCGCCAGGCGCTCGAGGTCTACGTCACCGCCATCGCGGGCATCGTTCAGTACGGGCAAGAGAAGACGAAGGAGTTCCGCACCGACGTCGACGCGCGCACCATCGCCAACACCGTCATCTTCGGGAACATCGGCCTCGTGGTGCAGCACAACCTGTTCCGCGAGACGCTCTCGTACGCGCCCATCGTGCAGTCGATGAACCAGGTGCTGCTCAAGGGCCTGCTGAAGTGACGTCGTGACGCGCGCGCC
>CAYWON010000302.1:0-4743 GCA_964459885.1 uncultured Archangium sp.
CGGGCGTCGATGCGCGCGAAGTGTTCCTTCAACTGTCGCACTGTCACTGGCGCCGGCCCGGCATCGACCACCTCCACGCCAGCGTCGGGCTCGGCTGCGCCGGCGTCTTCTTCGGCCACCGCCGCGTCGGCTACGGCCTCGCCCGCATCGATGATCACCAACACCGGCGGATCAACCGCCGCGACGACCGGAGGCACCACAGGCTCGGGCACCACGACACGCGGCGGACGCGTCGCCAGCCAGATGACGGCGGCACCGAGGACGCCCAGCAACACCACGCCCGCCACGATGAAGGCCAGCGTGACGCGCGAAGTGGGTTGCGAGAGTGTCTCCGAAACAGGAGGGAACACTGGCTGCCCGGTCGCCACCGGCATCTGCGGTGTCGGTGGCCTCTGGAGGCCCACGGGCGGTGGCGCCGGCGCTGGCGACGCGGTGGGCACGTACGCTGGCAGCTCGCCGGAATGGCGCGGGCGCGGGTGACCGAGCGCCATCAGCGCGTCTTCGAGGTGGGCGCGCACTTCCTCGACGGTCTGGGGCCGCATCTCTGGCGGCTTGGCCAGCATTCGCAGGACGAGGGCGTTCAGCGGCGCGGGCAGCGTCGGCTCGAGCTCGCTGGGGAAGGGCGGTGGCGTGCCCACGTGCGCCACCATCACGTCCATCGGTGTCGCGCCGGTGAAGGGCACGCGGCCGGTGAAGAGCTCGAACGCGATGACGCCCAGCGCGTAGATGTCGCTGCGCGGTGAGATGTCGAGCCCGCGCGCCTGCTCTGGCGCCATGTAGTCGGGCGTGCCGGCGACGGTGGTCTGGTTGGTCTGCTTCGTGGTGCCGTCGAGGCCGAGGCCGCGCTTGGCGAGGCCGAAGTCGAGGATCTTCACGAAGCGCGTGCCGTCGGCCTGCGTGCAGATGAAGACGTTCGACGGCTTCAGGTCGCGGTGGATGACGTTGGCGTGGTGCGCCGCCGCGAGGGGCGCGCACATCTCGAGCAACAGCTGCAGCGCCTCGTCGAGCGGCAGGCGCTTGTCGGGGAGCCGCTGGAGCCAGAGGTCGAGGGCCTCACCGTCGAGGAACTCCATGACGATGTAGGGGCGGCCATCGGCAAGCGTGCCGAGCGAGAAGATGTCGATGATGCCGCGGTGCCCGATGGCGTTGACGGCCTCCGCCTCGGTGATGAGGCGGCGCACCTGCACCTCGTCACCGGCGACGGCGGGCTTGAGCACCTTCACCGCCACGCGCTTTTTGATGACGGGGTGGATGGCCCGGTAGACGACGCCCATGCCGCCTTCGCCGATGGGCTCGAGGATCTCGTACTCGCCCACGCGCGTTCCGATGAGCGGATCCGCTGGCGGCATGTAGGCGTCGTCAGTCACGGGTGGGGCGCTGAATCATTCCACGGCGCGCGCGCGTTCGGGTGATTTCACTTCACGCCGACTGACGCGCGGCGCGTTCCTCTGCGTGACGCTTGACGAGATCTTCCATGGTGAAGCCCTCGCGCTCAGCGAAGGTCTCGCCAGTGGGCGTCGCGCGGCGCACGCGGTCACTGCGGAAGATGCGCACGTCGCCGCGCAGCCGGCACCACGCGGGCATCATCCAACTGTCGGTGAAGCGCAGCAGGCCCAGCGGCTCGACGTCGCGCTCTGTCATCTCGCCGCGCCCGATGCCGTCGTAGACGAGGTGCAAGACGCGGCGATGGTTTACGGCGTCGAGCAGCAGCGACAGCGGCCCCGCCTTGCGCGCGCTGCCGGACACGCGGACGGTCGCGCGGTGCGTCTTGAGGCGACGGCGGGCGTCCATCGAGAGCGTGCTCTCGAGCTTGGCGACGGCGCCCTGCAACGTCGCGGCGAGCGTGTCATCGGCGTCGCGTTGCAAGACGCGCGCGGCTAGCACCAGCGCTTCGGCTTCGTCGGGCGTGACTGCGAGACCCTTGAGTTGTGCGCCTTCCGCCAGGGTGTAGCCGTCCCCCGGCGTTCCGGTCAGCGGGAAGCCGGCGTCTTCGAGCGCCGCGAGGTCGCGGTACACGGTGCGCACGCTGATGCCGTAGTGCCGGGCCGCTTCTTCCGCGGTCAGACGGCGGCGGGCTGACAACAACAGCGCGAGGCTGACGAGTCGGTTGAGGCGCTTCATCGCGCCAGACGTTGGCACAGAACGGCGAGGGCGACCGTTAGCGTGGAGGCGGCTGCACTGGACGCTCGTTCGCCGCCGACGTCGACGTTGAGTCTGTTCCCGTCGCGAGCGCCCGCGACTTCCGTGAGCTCGCGCTGCGTGAGCGCTCGTTCCACCATCACGACGACGTTGAGGTCCCTTTCCCGAGGTCGGGCCGTCGAGTTGAAGACGACGACCTGGATGGTGTCCGCACTTGAGACGATGAGCGCGCGCGTGACGGCCAACACGAGTGTGAGGTTGCCGCGCGTTCTCGCGACGGGCGGGTGTGCTCGACCATCACCCGTGTCGACGTGAGTGCCGGTCGGGCAGTCGTGCGTTGAAGACGACAAACTCGACGCTGGACGCTCGATTCGCTCCGGGCGTGCACATCCGCGCTGATCCCACCGCGCCGCAACATTCAGTCGAATGCGTGCACGCCGGTGATCTCCGAGGCCAGCAGCAGCGGGCGAAAGAGCATCTTCGACATGCGCACAGCGTGCCGATGAGCACGCGCCGGTGATGTCGAGGGCCCGCACTTCAGCGCAACGCGCGCCAGATGGCCTCGGCACTGTCGTTGGCGCCCGAGAACGCGGGGCGCATCGGTGACGCCGGTGCCGCGAGGGTTCGCCCCCGAGCGAGGGTTGCGAAAAGCCCGGCCTGCGGGCACGGCGTCGCCCTCGCGGCCCGCACTTGTCGGTGGTGCCTGCTACGACGGCTCCAGGTCGGAGGGTTGGGCGTGCACGAACGGGTCGTGAAGTGTCTGGAACTGGCAGGGAAGCAACGCGGCGTGCTGCGCCGAGACCAGGTGTTGCGGGCGCGCGTGTCGCGGCAGCAGCTGCAACGACAGCTCGAGAGCAAGCACTGGCGGCGCGTGCTGCCGGGTGTCTACGTCGTGGCCGGCGCTCCGCAGTCGTGGGAACAGCGGCTGGAGGCCGCCGGGTTGTGGGCTGCGCGCGGCTACGTCTTCTCGCATCGAGCGGCCGCCGCGCTGTGGGGCTTCGCGCGCTTCAAGCCCGGCGCCGTGGAGCTCACGCTCTCGCGGAAGCACCGCGCCCCGAAGGGCGTGCGGTGCCACTACACGACGCACCTTCATCATCGCGAGGTCACCGAGAGGGCCGGCTTCTCTGTCACCACGGCGGCGCGCACGTTGCTCGACTTGTCTGCAGAGACCACCGAGCCCGACCTCCGCGCGAGCCTGGATCAAGCGCTCCGCATGAAGTGGACGACGGTTGAAGAGCTGGAGGCGCTCCTCGAGCGTCACGCTGGTCATCGCGGTGTCGACCTGCTTCGCGCGCTGGTGGCGGAGGTCGCAGGCGCCAACGGCCCGACCGAGAGCGAGCTCGAAGCGCGCGTGTGCGAGGTGCTGGCCGACGGCGGCTTCCCGAGGCCTGACAAGCAGGTGCCTGTCTACGCGGGTGGCGCGCTGCGCCGGCTCGACTTCCGCATCCCCGGTACGCGCGTCGTCATCGAAGCCGATGGTTACGAGCACCACTCCAACGTGCACGCCTTCGAGCGCGACCGACACCGCCGCAACGCGCTGCTGGCACGCGGGTACCTCGTGCTGCAGTGGACGTGGGCGGCGCTGCGTGAGCGCCCCGAGGCCTTGTTGGCCGAGCTCTCGCGCGTGGTCGGGTTTGCCGCCGCTTGAGCTACGGTCGCGCCCTGGCCGGGGACGCGAGGAGCGCAATGAAGAGCTGGATTCGAGTGGCGGCGGTGTTGACGGGCTTGGCGGGTGGAACGGCGTTGGCGTGTTCGTGCAAAACGGCCGGAGATCTCGTGCCGCGCGACGGCTCCACCAACGTGCCCACCAACGTGGTGCCGCGGGCGCTGTTCAACTTCGCGCCTGATCAGTCGACCGTGCGCCTCACCACCGATGATGGCACTCCGGTGCCCTTCACGTTCTCCGAAGGGCCGGGCGCGCATGTGTGGACGATTCAGCCCACCGCCGCGTTGAGCCCGTCGACCATCTACCGCTTCGAGGTGGCCAGCCTTTCCAGCCGCTTCACCACCGGCGCTGGAGACGACGTGACGGCGCCCGCGAAGGCGACGCTCGAGGGCGCCACGTACACCAGCGCCGGCGGAGCCAGCTGCGGCACCTCGCGGAACTGGGCGCTCTCGTTGACGGGCGGTGATGACGACCTCACGGCACGCGAAGACGTGGTGGTGTTGGTGCGCGCGCAGTCTGACGAGATTCTCGGCGCCACGTTGTTGGGCGCTCCGACGCTGCGCACTGGTCTGTGCTCGCCCAACTTCAAGGCACCCGAAGGGGCCGAGCTTCCCCTGCGTGTGGAGGTCATGGACCTCGCCGGCAACCTCAGCGGTCCGGGCGCGTCGACCCAGGTGCCCGGGTGCTCCATGGCGCCGGCTGGGGCCCTGGTGCTGCTGGCCGTTACGCTCTTTCGACGGCGAAAAATCCAGTAACGGCGGGCGCTTGAGGAAATCGACGGCGGGCGTGTCACGCGAAAATCCCCAACGGGATTCCCCAACCGAATCGACGCACTGAAGCGTCCTTCGACTGGAGAACACCATGGACTTCACCCGCCTGACCCGCCGCTCGTTCGACCTCATCTGGAAGCAGAAGTCGCTGTGGCTCTTCGGCTTCTT
>CAYWON010000303.1:0-4701 GCA_964459885.1 uncultured Archangium sp.
CAGCGTCGGGCCGCCGTCGAACGCCATCAGCACGGTGACGAAGGTGACGGGGCCGCCAAACAAGAAGAACGACGCGAGCGCGACGTAGCCCGCGATGACGGAGCGCGGCTCGAGCGCCACCGGCACCAACAGGGACGTCGCGGCGTCGATGGGCTTCTGCTGCTCGAGCCACTTCGAGGCGGCGGCCGCGCTGGTCCAGTTGCGACCTTCGTCGATGGACACGTTGGTGAGCGCGGTGACGCGCCCGTCGCTGAGCGCCGCGCGGAACTCAGCCGGGGACCACCTGACGACGCCGCTGTCGAGACGCACGAGGACCATGGGCCCACCGGTTGCCACAAAATGGGGAACCGAACCCCAAATTACGGAAACCGGCTGACCTCGTGGCGTGCCGCTCACGTGCACGCAGTCAGGCGCTCGCGAAAAACCGCGCCGTTGTCGCGTGGGCCTCGCGAACCCGCACGGTGTTCGCGCGGTGAGGCTCAGTGCTGAAGGCGGCCGAGGCGATGGCCGTCGAGCGGGTCGCCCGGCGTCGTGCGCGTCTCGAGCGGGCGGTGCCACCTCGGCAGCGTCGGAGCCAACGTGCCGCCGGGCCCGGGGGCCTTTTCGCGCGCTGTACGAGATGCTGACCACCGTGGTCAGCATCCGCTACGACCCGAAAAAGGGCTGGGCACCCGCGACCTCGACCGAAGCGCGAGTGACCTCACGCACGCGTAGTTCGAAGGTGAGGGGCCGCGCTGCTCAGGCACGGCGGCTCGCGAGCTCGCCCGTCCGCTCTCTTGAAGCTGCCGGTGCTGGTGCCGATGCCGCTGTTGGCCGTCGCCGCTGACGATTCGGTCCTCTCACACCGTGAGAGACGGACTGGCGTCCACGCGCGCACCGACCACCCAACCCGACGAAACGCGCGCTTATCCACGGCACGACCGCTGCTCTGCCCCGTGCACACGCCGCACTCCCGCGGCGTTCAACACGAGAGCTCACCATGCGCCTCAACGGCATCGACGTCGCCCCCTTCACCGACTCGTCTGATCAACCCACCATCAACCGCGGCGAGCGCGGTGACCACGTCGTGCGCGCGCAGAGTTCGCTAATGCGCGCGGGCTACTCGCTGCCGCGCTGGGGCGCCGATGGCCAGTTCGGCAAGGAGACCGCCGCCGCGCTGACCGCGTTCCAGAAGGCCAACAGCCTCCCGGTGACCGGCCGCTTCGACGTGGCCACGCTGGACGCACTCGAACGCGCAGGCGCACCGTCACCCGACTACGCCGCGCTCTTCGCCGACGGCGTCTTGCGCGGCACCATCGCCATCGGCCACGACGAGGTCGGCTCGCACGAACCGGAGCTCGCCAAGACCCGGCGCGGCCTCGCGCAACGCGGCTACGTCGACGTCACCGCCGCCCAACGACGCGAGCTCGGCCTGCCCGACGACGGTCGCTTTCTCACGCGCACGCTCACCCGCGATGGCGCGCCCATCACCGTGGTTCTCGAGCTCATCACGCCCGAGGCGCCTGACGCGAAGCAGCGCTTCACCGCCGCGATGCAGCGCGACGAGCTCGTCATGTACGGCGGCCACGGTCGCTACGGCTCGGGCCCCGACTTCGACGACATCGGCTCCACCGCCGGCAACTTCGTCATCGGCGCGCCGTTCGAAGCAGGACACGTCACGCTCGGCGCCAACGACCTCGCGAAGACGCCGCTGCCCGCGCACTACCAGCTCATGTTCTTCGACGGCTGCAACACGTACCGCTACTTCGACGACCTGCGGAACAAGACGCCTGGCAAGACAACGAAGAACCTCGACGTGCTCGGCTCGTCGACCGAGCTGTACTGGAACGTCACCGCGCAGAACCTGCTCGCCATGCTCGACGGCGTGACCGACGGCGCAGATCTCGCGGAGCTCAACGACTCGCTCAACGCGGTGAACCGCCAGGGCCCAACGGACGCCACGCAGTACTTCCGCGGCGACGGCTTCGAAGACAACAAATAGCGGGCCAGCGGGTTGCCAACGGGCGCGAACGTCACGATACACGACGGCGTGCTCAAGTCAGTGCTCATCGCCGTCGACCTCTCTCAGCAGTGTGACCAGATGTGGGCCCGCATCGCGCGGCTGCCGCTCGCCGACGACGCGGTCATCACCATGCTGCACGTCGTCCCGAAGGAACTGGACGGCGCCGCGCGGCTCCGCGCCCTGCATGACGCGCGAGAGCTCCTCGATTCGTTGGTGAGCCGCGGCCCGACCTCGCTGGCGAAGCGGCCGGGCGTGCGACACGAGGTGCGCGTGGGCACGCCGTGGAAAGAGATCTCCGCGATGTCTGAGAAGACCAGCGCCGACCTCGTGGTGCTGGGTCGCGGCGCGGGCCGGCCGCTGCGCGACCTGACGTTGGGTTCGACCGCCGAGCGCGTGCTGCGCGGCGCGCGGGTGCCCGTGCTGGTGGTGCGTCGCGCGGCGCGCCGGGGTTGGGAAGCGCCGCTCGCAGCGCTCGACGTCGACAGCGCGGCGCCTCGAGCCGTGGCCTTCGCGCGCCGCCTGCTGCCAGACCTCGCCACGCTCGACGTGGTGCACGCGTCGTCGGCGCCGTTCGACGGCCTCATCTACCCCCACGTGGGCTCGGTCTACATGCGCACCTACGAGGCGAACTACCGGCGAGAGCGCCTCGCCGCGCTCGAGAAGAAGCTCGGTCGCGTCAGCGTGAAGCTGCACGGCCGCAACGGCCTGGCGCGCGTGGTGGTGCCCGAGACGGTGCGGCAGTTCGGTGCCGACCTCCTGATTCTCGGCACTGCGGCGCGCTCGGCTGCGGGGAACGCGGTGCTGGGCACCGTCGCGGGTGACCTGCTGCGCGGCGTGTCGTGCGACGTGCTGGTGGTGCCCGCCGTGAAGAGCTGATCAGCGCGACGTCGAGGGCGCCGAAACCTGACGGCGACGGGCCTGATCGATCAGCTATTGGCGTTGCGGATCAACCTGTGACATACAGCGCCTTCGGTCGGTGCGATGCATGTCTGCTTGTCGCAGCGAGGAGCGCGGGGGGATTCTCAGCGTTCCCTGTGTCGACACCGTACCGTGAACCCTCTCAGGCCCCCGTGAAGCGCGGCGCTCGTCGCTCTGCTGCTGCGCGCAGGCCTTCCTTGAAGTCTTCGCTGCCGTAGTTCTCGGCCTGCGAGCGCGCCTCGTGCTCGAGCGCCGCCTGCAGCGCCGCGCGGTCGACGCCCAGCGCCTTCTTCAACGCGCGCACCGCGATGGGGCCGCCCGAGGCCCACTGCTTCGCCAATGCCTGCGCGCGCGGCTGCACCTCGCCAGTGGGCAGGCTCTGCAGCGCCAGGCCCAGCGTCGCGGCCTCGCGGCCATCGAAGCGGCGGCCCGTGAAGAGCAGCTCGGCGGCCCGCTGCGCCCCGGCCTTGCGCGGCACCAGGTACGTCGCGCCCATGCCGGGGTGCAGGCCCAGCTGCACGAAGTTGAGCGCCAGTTTGGCGTCATCGGCGACGAGGACGACATCGCAGGCCAGCGCGACGCACAGCCCGGCGCCGATGGCCGCGCCTTCCACCGCGGCGACGACGGGGACGTCGAGGTCCAGCACCGAGAGGTAGCGCCCGTAGAAGTGCAGCATGAAGCGCCGCGCCTCCTCGAAGGACAGCTGCTGCAGACGCTCGAGCATCGCCAGGTCGCCGCCCGCCGAGAACGCCCCACCCGCGCCGGTCAGCACCACGGCGCGCACCTCGGCCCGCGTCTTGAGCTGCGCCACCGCCTCCGCGAGTGACTCGCCCAGCTCCGGCGACATGGCGTTGCGGCGCGCCTCGTCACACAGCGTCAGCGTCGCCACGCCACCTTCGATTCGCACGTCTACGGAAGGGCCCATGCCCGACCCCTTGCACACTTCGACCCCTATGTGGGTCCGGGTGTTGGACTTCCTTTCAAGAACGTGGTGAGGCGCGCCTTCTCTATGACCAATTCCAAGTGGCTGATCATCGGAGCCGTCCTCGGCTTCTCTGCAGCGATGGGCGCGTCGTGCGGCGCCGACCCCAAATGTTCGCCGTCGACCTGCCAGTTCGGCTGCTGTGACGCCTCCGGCACGTGCCAGACCGGCAGCGCGACGGGTCAGTGCGGCATCGGCGGCAACACGTGCAACGTGTGCCAGTTGGGTCAGACGTGCCAGCTCGGCCAGTGCGTGGCCAGCACCGGCAGCGGCGGCTCGGGTGGCTCGAGCGGCGGTGGCACGGCGACGGGTGGCGGCTCGGCGACGGGCGGCGGCTCGGCGACGGGTGGCGGCTCGGCGACGGGCGGCGGCTCGGCGACCGGCGGCGGCTCGGGCACGGGCGGCGGCACCTCGAGCGACACCACGTGCGCGGCCTTCGCGGCGGCCGAGACGTCGTTCTTCGGCACGGCCACGGAGTGCGTCGGCTCGAACAACAACATCACGCGCAACCCCGACACGCTGGCCAACTGCAACGCCGGCATCTCGCAGTGCAGCTCCGCTGACCGCACCGCGCTCAACAACTGGGCGACGTGCCTCTCGGGCGCGCAGGCCTGCACCGCGGGCAACGAAGACGCGGCCACGGCGGCGTTCCTCGCGTGCGCGCAGCAGCACGTCGGCAACGTGAGCGCGACCTGCCAGATGGCCCTGTCGGGTGGCGGTACGGGCGGTGGCTCGGGCACCGGCGGCGGCTCGGCGACGGGCGGCGGCTCGGCGACGGGTGGCGGCTCGGCGACGGGCG
>CAYWON010000304.1:0-4689 GCA_964459885.1 uncultured Archangium sp.
GCGTGCCCGGCCTTCGCGAGGCGCTTGACGACCTCTTCCCAGCACCAGCCGCCGTGCCACGCGCCGTGCACCAGCACGAAGCCACGCGCCGCTTGAGCCCGGGCGCTCATCGCGGCCACACTCGCCACCAGCAGTTCACGTCTCGAGACCCGCGCCATGCCCCGCACTCACCACGCTTTTGGTTGTTGATCGCGGAATTTTCAGAATCAGGTCCACGGTCCGAATCGCGCAGTTAATTCGTTAAGTTGTTCGATTTACTGATCTCGTCGTCGTGTCATTGACATTGTTTACAAGTCCGGCCGAATTTTCATTCTGACGCGGCTTGTCATGCACTCAAGGAGTCGTTATTTTGCTTCGTGTTCCAAGGTCTTATGGCGTTCACGGATTTACGGAGGTGAACTGATGGCGCTCGTGAAAGGCATCGAAATCGAGGGTCGTTCCTCCGAGCTCCTGGGCGCTGGCGTGCAGGAGTTCTTGCTCCAGTTGCAGCGCCGTTTCGGTGAGCGGCGGGTCGAGCTGCTGGCGCGTCGTAAAAGCCGCAAGGGCTTCGACTTCCTGCCCGAGACGGCCTCGGTGCGTGCGGGTGACTGGCGCGTGGCGCCCGTGCCGGACGTCCTCAAGGACCGCCGCGTCGAGATCACCGGCCCGACCGACGCGAAGATGATCATCAACGCGCTCAACTCCGGCGCCAACGTGTTCATGGCCGACTGCGAAGACTCGCTCGCGCCGTCCTGGGACAACATCATCGGCGGGCAGGAAGCGCTCTTCGGCGCCGTGCGCCGCTCGCTGACCTTCACCAGCCCCGAAGGCAAGAAGTACGCGCTCAACGACACCATCGCGCAGCTCTTCGTGCGGCCGCGCGGTTGGCACCTCGACGAAGCGCACGTGCAGGTCGACGGCCGGCCCATGAGCGGCGGGCTGTTCGACTTTGGCGTGTTCTTCTTTCACAACGCCAAGGAGCAGCTCGCGCGTGGCGTCGGCCCGTTCTTCTACCTGCCGAAGATGGAGAGCCATCTCGAGGCGCGCCTGTGGAACGACGTGTTCTGCTGGGCGCAGGACCAACTCGGCATCAAGCGCGGCACCATCAAGGCGACGGTGCTCATCGAGACGCTGCCCGCCGCGTTCGAGATGGACGAGATCCTCTACGAGCTGCGTGATCATTCGGCCGGCCTCAACTGCGGCCGGTGGGACTACATCTTCAGCTTCATCAAGTCGCAGCCTGACCAGGTGCTGCCTGATCGCTCGCAGCTCACGATGGATAAGGGCTTCCTGCGCGCCTACACGCAGAAGCTGATCCAGACGTGCCACCGCCGCGGCGCGTTCGCGATGGGCGGCATGGCGGCGCAGATCCCCATCAAGGACGACGTGGCCGCGAACGAAGCCGCGATGGCCCGCGTGCGCGCCGACAAGGAGCGCGAGGTGAAGGATGGCCACGACGGCACCTGGGTCGCGCACCCGGCGCTCGTGGCCGTCGCCAAGGCCATCTTCGACGCGCACATGAAGACGCCGAACCAGCTGCACGTGCTGCGCGAAGACGTGCAGATCGGCCGCGAAGATCTGCTCCGCGTGCCCGAAGGCACTCGCAGCGAAGACGGCCTGCGCCACAACGTGCGCGTCGGCGTGCGCTACCTCGAGGCGTGGCTGCGCGGGCAGGGCTGCGTGCCGCTCTTCAACCTGATGGAAGACGCGGCCACCGCCGAGATCTCCCGTGCGCAGGTCTGGCAGCAGCTGCACCACAAGCTCATCACCGTCGAGAAGCTCGACCAGGTCCTGCGCGAAGAGCTCGCGTCGGCCACCGGCGGCAAGTTCGACGAAGCGCGCGCGCTCTTCCGTGAGCTGTCGACGGCTCCACAGTTCGAAGCGTTCCTGACGTTGCCCGCCTACCAGCGGCTGTTGCAGTCCGAAGCACCCAGCTGACCTTTCCCACAACCTCGAGCGGTGACCCGACGCGCCATCAATTCCGGTGACGCGAACGGCACCTACTTGCCCGCAGCACGAAGGAGACGAAGTCATGACCGAAACCGCGAAGACGAACCTGACCCCTGGCGACCTCCACGCGAAGCGTTTCGACGGCATCACGCGCCCGTACTCGAAGGCGGACGTCGAGAAGCTGCGCGGCAGCGTGAAGATCGAACACACGCTCGCGCGCCTGGGCTCGATGCGGCTGTGGGAACTGCTCAACACGCGCAGCTACATCAACGCGCTCGGCGCCATGACCGGCGGCCAGGCCGTGCAGATGGTGCGCGCGGGCCTCGAGGCGCTCTACATCTCGGGTTGGCAGGTCGCCGCCGACGCCAACACCTCGGGACAGATGTACCCCGACCAGTCGCTGTACCCGGTCGACTCGGTGCCCACGCTGGTCAAGCGCATCAACTCGGCGCTGCGCCGCGCTGACCAGATCGACCACGCCGAAGGCAAGAAGGACCGCAACTGGCTCGTGCCGATGGTGGCCGACGCCGAAGCCGGTTTCGGCGGCCCGCTCAACGTGTTCGAGCTCATGAAGGCGATGATTGAGGCCGGCGCCGGCGGCGTGCACTTCGAAGACCAGCTCGCGTCGGAGAAGAAGTGTGGCCACATGGGCGGCAAGGTGCTCGTGCCGACGTCGCAGTTCATCCGCAGCCTGGTCTCGGCGCGCCTCGCCGCTGACGTGTGCGACGTGCCCACGGTGCTCATCGCGCGCACCGACGCGCAGTCGGCCAAGCTCATCACCAGCGACATCGACGAGCGCGACCTGCCGTTCATCGCCAGCAAGGAGCGCACGGCCGAGGGCTTCTACCGCCTGAAGGGCAACGGCGACGATTTCGCCATCGCGCGCGGCCTCGCGTACGCGCCGTACGCCGACCTCATCTGGTGCGAGACCAGCACGCCGGACCTCAAGCAGGCCGCGCGCTTCTCGGAAGCCATCCGCGAGAAGTTCCCCAACAAGATGCTCGCGTACAACTGCTCGCCGTCGTTCAACTGGAAGAAGAACCTCGACGACGCGACCATCGCCAAGTTCCAGCGCGAGCTCGGCGCCATGGGTTACAAGTACCAGTTCGTCACGCTGGCCGGCTTCCACTCGCTCAACTACGGCATGTTCGAGCTCGCGTCGCAGTACCGCGAGGGCGGCATGGCCGCGTACAGCCAGCTGCAGCAGGCGGAGTTCGGCGCCGAGAAGCAGGGCTACACGGCCACGCGTCACCAGCGCGAGGTCGGCACCGGCTACTTCGACGTCGTCGCCGAGGTCATCTCGGGCGGCCTCTCGGAGACCAAGGCGCTGCACGACTCGACCGAGCAGCACCAGTTCTGAGATTGCCTCCTCGTTGAAGGCATCACGCGGCGGTGGCGCACGTCATGGGGCGCCACCGCCGTCGTCTTTTCGTCAGCTCTTCGGCGTGCGCGCCAGCACCTGCGCGACGGTCTCGGCCGGGCGGCCGATGAGCTTCTCGAGCTCGGTCGTCGGCACCTCGAGCTCGCCGCGCGCGATGCCCGCATCGCTGTCAGCCAGCACGTCGGCGAAGATCGCCGGCACGCCCACCTTGACCAGCAGCGCCGCGTAGTCGGCCTGGCTCAGGTTGACGTACTCGATGGGCTTGCCGGCCCACGTCGAGAGCGCCGCGGCGTACTGCGCCAGCGTGATGGCCGGGCCGCCCAGCTCGTAGGCCTTGTTCTCGTGGCCCGCGCCCACCGCGGCCGCGACCGCCGCCGACGCGAAGTCAGCGCGTGAAGCCGCCGACACCCGACCTTCCGCCGCCGCGCCGAAGACCTTGCCCTGCGCCAGCGGGCCCGCGGTCTGCGCCGTGTAGTTCTCGATGTACCAGCCGTTGCGCAGGAACGTGTACGCGATGCCCGAGGCCACGATGAGCTCCTCGGTCGCCTTGTGCTCGGGCGCGAGCGCCAGCTTGCTCGTCGGCGCGCGCAAGATGCTGGTGTAGACGATGCGCTTCACGCCGGCCCTCTTGGCCGCGTTCACCACGTTGGTGTGCTGCGGCAGGCGACGGCCCACCTCGCTGCTCGAGACCAGCACCAGCGTGTCGGCGCCCTTGAGCGCGCTGTCCAGCGACTCCGGCTTCTCGTAGTCCGCGTGGCGGATCTCCGCGCCGAGCGCGGCGAGGCTCTGCGCCTTCTCGGGCGAGCGCACCGCGGCGACGACCTTCTCGTTCGGGTGCTTCGCGCGCAGCTCCGCGACGATGAGACGACCCAGCTGACCTGAAGCTCCAGTGACGACGATCATTTCGTTTTCTCCTCCAACGGGTTGGTGCAGGAGAACTAAGAGGGTCACTCACTGGCGGCAAGTACCCACCTTTTGGTAAGTGTCTCGCATGCCAGCCCGACGCCCGTCTGCGAACGTCTACGACCCGAACTGCCCCACGCGCGCGGCGCTCGACACGTTGACCAGTCGCTGGGGTGTGCTGGTTCAGATCGCGCTGCTCGAGCGGACGTACCGGTTTCGCGAGCTGGCGCGGAAGGTCGGTGGCGTGAGCGAGAAGATGCTGGCGCAGACGCTCCAGCAGCTCGAAGCCGATGGGTTCGTGCACCGCGAGGACTTCCACGAAATCCCCCCGCGGGTGGAGTACTCGCTGACGCCGCTGGGCCGCGACGCGGCGGAGCGGGTCAAGCAGCTCGTGGTGTGGATCGAAGCGAACGTCGGCCGACTGAAGCGCGCGAAGGCGGCGTGACGATCAGAGCCCGCTCTGCAGCCGCTTGAAC
>CAYWON010000305.1:0-4666 GCA_964459885.1 uncultured Archangium sp.
TCCGCGAGCCACCGCAGGGGCAGCGCAGCACCTCGTTGCCGAAGGTCCTCTTGTGCAGGGTGGCCCAGTCGATGGCGTCAGGGTCGTGAGCGCCAGGGCGGGCCCGCGCATCGCGGTCCAGTCGGTGGCCACGTGCACCGTGAGCCACCCTCCATCACTCTGCGGCACGCCGCCGTCAGTCAACGGCAGGCCACCATCCGTCACCGTCACGCCGATGTCGGGGCGCTGGTCCGCCACGCACAGCGCGCCTTCGATATGCGTTCCGGGCCCGCACTCCACCGACGGGGTGCACGCGCCGACGAGCAGGAGCACCGCCATGACGTTCGAGGTCTTCATCGCGCCGGAGTGACCGTGTAGCGGCGTCGCGTTCATGCCTTTCGCTCCTGAATTCGGGAGCGCGAGAGGCGCGTTTGAGAGGCTCCCGCTGGTCGTGAAAGCGGAGTGCTTCCGGTGGGTTGGCGGTCTGGCTGGAAATCAATGCGACGGTCGACGTCGGGCGGCGTCTTCAGGGTGCGCAGTCAGTCCACCTGTTGCCGGAGCTCCCATGACCATCGGTTCGACCCGCGATGCCCGCCACGCCACGTCAACGCAGCGCGCGGACATCGCGCCGAAGAAGACGCCGCCGCCGCCGCCCGAGCCGGTCAGCAAGCCGACCAAGCAGGCGCACATGGGCGACGCGTTCTCTGATTCGCGCGTGGGCGACCTCAAGGATCTCGCGGCCGGCATCAAGCTGGACGACGGCAAGGCCGAGAAGCCGAAGCTGGGCTTCAGCAGCGAGAGTGAGTTCAAGCCGAGCCTCGACGTGTCGCCGGACAGCGTCTCGGGGGGCATCAAGGGCGGCGTCGAAGGTGGCTACAAGTCGAAGAGCGGCTGGGGCATCTCGGGCGGCGTGTCGGCCGAGGTGAAGGGCTCGCTGTCGGTGGGCACTGAAGACGGCATGCGCACCACGAAGGTGAGCGTCGAGCTGTCGCGCAGCGCGAGCGGGTCCATCACGGCGCCGGTCGGCAGCGTGTCGGGCAGCATCACCGCCGGGCAGGCAGCCTCGTATTCCGTGTCGCTGCCTGAAGAGAGCACCGTCGACCCCACGTCCATCAACCCGTACGAGCCGTCGACCATGCCCACCGGCGCGGTGGTGAAGCTCGATGAGACCGAGTTCACCGAGACGGAGCTGGGCGCGTCGTTCAAGGCGCTGTCGCTCGACTCGGGCGTGAAGGAAGGCGACACGTCGAGCCTCGTCATCGAGAAGACGGGCGACACCACCGTGCGCGTCACCGTCGGCGACGCCGACACCATCGAGGCGAAGGCGCGCCTCGGCGTCGGCATGGCGGGCGTCAGCGTCGGCCTCGGCAAGACCGACGACATCAAGAGCGGCACCATGAGCACCGTCGAGCTCGACCTCGCCACGCCTGAAGGCCGCGCGGCGTACGACGCCATTCTCAGCGACGGCACGTTGCCGAAAGAAGGCGTCACCAGGACCGAGTTCTTCGACATGACGTCGAGCAGCGCGGTCGACGTGAAGGTGGGCGGCAAGTCGCTGGTGGACCTCTCGCTGGGCAGCAACTCCGGCACGTACACGCGCACCACGGCGCCCGACGGCACCATCACCGGCAAGGCAGACATCCAATACGAAGGGGGCGCGGCGCTGCACGTCGAGCAGACCTTCAACCCCGACGGCACCGAGCGCATGGACGAGCGCACGTACACGTTCGACTTCACGGTGTCGGGGCCGACCGAGCAGGGCGAGCTGAGCATCGCGCTCAAGCAAGACCTGGAGATTGGGCAGCGCGTGTCGGTGACGATGACGGAAGCGCAGATGGCGGAGCTGCACGCGAGCGGCGCCGACGCGCGTCACCCGGTCGCGGAGGCCACGCTCGACCCGGAGCGCTTCGCCGTCGCGCTCGCGGCGGCCGATGACGGCATGCTCGAGAACCTGCTGTTCCGCCTGGCGGACCCCACGGGCAGCGCGCGCAGCTTCGAGGAACTCAAGGCGCTGCCGATGCAGGTCATCATTCGCCCGTGAGTGGCGCGCATGACGGCGCGGTGCGCGACGCGCCGGTCGCGATGAAGACCTGACACCTGCTATGCGCGCGTCACCTCATGCGCGCCCTCACGCTCGTCTTCGTTGTGTCTGCAGCTTCGCTCTTCGCGGCCTGTCCTCAGCCGACGAAGGAATGCTCTGCGGCGACCTGCTCTGGTTGCTGTGATGCCACCGGGCAGTGCCAGGGCGGCAACTCCCTCACCGCGTGCGGCACGTCGGGCAACCAGTGTACGGCGTGCGCGTCGGGCACCTGCAACCTGGGCTTCTGCAGCACCACCGGCACGGGCGGCAGCGGTGGCTCGGGTGGTGGAAGCTCGGGCGGCGGCACTGCGACGGGTGGCGGCAGCGGCGTGGGCGGTGGTTCCGGCGATCTCACCTACAGCGACTACTGCCGCGCCGTGCTGCGAGCACAATCCGACTACTACGTGCGCTGCGGCACCTACACGCAGGGGTACGTCGACTCCTACCTCGCGACGGTCGTGGACCGGTGCTCGTTGGTCCCCGAGCCCTTCTCGTCGGGCCGTGCGCGATTCAACCCGTCGGGAGCTCAGGCGTGCATCGACGAGTTCACGAGCCTCTCGTGTCTCCGCGGGCCGACGGGCTCGGGCTGCGCAGCCATCACCGGCCTCGTGGCGAACGGAGGCGCCTGCTACTCGTCGATCGAGTGTGGCGTCGGACACTGGTGCGACACGGGCGCGAGCTGCTCCGGCAGCTGCAAGCCGCGCACGGCGGTCGGCCAGCCCTCCGTCGCCCAGTTCGGTGAAGACTGCGTAGACACGGCCTACCGCTACGAGACGGTCTGTGAAGCGCGCCTCGAGCTCGGCGCAGACTGTTCCCCCATCAACGGTTCGTCTCAGAACCGCACGTGTATTCCGGGCGCGTTCTGCAGCCCGTCGACCCTCAAGTGCGTCGACAACGTGAAGCTCGCGGTCGGCGCGGCGTGCGTCCAAGGCGCCTCGCCTGCGTGTAGAGAAGGCGCCCGCTGTGTCAGCTCGGTGTGTACGGCGTACGGTGACCTCAACCAGCCGTGCGACAGCATGCGCCCCTGCAAGTACGGCCTGCAGTGCGGCGCTGCCAACCTCTGCGTCAGCTACGGCGCGGTCGGCGCGACGTGTGGCAATCCCGAGATGTGTGACCGCGGGCTGTTCTGCGACATCGCCAGCGGCATGACGTCGGGCACCTGTGCGGCGCCGCGGCCCAGCGGAGGCACGTGCACCAGCCAGGAGATGTGCCAGTCGTCGCTGTGGTGCAACGGCAGCACGACGACGCCGGGCGCCTGCGCGGCGAAGCTGGCGGTGGGCGCGACGTGCCAGCGCGAGTTCCAGTCCTGGGCGTGCCAGGACGACCTCTACTGCACGACCCTCGCGACGTCGGCCGCGACGGGCGTCTGTGCGGTGCGGAAGGGCACGGGCGCGAGCTGCAGCTCCAGCGATGAGTGTGTCGAAGGCGCGTACTGTGACGGCAACGTCTGCGCGCGGAGCGTCTGCGCGCCGTGAGAGCGCTGGCGTGGTCGGCGGTCTGGTTGTTCGCGGGCGGGCTGAGCGCCTGCAAGCCGCCGGCGTGTGAGAACGCTGGCTGTCGGCCCAGCGCCGACGCGGCGTGTGAAGCGGGCCTCGACACCAACGCCGATGGCCTCTGTGACCGCGCCGTCGCCGACTGGAGCCGCACCGCGACGCTGCCTGTGAGCGGCCATCGCGCTGACATCTACAACCTCGGCCCCGCGCTCAACGACGTGCGCGCGCGCGGGCTGCAGCACTTCTTGTCGTGGCCCGTCAGCGTGTCGGGCGTGCTCTTGCCCAACCGGCCGATGCAGGCGCTGCTCGACCCCAACACCTCCGAAGCGAAGACGCGCGACCTGCAGGCCGCCGCGCGGCGCGTGCTGGGCTTCGGCACCACGCCCGAGATGTACGCGTACCTGGGCTTGCCGAAGCGCGGCGACGACGCCGAAGCGCAGCCCGGCGTGCCGTGGCCCGACTGGGTGAAGCCCGGCGATTCGCTCGGCGTGGGCACGGTGATGACGGCGCAGGGCGAGGCGATGACGTTCTCGTGCGCCACGTGCCACGCGGCCAACCTCTTCGGGCGCACCGTCGTCGGCATGACGAACCGGAAAGAGCAGGCCAACGAGTTCTTCCACAAGGCTGCCGGTTTCTTCCCGCTGCTGGACGCTGACGTCTTCGTCAACGTCATGGGCGCCAACCGCACCGAGCTGCAGCGCTTCCTCATCACGCAGAAGCACCTCGGCGCGGTGGGCTCGAAGACGCCGCAGGTCGTGGGGCTCGACACCTCGCTGGCGCAGGTCTCGTTGAGCCTCGCGCGCCGCACCGACGACGCGATGGCCACGCGCGACGCGACGATTGAAGCGATGCCGCGCGTGAACCTGCTCGACACCTTCGTCGCCGACAGCAAGCCGGCCGTGTGGTGGACGATGAAGTACAAGACGCGGTGGCTGTCAGACGGCTCCATCGTCAGCGGCAACCCCATCTTCACGAACTTCCTGTGGAACGAGATTGGCCGCGGCACCGACCTCGACGTGCTCGAGGTGTGGCTGCGGGAGAACCAGGTCATCGTCGACGAGCTGACGGCGATGGTGTTCGCCACCGAGGCGCCGAAGTGGGTCGAGTTCTTCGG
>CAYWON010000306.1:0-4659 GCA_964459885.1 uncultured Archangium sp.
ACACGGCGACGCCGCACACCAACGCCGCCGCCGCCCAGCCGATGGCCACATCGCGGGACTTCGTGGCGACTGCGAGGCCGAGCGCGACGGTGCCGCTGAGCGCCAGGTACGCCGCGAGGTGGTTCGTGTTGCCGAACGGCGTGATGAGCGTGAGCGTCGCCGTGAAGTGATGCGCGCCGAAGAGCGCCTCGGCGCCGGCCAACAGATGGCCGAAGCCGACCACCGCGACCGCCACGCCCATGAGCGCCTGCAGCGCGAGCAACCGCCAGCGCACGGCCTCGAGGCGCCCCAGCTCGAGCGAGACGAAGAGCAGACCGCCCAGCGCGATGAAACGGCCGAGCGCGCGCGAGGTCGCCGGCACATCGAAGGTGATCGGTCGCCACCCTTCAAAGCCGAGCGGCACGAGCGTGAACTCACGGAGCTCCGCGGCAGGCGCGCTCAACACGGCGAGCAGCGGCGGCGGCAACGGGAGCAGCTGCACCACGCACAGCAGCACGGCCAGCGCGGGCAACCAGAGCACGGGGTGAAAGCTCCAGCGTCGATGGTGCTTCGACGCGCCGATGGTCCACGTGAGCACCGCCGTCGCCGCCAGCGCGAGCACCAACCACAACGTCCACGCCGGAGCGCCGCCGAAGCTCCACGGCGTCACCACGAGCGCGAGCGCGAGCGCGATCTCTGCGGCGATCCACCACCGGCTGTGATCGGACCTCGGCATCAGCTCCCTCGGCGCTGGCGCACGAACCGCGTCGCGCCGTCGAACAGATGCCGGGCGCCCTGCCCGACCGAGTCGACGAGATACAACCTCAACAGGAAGGACGCGAGCTTGTGCGACGACCACCGCGCGTCGCCGAGCCGCGTCAAAGAGAAGAGCTGTGCGTCGGCCACGCGCCGGGTGACAGGCCGCACGAAACGACGCGCGCCGTCCGGCAGCGACACCTCGAACACGCGCTCCAGCAGGCCGAGGGCCGTCGCGACCGGCACCGCGAGCCGCGCGTCGCGCGCGCGGGTGTGCATCGACGACCAGTCCATCGACGGAAAGCGCTCGAGGAACGCCGCGAGGTCCACCAGCCACGACAGCCGCAAGAAGCCGTGGTTCGCCGCGTGCGTGGCGAGGTACAGAAACTCGTCCTCCGGCGAGAGAAACCGCACCGGGCGCCCATCGAGCGACCCGGCCGCACAGCGCGCGAGCACCGAGACGTCATCGAAGCCGCCGCGCCCGAACGAGTTCGTCAGACGGAAGTGGAGCTCGACCAGCCCAGGCGCGCCGACGTACGCGTGATGATGGTGCTCTTCGTGTGCGTCGTGCACGCCGGGCACGGCGCGCGGCTGAAGACCGAGTTGCTCGAGGGCGCGACCTGCCGCCGCGACGTCGTGTGGGGCCACGAAGACATCGACGTCGACCGCGGGCCTCGCCAGCGGCTGGGCGGGAAAGAGGCGGGCCGCGAGGCCGTAGCCCTTGAGCAGCACCGGCGTGACGCCAGCGGCAGCGAGGGCGTCGACCACCCGAAGAGTCAACCGCTTCACCTTGAGGCCGCTGGCGAGCTGCGCGCGGGCCGCGTCACGAAGCGCGTCGGGCACTGTTCTCCGGGCCGCCGCGAGCTCGTCTGCGACCCACGCCGCGAGACCGTGACGCACGGCCGTCGCCTCCCACGCTGGCGTTTCCGCGAGGATTTCGAATAGGGGTCGCACCGGCGGGAACCTAGCCGCCCAACGCCATGAGATTGGAAGACCTCATCTTCACCCCGCTGGTGCTCCTGCTCGGGCTGGGCATTCATCAGGTCGTGCTGCGCCAGCATGCGGCCCGGTTCGAGCACCGACTGCTCAACCGGAGCTTCGCGCTGCACATGGCGGCAGGGCTGGGGCTCATCGTCGTCTACGAGATCGTCTACGGCGGCGGCGCCGACATGGAGATGTACTGGGTGGTGGGTGTGCCCATCTCCGACGCGCTCCACTACGACTTCGCCGGCGTGTTCCCGGAGGTGATGAGCCTCCTGTTCCACGGCGAGTTCAAACTGCCCTTCGAAGGCATCAGTTCGGGCTCGACCGGCACCATGCAAGCCGTCGCGGTGTTGCTGCTGGCGGTCCTCGGCAACTCACGGGTGGCGGCGGCCGTGGTGATCAGCATCGGGTCGTACCTCGCCAAGGTCTTCGTGTACCGCGCGCTGCGCACCGAGTTTCCGGCGAGCCAGCACGAGCGTGTGCTGTTCGCGTCGACGCTCTCGCCCACCGGCATCGTGTGGACGTGCGCGCTCCTGAAGGAGCCGGTGTTGATGTGCTTCTTCGGCCCCGCCTTTCTCGGGCTGCGCTTGCTTCTGGAAGGGCGCCGGCTGCCGCTGGCTGTCGCGATGTTGATCGTCGGCGCCACTGGCATCGTGCTCATCAAGCCGTACGTGCTGCTGGCGCTCGCGCTCGCCGGAGCCGCGTGGATCGCCTGGGCCCGTACGCTCAAGTCTGGCGGGAACTTCCTCGCGAAGCCGGCGTACCTGGGCGTCGCCGTGGCCGTGATGATGCTGGGCTTCACCGTCGTGTCGACGATCGTGCCCAGCATGTCGCCGGACCGCGTGTCGGAGTCGATTCAGGCGCAGCGTCGCGCCAGCGCGCAGGAGACGGGCGGCTCGAACTTCTACCTGGAAGGTCGCGACGCGCCGCGCGAGGAGGTGAGCCCCAGCCTCTTGTCGCAGGTCGGCATCATGCCGCTGGCGCTCATCACCGCGCTCTTCCGCCCCTTCATCTTCGAGTCGTTCAGCCCGCTGCAGTTCCTCAACGCCATCGAGATGACGTGGCTGACGTGGATGTTCGTGCAGGTGCTGCGACGGAACGGCTGGCGGCGGGTGGTGACCCGCATCATGGCCAACCCGGGGTTGATGTTCTGCACCATCTTCGTGTTGGTGTTGGCCCTCGGCACCGGGCTGTCCACGGCCAACCTCGGCACGCTCTCGCGCTACCGGGCCCCGATGATGCCGTTCTTCCTGCTGCTGCTGGTCATCCTCCGTGAGCCGGAGGTTCAGCCGGCGACGGCGGCGTCGTCAGCGCTCAAGACCTCACCGGCTTGAGGGCCTGAGGCGCCAGCTCCGGAGTCGGCAGGTCTGCGGCGACGGGCATCCACGGGCTCTTCACCCGCGCCAGGTGCTCTTCGAGCGCATCGACGACGAGCTGCAGGAGGATGTCCATCTGCGGCGACACATCGCCGTGCTCGCTCTTCCACGAGAAGCGCACCTCCACGGCTTCGCCGAACATCGGGAAGCTCGCCGTGGTGACGTCGCGCTCTTCCATGTCCTGGTAGTCGTTGCCGGTGAGCTGCTTCTCGAGCGTGGCGCCGCGGAACAGCGACACGGAGTTCAGCCGCGCTTCGTTGGCGAGCCACCCCAGCCGCGTCAGCACCTCGTCGTGGCTCGAGGCCTGCGCGAACTGCCCGGGCACCAGCAGCACCGCCTTGCGCAGCCACTCGACGTGCCGGCTGCGAATGCGCTGCTTCTGCCGGCTGAGCTGCGCGAGGTACTCGAAGTACCCGATGAAGCGGATGAGGCCGAACAGCGCTGCGCTGACGCCGAGGATCGCCGCGCCCACCTGCCACTGCCGACCGAACGTGATGCCGATGGCGCCTGCACACAGCACCACGGTGACGCCGTAGATGATGAGCACAGCCCGACGGTGGGTGATGCCCATGTCGAGCAGCCGGTGGTGGATGTGGCCGCGGTCGGGCGAGAAGATGGGGCGCCGTTCGAGGAAGCGGCGCACCATCGCCAGCAGCGTGTCGATGATGGGCACGCCGAGCGCCAACACGGGCACGGCGATGGACACCGCCGCTGACGCCTTCTGCAGCGGGCCGGCGATACTGCACGCGGCGAGCACGAAGCCCAGGAAGTAGCTCCCCGAGTCGCCCATGAAGATGCGCGCCGGGTTGAAATTGAAGAACAGGAAGCCCAGCACCGCGCCCGCCAGCGTGGCCATGACGAGCCCGACGAAGGTGGTCCCCATCATCCACGCGACGACGAAGTTGGTGATGGCCGCGAAGAAGACAACGCCGGCCGCCAGCCCGTCGAGGCCGTCGATGAGGTTCACCGCGTTGATGAGGCCCACGATCCACACGATGGTGAGCGGCAGCGAGAGCACGCCCGCCTCGAACGCAGGAAGCATCGGCAGGTCGATGACGTCGAGCCGGAACCCGAACAGCCACGCGACCGCCGCGGCGGCGATCTGCCCGTACAGCTTGTAGAGCGCGCGCATCTGCCGCACGTCGTCGTAGAGCCCGACCGCGAACATCAGCGAGCCGCCGATGAGCAGGCCCAGCCCGAGGCGAGCCTGTTCGGGCGTCAGCGTGGCGCGGGCCGTCTCGAAGACCGCGATGGCGACACCGGTCGCGAGGAACGCCGCGAAGATGCTCACGCCACCGAGGCGCGCGATGGCCTGCCCGTGAATGTGGCGACCGCCCGGCGTGGAGACCGCCCCGAGCTTGAACGAGAGCGCCCGCGCCAACGGCGTCAACGCGGCGCCAACCGCCGCCGCCACCGCAAAGCTGGTGAGATAGATCTCCATGCGCGTCCTGCTGCTCGTCCCCACCGCGGCGCGCGGCGTTCAGCGGTTTTGGGCTTAGCCCACCACGAGCGATCGGTACAACTTCAGGTGTTCTTCCAACACCGCGACATCACTGAAGTTCTC
>CAYWON010000307.1:0-4596 GCA_964459885.1 uncultured Archangium sp.
CGCTGTACTCGTCGCTCTCGGAGTCGTTCGACGCGAAGCCCTGGTGGGAATGGCCGCAGGGCCTCAAGACGCGCGAGCCGAAGGCGCTGGCAGCGGCGCAGGCGCAACACGCGAAGCGCGTGCGCTACCACCAGTGGCTGCAGTGGGTGGCGCACGGGCAGTGGCAACGCGTGCGCGCGCAGGCGAAGAACCACGGCATCTACCTGTGCGGCGACGAGCCGTTCATCATCGGCCAGGACTCGGCGGACTGTTGGTGCTTCCCGCAGTACCTGCGTCGCGACGCGCGCCTCGGCGTGCCGCCCGATGACTTCTCTGCCGACGGCCAGGACTGGGGCCTGCCGTGGTTCGACTTCGACGCGCTCGCGAAGGACAACGACGTGTGGCTGCAGCGTCGCGCGAAGCACGCGGCGGCGACCTACGACCTGCGCCGCGTCGACCACGCCATCGGGTATTTCCGTCAGTACATCCGCGATGAGCTGACGCCCAAGGGCCGCTTCGTGCCGTCGGAAGAGCCGGCGCAGCGCGCGCGCGGCCTCAAGAACTTCAAGCTGCTGTCGGACGGTGCGGGCATCGTGGCGGAAGACCTGGGCGTCATTCCGCGGTTCGCGCGCGACGTGCTCGCCGAGCTGGGTCTGCCCGGGTACCAGGTCATGCGCTGGAGCCGCGAAGACGGCATCTACCGCGACCCGCGCCACTACCCGCAGGTCTCGCTGGTGACGACGGGCACGCACGACACCGAGTCGCTGCGCAGCTGGTGGGAAGGTGCCGCTGACTGGGAGCGCGAGACGGTGAGCCGGGTGTGGCCCGAGCTGCACGGCTTCGCGCCGCCGCCGAAGGCGTGGAGCTTCGAGGTGCACGAGGCGCTGCTGCGCGCGGCGATGAACGCGCAGTCGGCGTACGCCATCTTTCCGTGGCAGGACGTCTTTGGAGAGACGGCGCGCACCAACATGCCGGGCACCATGGGCCCGCACAACTGGAGCTACCGCATCACGCCCGAGGTGCAGACGCTGGCGACCGACGAGGCGCTGCAGCGCACGGCGAACTGGCTCACGCGCCTCTCGCACGAAGGGCGGCGCGGGTAGTCACGTCACGTCGAGGTCGATGCCCTCGTAGAGCTCGTTGACGGCGAAGGTCGCGGCCGGCTCGCGCAAGGTGACGTCGGCGCCGTCACGCAGCTCTCGCGTCACCCAACCCGAGTCGGTGCGTTCCACGAGCGTCACGCGGCGCTCGCGGTGCGAGATGAACATCACCACCTGCACCGCCGGGAGCTGCTGGTAGTGCGCCAGCTTCTCTCCACGGTCGTATGCCTCCGTGGAACGACTCGTGACCTCGACGACGAGCACCGGGTTGATGATGGCGTGCTTGTCGATGCGCGCTTCCACTGGCTTGCCGCACACCACTGACACGTCGGGGAAGCCCGCGAAGTCGGTGGTCTCGACGCGGACCTTCACGTCGGAGCTGTAGGCCATGCAGCCGTTCCGAAGAGCGCGACCGAGGACCTGGGTCGCGCGCGCGCTCAGCGCTCCATGAGTGATGGTGCCGCCAGCCATCGCGTAGATGGCGCCCGCAGCGAACTCGAGCTTGATCTGCGACTCTTCCAACGCGCGGAGGTAGTCGTCGTAGCTGTAGCGAAGCTGTGTGGCGGCGCTCATTCCCCCACCATAGTGCGCTCAGAAGACGAGCGCCTCGACCGACACTTCGAGCGGCGTTGCGCCGCCTTCACACAGGCACGCTGGCTTCGGGTGCTTCGGCGCCGGGTTGCTGGCCGCACCGATGCGCCCCGTCGTGTGACCGCGCGAGACGCACCACGCCGTGCACGCGTCGGCGCGCGCCGCGTCGCTCTTCGCCACGCCGCCGAACGTGCCGCACGCCCCAGAAAAGAGCAGCGCCCAACCGATGAAGAACGCCGCGCGCTTGCTGCCGCCGTGTGCGCCCGACGCGAGCGCGGCCAGCGCAGAGAACTGCTTCGACCTGGCCATCGCGCCCACGCTGGCCAGCAGCCCGAACAAGACGACGAAGCCCGCACCGAACATCACCAGACCGGGCAGCAGGTATTCCGTCTTCATGTGGACAGCATCGCACGCACAGCGTCGACTCACGTGGCATGGCGACCCACACATCCACGCAACGGGGTGACGGCGTAACCGTTCACGTGGGCACTGCCGACGAAGCGACGTGGCGACCGGGCGTCCTGGCCGAGCGCGAGCGCAACGCCTGGTGGGTGGCAACGCTGCGCGCGTGCGGCGTGCTGTTGATGCTGGCGCTCTCGGCGTACCAGGGCCTCGTCGCGGGCCTCGACGACTGGCGCGTCAACCTGCCCATCTTCGCCGTCTATGGCGCGCTGGCCGCCGCGCTGTGGGTGCTGGTCGCGAAGGTGCCGGGAACACGCGCTGGCGCGGGGCTCGCCGTCGCGCTCGTCGATGTACCGATGTTGTTCTGGCTGCAGTGGGAAGCCGTGACGCACTCGTTCTCTCCCGGCGCCGCGGCCACGGTGACCGCGCTCGCCTACGCGATGTGCATCCTCCTCGCGATGATGACGCTGACCGCCAGCTACGTGTGGCTGGTGACGGCCGCGTCGATGGTGGGGAGCTTCTTCCTGGTGCGGCACGCGGGGCTGTCCGTCGTCAGCTCGAGCATCGCGCCGCTCTTGTTGGCGCTCATCGGCACTGGAGCGCACTACCTGTTGGCGCGCGTCATCGCGCTGCTGCAGCGCGTGGCGGCCGAGGCCGCGAGCCGGGAAAAGCTGGGGCGCTACTTCTCACCCAACGTCGTGCAGCGGCTGCTCGACAGCGAAGGCACGCGCGCGCCCGAGTCGCGGCAGGTGACGGTGCTGTTCAGCGACATCCGCGACTTCACGTCGATGTCGGAGCAGCTGACGCCGACGCAGGTGGTGCAGCTGCTCAACGAGTACCACTCGGTGATGGTCGAGATTGTGTTCCGCCACGGCGGCACATTGGACAAGTTCATCGGCGACGGGCTGATGGCGTACTTCGGCGCGCCGTTCACCGACGAGCACCACGCGACCAACGCCGTGCAGTGCGCGAAGGAGATGCTGACGGCGCTCGAGCAGCTCAACGTCGTTCGCGGTCGCCGAGGTGAGCCGGCGCTGCGCATCGGCATCGGCGTGCACTCGGGTGACGTGGTGGTGGGCAACGTGGGCAGCGCGGCGCGGCGGCTTGAGTACACGGCCATCGGTGACACGGTGAACCTCGCGAGCCGGCTCGAGTCGCTGACCAAGACGGTGGGCCGCGCGGTGCTGGTCTCGAAGCAGACGCGCGACCGCGTGGGTGATGGCGCGGAGTTCGAGACCCTCGAGCCCGTGGCCGTGAAGGGGAAAGCCGAGCCCGTCGCGCTGTTCGCCGTGAAATGACCGCGAGATGCGCGCGTGAGGCGAACCGGCTAGACGCGCGCGCGTGCTGTTGCTCCGCGACAGGCCCCGGGCTTCACCGCTGCGCGTCGTCGGCGTCGTCGCGGCGTCGGTGGCTGCGCACGGCGTCGCGCTCGGCCTGTTCCTGGCGTGGGGCGCGCTGACGGGCGCGCCGCCCAAGCCGAAGAAGGAAGCGCCGCGGCCGGTCAGCATTCGCCGCATTGATTCGAAGACCTGGGCGGCCAATCGCAGCGCCGTGGCGCGCGCGTCACCGGTGCCGCTGCGGCCCGAGACGATGCCCAAGGGGCAGATCGTCGACGTCGAGCAGGGCAACAACCGCGTGCCGGTGAAGTCGGACTACCTCGCCGAGTCGAACAACGTGGTCGAGAAAGAGACGCGCGCGAAGGAGCAGACCTCGAAGTACAGCCGCGCGACGGCGAAGACGACGGCACAACCCGAAGCGCTGCCGTCGTCGAAAGGTGGCGCCACCGAGTCGGCCGCGCCGCCCATCGAGTCGGGTGTCAGCCTCGCCGAGAGCATGTTGGGGCGTCGTGACCGACCGACGCTGTTTCCGCCCACCATCAACAGCGGCACCGGCGAAGGACAGGAGACCGCAGCGGTGGGCACCGAGGGCAGCGAGGCCGGGCCCGCGTCGACGACGGAAGGTGGCGGCGCACCGAACGACGCGCTCAACGTGCCCGAGGGCGACGGCACGTACCTCAACACGCGCGAGTTCCGGCACGCGGGCTTCTTCAACCGCATGAAGCAAGCGGTGAGCGCCAAGTGGGACCCGTTGGGTCGCCTGCGCGCGAAGCAGCGTGGGCTCGGCGCGATGAGCCGCACCTCGGTGATGCACGTGGCGCTGCGGCCCGACGGCACCATCGCTGACCTGTACGTCGCGACCAGCAGCGGCCTTGAGGAACTCGACGTGGAGGCGATGAACGCCTTTCACCGCGCGGCGCCCTTCCCCAACCCGCCGCCGGAGTTGGTGCAGGACGGCCTCATTCGCTTCTCGTTCACGTTCCAGGTGAGCAACGAGGGCATGGTGTCGTCGCCGTTCCGGTTTCGCTGATCGCCGGAAGGGAAGCGGTGGCTGAAGACCTCGGCGCTGCGCGTCGCGTCGCGGGCCCTCGACCTCGAGCGAGGTGGTGCCACGTGTTCTGACGGGTCAAACGCACCACCGGTGCTGAAGCATCCCCTCAAAGCAGTCCGAGGACGTCGTCGAAGGC
>CAYWON010000308.1:0-4573 GCA_964459885.1 uncultured Archangium sp.
TTCGCGCGCCCGCTGGGGCTGCAGGTCGCCGTGGTGCACAAGCAGCGACTCTCGGGCGCCGAAGTGCAGGCCAACGGCATCGTGGGCGACGTCGCCGGCCGCCACATCGTCATCGTCGACGACATGATCTCCACCGGCGGCACGCTCGTCGCCGCGCTCGAGACCGCGGTCGAGCACGGCGCCAAGACGCCGGTGACGGTGGTGGCCTCACACGGCCTCTTCGTGGGCCCGGCTGCGCAACGCCTCGCCGCGCAGCCGCTCGCGCGCGTCATTGTCAGCGACAGCGTGCCCATGCCCGCCAACGTGACGTTTCCGCTCGAGCGCGTGCGCAGCGCGCCGGCCCTCGCGCAGGTCATCGCGCGGCTGTGTGCGTGAGTCACACCCTCGACGCGCGTGCATGCCACCGCGCGCTCGCCAGGCTGCGCGCTTCATGACCGACATCAAAGGCATCGAGGGGCTGTCCGTCGCCGACGTGCACCAGCAGGTTCGTCAGGGCGCGAAGTTCGTGACCTACGGCTACTGCGTGTCCCTGCTCATCGTCACGCTCCGGCGCACGAGCGACGTGCACTTCGTGAAGGCTGGCGACAGCGCGGTCGCGGGAGGCATTCCGTACATCCTGCTGTCGTTGCTGCTCGGCTGGTGGGGCTTCCCGTGGGGCCTCATCTACACGCCGATGGTGGTGGTGCAGAACCTCGGCGGCGGCACCGACGTGACAGGGCACATCCTCGAAGCGCTGGGCGCCGACCTCGTCAGCGGCGGCGGTGAGCCCAACGTCCGCGTTGAGTAACGGGCGCGCACTTTTCTCGTCCTGCGCTGTCGGGGGTCCGTACTTGTCCGGCATGAGCACTCGAGCCCTGTTCCTGACGGCCGCGCTGACCTCGATGTCGACGCTGGCGCAGGTGCGCGTCACGGTCGACGTCCCCGCGCCCACCATCACCTTCACGGCGCCACCTCCGCTGGTGGTCGTGCAGCCCGGCGTGCAAGTCGTCGAGGACTACGACGACGAGGTCTACGTCGTGCAGGACGTGTACTGGGTGCGGCGCGGCAAGCACTGGTACCGCTCGCGCGACTACCGCGGTGGCTGGGTGGTGGTGGACGGGCCGGGTGTGCCGCCGTCGTTGGTGCGCATGCCGCCCGGCAAGTACCGCCGCTACAAGCACGGCAAGACGGTGGTGGTGAACCCGCCCGGGCCCGGCAAGGTGAAGTTCAAGAAGGGCAAGGGCGGCCGCGGTCGCGACGACTGACGGCTACTTGAGCGCGCGCGGCGCCGACACTTCGAGCGAGGCCTTCTCAGACGCGCGGTTGCCGGCGGCGTCGAACAGCTCGAAGGACAGCTTGTACGCGCGCCCGTCGTCGAAGCCGAAGTTGCCGCTGCACGCGTCGTGACCGAGCGTGAGCGTGTCGCCATCGAGCGGCACCGGGTACTGCTGCTTCGCCGAGCTGCCGCGCGCGCGCTGCATGGTGACGAGCACCCACGCGGGCCCGTTCTCTTCGACCGACGAGCGCAGGCGCAGCTGCTTGCGACGCACGGTGCCGTCCTTCGCCACCTCGTAGAAGCCTTCTGACGACGCGGGCTTCTGACGGTAGCGCGGGGCCTTCTTGTCGAGCTCGCGGCCGGTGAGCCAGCGCAGCGTGCCGTCGCCCATCTTGTCGTTGAGCAAGCGAATGCCCGCGAACGACTGCGGCAGCGCCAGCGAGTACTCGGCGTTGGGCTCCATGGGCTTGAGCGGTCGCAGGCGCAGCGCCACGCGCGACATCTGCGAGACGAAGCCCTTCTCGGCCTTCACCTGAATCGGGTCGAAGCCCGGCGCTACGAGCGCGATGGCGTCGGAGGTCAGCAGGTCCTGCACCTGCTGCTGCGCCGAGCCCGTGCCTTCGAGAATGAACTGCGCGTTGGTGGGGATGACGGAGCCCGGCGTCGGAAAGAGCAGCAGGCCGTCCTTGTCGCACTCGCCGGCCGCGGCCACGCAGGCCGTCACGACGACGAGAGCAGCAGCAAAGCGACGCACGGCCATCAGTGTACCGGCGTACCGGGGTCCGTCACTTCTACGGTGCCGAACTTCGACTCGTACTTGGCCAGGTTGTCCTGAATCGCCAGCAACAAGCGCTTCATGTGCTTGGGGTTGGTGATGATGCGCGAGAGGACCTTGGCGCGCGGCTGCTGCGGCTGCACGTAGATGAAATCGAGCGTGAACTCGGTCTCGGTGTGGTTCACCAGCGCCATGTTGGCGTACTGGCCATTGGCCACCGCGTCGTCGAGCTGAATCTGCAACTGCACTTCGGGCGGCTTCGTCGTTTCGGACATGGCGCGTGCCTAGCACGGTGCTGCAAAGCCGTTTCCGCGAAGCGACGCGGTGCGAATAGGGTCTCATCTTCATGGCCGTGGGAATGGACGAAGCGAAGACCCAAGCCTTCACGCTCGGCCCGCACCTCACCGAAGCGCCGGTTTCCGCCCTGTTGCTGCACGGTTTCACCGGCAGCCCGTGGGAGCTGCGCCTGCTGGGTGAAGCGCTGGCCGACCGCGGCGTACACGTGCACTGCCCGCGCCTGCCCGGCCACGGCACCACGCCCGAGGCGATGTTGTTCGCGGGCTACGCCGACTGGCTGCGCTGCGCCGAAGACGCTTTCACTTCGCTGGCGCGCGCGGGGCGACCTGTCGTCATCGTCGGCCTGTCGATGGGCGCCCTGTTGGGGATGATTCTCGCGTCGCGACACCGCGGTCGCCTGGCGGGCCTCGCGATGCTGGCGCCGGTGGTGAAGCTGCGCGGCCGCGGGCCCACGGCGCTCAAGGCGTTGCGCTGGTTGCCGGTGTTCGACGCCGCGCCGCGCTGGGTCGAGAAAGACGGCACCGACATCGAAGACGACGAAGTTCGCGCCGCTGCGCCGGTGTTGCCGCGCTACCCGTTGGCGCGCGCGTTCGACCTCTTCGCGCTGCAGGGGCTGGCGCGCGACGCCGAGGCGCGCATCGGGTGTCCGTCGCTGGTCATCGGCGCGGTGAATGATCACGTCGTCGACACGGACGCCGTGCTGGCGCTGCAGACGCGGCTGCCGTTCTCGCAGCGCGTCGTCTTGCAGCGCGGGTTCCACATCATCCCCCGCGACGTCGACCGCGCGCTCGCCATCAGCGAAGTGGCGCACTTCATCGACCGGGTCGCGACGTGAACGCGCAGCGCCTCGTCGACCTGAGCCCGCTGGCGCTGGCGGGCATGGTCTTCGCGATGCTGGCGCTCGAGGGCCTCTCGCCGCTGGTGCCGTTGCTCAAGGGGCGCGCGCGGCTGCGCCACGGCGTCACCAACATCTCGCTGGCGGCCATCGCGGGCATCGCCGCCATCGCGGGCTCGCTGCTGCTAACGGTGGCGTCGACGTGGGCGACGACGCACCAGTTCGGGTTGCTCAACCTCTTCGACACGCCGTTCGTGGTGCGCTTCCTGGTCGCGCTCGCGGGCATCGACTTCTTTGAGTACGTGCGGCACCGCTTCGTGCATCGCACGCCGCTGCTGTGGCGGTTGCACCGGGTGCACCACACCGACGCGCACGTCGACGCCACCACCGCCATTCGTGGGCACCCGCTCGAGAGCGCGGTGACGTACCCGTACTTCGCGGTGCTGGTGGCGCTGCTGGGCGTCGACCCGTTGTCGCTGGCGCTGCGCACGCTCGTCACCACGCTGGCGCTGGCGTGGCACCACTCGGCGTTCAAGCTGCCACCGGGGCTGGAAGCGCTCATCTGCCTCGTCACGCCGACGCCGCGCACGCACCGGCTGCACCACTCGCGCGACGTGCAGTTCACCGACAGCAACTTCGGCACGGTCTTTACCTGGTGGGACCGCATGTTCGGCACGTGGAACCCGCCGACGCGCTGGGTGGAAGCGCCGACCGGCCTCGATGGCTTCGACTCACCGCGCGCGCAGTCGCTGTGGGGTGTGTTGCGCAGCCCGTTCGACGCGCCCGAGCCCGACCAGAAGTCACAGTCCTGAGAGCACACGACACCTGCGTCGCACTCGCCGTCGCGAGGACCGCGACGCGCGCGTCACGGTTCCTCGCAAGCAGCACCAGTGGCACGCGGAGTGCTCCGCGGCCGGCGCCATGCGAACCATGTTCCTCGTTTCCGCGTTGTGGATGACCACCGGCTGCAGCTCAAGCGACGCGTGCCGCTCGCTGCTCATCGGCACCGACATCAGCAGCTTCGACAAAGCGCACGTGCTGTCGAGCAACGAGCCGGTCTACCGCGCGATGCTGTCTCGTGCCGTCGACAGCCACGGTGACCCTTCCATCGTCTGGAACCGCGGGCCCGCGGAACACGCGATGTGCTGCGCCACACAAGCCAACGGCGAGGCGCGCCCGTGGTGCACCACTGAGGAGCTCGAGTGCAGCGACGCTTCGATGCAGGGCCTCGAGCTCTACATTCTCTGGGGGCCGTACTCAGACTCGAGCCGCGAACCGGACGACGCGACGTTTTGCTACGTCGCGACGAAGGAGAACCGCGTGGTGGCCTTCTGGCACCGCTACTGGAGCTGAGCGGTCGAGCGGTACGGTGCCGACGTGAAGAAGACGACGGCCGACGATTCCCAGCACG
>CAYWON010000309.1:0-4557 GCA_964459885.1 uncultured Archangium sp.
CGCCTGGTGTACCAGACGCGCAGCCCCAACTCGGCCACCTTCCCGACCGACTGGGGCGCGGTGACGACGGCGTCGGCGCGCAACGTGCTCGTGCTGTCGACGCGCGGGAGCAGCACCATCGGCGCCACCGTCACCGACGCCAACGGCAACTTCACCGTCGACGTGCCGCAGGCGCTCACCGGCACCGACGTGCTCAACTTCATCGCGGTGGGCGGCGACGGCTTCGGCGCGCGCTACGAAGTGGCGAACCCCGGCTTCATGCAGGCCGGTGAGTACTCGCCCGGCCAGACGGGGCAGGAGACCACCTGGCGGTGGACCACGCCCGTGCAGTCAGAGACCAACGGCGGCACCATCACCATCGAGACCGCCGAGGGCTCCGGCGCGCTCAACATGTTTGACCAACTGCAGACCATCTGGGCCAGCTCGGTCGCGAACAACCAGGGTCGACAGGGCCTGACGATGCGCATGTGGCTGCAGCTGGGCGTCGAGTGGACGTGCGGCGCCTGCTTCAGCGAGTACGGCGGCGAGTACGAGTCGGAGATCTGGATGCCCGGTGACTCACAGAACCAGGGCTACTGGAGCGACTACACCATCGCGCACGAGCTCGGGCACTGGCAGCAGGCCAGCTACGGCGTCGCGCCCAACGAAGGCGGCACGCACTACCTCGGCTGCCCCACGTTCCCCGGTCAGGCGTGGAGCGAGGGCTACGCGACGTGGCACTCGGCGGCCGTGCGCAACCGGCCCTTCCTCGAAGACAAGCAGGGCGGCGGCTTCTTCTTCTTCGACCTCGGCTCGCGCACCTACTACCCGGGCTCGACGTCGGCGGAGGCCATTTCCGGGCCCGGCGGCACCAACATGCTGGCGCAGATCGACGAGAACGCCGTCGCGTCGATGCTCTGGTACCTCTCGAACTCGCGGCAGACCGGCTCGCGGGAGATCTTCCAGGCCGTCGCCGGCCGCCACATGACCACCACGCCGTGGCCGCGCGGCTACACGCGCCACACGTGGGACGTGGGCAACAACTGCAGCAAGACGAACGTGCAGAACACCGGGCAGTCGTCGCCGCACGTGGCTGACGTGCTCGACGCGCTCTCGTGTGGCGGCAGCCCGGCGCAGAGCAACCGCATGCCGCAGAACACCATTCAGCAGACGTGCAGCAGCCCGACGTCTTCGGGCAACGGCGCGTACTACCCGTACCCCAGCGCGTCGCCGGTGTGCCGCTCGGGCTTCTGCTACGGCTGCCGCACGGGCAGCACGTGCAGCGCCGGCAACACCACCGCGGCCTGCGGCACCAACGGAGTCGCGTGCGTCGCGTGTGGCAGCGGTCAATCGTGCGTCAACGGAGTGTGCCTGTGATGAAGACTCTCTTCTGTGCGCTGTCTCTCGTCGTCGCCGTCTCCTGCGCCAACTCCACGCCCGCGCCGCAGACGAACGAAGCGACGACGGGCCCCACCACCACCACGCGCCTGCTCTCGCCCGTCAAGGTCACGTGGGAAGAGCTCTCACGCACCGAGACCGAAGCCGTCGCGGTGGCGAAGATCGAGCGCGTGCTGAAGCTCGACCTGCCCTTCCTCGTGAAGGTGCAACCGCCCGAAGGTGTCACGGTGAAAGAAGGTCGCACCATCCTCGAGCTGCTGCCGAACAAGGAAGCGGTGGTGGTGACCGAGCGCTTCGTCTTCACCTTCGACAAGGCGCCGGCCAACGACGCGCTGCTGTTCGTCGACGGGAACACCGGCGCGATGGGCTTCCACTTCGAGGTGCCGTACCGCTTCGGTCGCGCGGCGCCGGAAGACGTGAGCCCCGCGACGTCGGGCGCGCCCGTTCAGGTCGGCGGCAAGACGTTCGGCCCCGGCGTGCCGCTGAAGTGACGTAACCCTTCACCTCGCTCTGGAAATGTACGTGCGACGCTTCGTTGACGAGGCGCGCGCGTCCGCCCACGTTCCGCGCCCGACATGCCGAACGACTTCGCGAACTACCCGGAGATCAGCAACCCCGTCTGCACGTGGACGCCGCTGCGCGAGTGGGGCGGCCTGCCCAACGTGAAGTGGTGCGAAGAGACGCTGTGCGGCCTCATCGCCGAGCCGGCGAACACCTGGAGCAACCTCGCGTACCTCGTGGTCGCGGCGTTCCTCTTCTTCTACACGCGCAAAGACGCCAACCGAACGCTGCGCTTCTGGGCGCCCGTCGCGTTCTGGGTGGGCATCACGTCGCTCGTGTACCACGCGACCGTGACCTTCGTGATGCAGGTGCTGGACTTCTGGGGCATGTACTTCTTCTTCGGCCTCGTCTTGCTGCTCAACCTGCTGCGCATGGGCAAGGTGAAGGCCGAAGCGTTCTTCCGCACGCTCTACATCTCCATTTTCTCGCTCACCGCGTTCACCGTGCTGGTGGCGAAGCTGCACCTGCCGATTCAAGGCATCGTGGTGGTGATGATCGTGCTGACGCTGCTGACCGAGGTGCTCGCCACGCGCGCGTCGCCGACGCCCATCAACCACAAGTGGCTCGCCGGCTGCCTCGTGTTCATCACCGCGGCGGCGGCGTTCTCGGCGTCAGACGCGTCGGGCCTGCGCTGCGACCCGCACGATCACATCTTCCAGGGCCACGCCATCTGGCACGTGCTCGGCTCGGTGGCGATCACGCTGGCGCACTTCCACTACCGGCAGTTCGTGAAGCTGTTCCCGTGACTGACGCCCGGCGCACCGACAGCGTCAACAGCGCCTGCGCCGCCCAGTAGGTGACGAGAATCACCGCCTTCGCCCCGGTGAACGGCGCCACGAAGCGGTTCACCGCGATGAGCGCGTCTGACGCCGCGAACAACGCCGCGCCACACAGGCCCAGCCACGCGAGCCACGCCGGTTGGGTCACGCCGACGCGCGCCGCGGCACGCCACAAGAGCAAGCCGATGACGCAGCCGTAGAGGACGACCGGCGCTGCGAACGCGCCCAGACCCGGCACCGTCACGAGCAAGACGGTCACCACCAGCAATACGAACGGCGCCAGCCGCGCCCAGTGCCAGCCCGGTGCTTCGCGCGCGAAGCCCACCACGTAGGCCACGTGCCCGAGCAGGAACGCCACCAGCCCGGGAAGGAAGTGCGCCGTATTCCCTGTCTCGAGCAGCACGTCGCCGACCGCGCCGAGCAGCAGCCCCACGAGCACCGTGCGCGCCAGCGGCGTGCGCATGAGTGACACCCACGCCGCGAGCGCCAACACCGGCACGGGCTTGAGCACCAGCCGCAGCCACTCGACGCCCGCGAGCCACGCCACGAAGAACGCGACGAGCGAGGCGAAGAAGACGCTCCACGGCACCACGTCTCTGTCGTGCTCGGCCACGCGCATGCGAAGACCCGGTGTACCCTGCTTCGCGCCATGAGTGACGTCGAGCTGCTGGAGCTGCGCGTGGAACACCTGAGGCAGCTCATCGCCGAAGCCGGCGACGACGCGCGCGCCAACCGCTTCAGTGACCTCGCCGACGCGCTCGAGCGCCTGGGTCGTATTGAAGAGGCCGGCCGCGCGTTGCTCATCGCCGCCGAGCGCTGTCAGCAACACCAGCAAGACGCCCGCGCCGCGATGCTGGCCCGACGCGCGTTCCGCCTCGACTCGTCGCTCAAGGACAGCGCGCTCGCGGTGTGGCGCGCGACCTCGGGTCTTGAGGACGACGCGTTCTTCGCAGACTGAAGTGGTACAAGCTGTCCACCATGCGACGACTCGCGCTGTGCGCTGTTGTTGTCTGCTGTTCGTGTCTCGACACCACGGTTCCTCCGACGCCCGGCTCCGGCACCATCACCGGCCGGCTGCTCGTGGCTGCCGCTGGAACGCCGACGGGCGTGCCCGCCGCCAACGCGCACATCACGCTCGTGGAATCGGGCCTCGACGTCACCACCGGTGACGACGGCCGCTTCGAGGTTTCGCCGGTCTTGACCACGCGCGGCACGCTGCGCTTCAGCTCGGGCGCGCTGGTTCGCACCATGACGCTCGAGGCGCTGCGCGCGGGCCCGGGAAAGACGACGGTGCTGGGCGACGTCGCGCTGAGCGTGAACGCTTCAGTGCAAGGCGAGGTGCTGCTCGCCGACGACCCGGCCGCCGACGGCACGCTCGTGTTCATCGAAGGCGAGACGGGCACGACCTTCACCAACCGCACGGGCCAGTTCCTCCTGCGCGATCTCCCCGTGGGGCCCGTCACGCTCGCGGTGTTCCGTCGCGGGTACCGGCCGGTGCAGCTGCCGCTCGAGCTGCGCAGCGGCGAGCGCTTCGTGGTCGACCGGCTCGTCTTGCAGCCCGACCCCGGCGCGGTGACGCGCGTGACGGGCACCGCGACCCTCGCCGACGCGAACGACTCGAGCGGCATCGCGGTTTCACGCGGCACGAACAACGACGCGACGACCGCCGGCGACGGCACCTACGCCATCACCCTCGAGCCGGGCGTCTTCTCGTTCTCGTTCACGCACCGTGAACATCGCACCGTCACGCTCACCAACCGGCTCATCGCGTCAGGTGATGTCGTGCTGCCGCCGGTGCAGCTCGTGCTCGGGCCGTCGACGGCGCCACCGCCGACGCCGC
>CAYWON010000310.1:0-4515 GCA_964459885.1 uncultured Archangium sp.
TGTACGCCGTGAAGCGCGTGCTGGTCAGCGACACGCAGGACCTCGCGATGCTCGAACTGGCGACGCCGATCTCCGGCGGGCAGGTCGTCCCCATCGCGACGACGCTCGCCGACGTCGGCGAGCCCGTCACCGTCATGGGCTACGCGAACGGGGGCCCGGCGAAGGTCTCCTCGGCTTGTCACGTGCTGCGCAGCGCCGGCGAGCGGCTGGGCGCGAACTGCGAGGTCTTCCCCGGCAACTCGGGCTCTGGGCTGTTCGACGCCACCGGCGCGTTGACGGGCGTGGTGGTGTCGACGGGCATCGGCGTGTCGCGCGCCACCGACGCGGGCTGCAGGATCGACTTCGTCTACACCGACGCGGGCTTCATCATCGAAGGCGTCGGCGCGCCGCAGCTCACCATGGCCGTCGACCCGCGCCGCTTCGTCGGCGAGCTGTGCGACGGCGGGCTGGCGTCGACGCTGTGCGGTCGCGTCGCGCAGTGTGGTGACGGCCTGTGCACCGATGACGAGACGTCCGCCTCGTGCGCCGTCGATTGCTCCGCGAGCCGCTGTGGCGATGGGTTGTGTGCTGGCGGTGAGGTCATCGACTGCGAAGCTGACTGCGCCGAAGCGGCCTGCAGCTACGTCCCGGTCGTCGACGCTGGCGTGACGCCCGACCTGCAGCCGGAACCTCAGGGCTGCAGCACGGGCGTGGGCGCGGCGGCGTGGCTCGCGCTGCTCGTCACTCGATCCAGAAATAGGACGAGGCGAGCAACGTGCGGCCAGTGACGACCTTCGCCTTCTGAGCCAGGGCCGCCAACGTGCGGTCCTTCTCGGCGTACTTGCCGTCTTCGGCCTGGCGCAGCTGCTGCAGCTTGCGGCGGTACTCGCGCTCGAGGCGCTCGGCGGTAGCGCGGGCCTTCACGCGCTCCGTCGGGTCTTCGAAGCCGTTGACCAGCTTGCGTGCGTCTTCCCACTCGCCGCGCGCGCGCTCCATCTGCTGGCGCGGCGAGAAGAGGCAGTCTTCGGCGAAGCGATCGGCGCGGTCCTTCGCGGCGTCGAGCTCCAGCATGTTGCGGCGCTCGGCCTGGCGCGTGAGCTCGTCCTTCGCGGCCATCAAGGCCTTCTCGTGCTCGAGCGTCGGGAGGTTAGGGGGCGGCGTGCGGCCGTCGATCTCACGGGCGGTGGCGCGCGGCATCTGCTCGGCGTCGAGCCACGGCACCACGCGCCAGCCCTCGCCGTACTTGGTGCAGATGATGTGCACTACGCGCTCTTCGGGCTTCAGGCCGGTCAGCTCGAAGCGGTACGCGTACCACCAGCCTTCCTTGCCTTGCAGGTGGCCGAGCTTGGCGGGCAGGGTGGAGCCGTCGATGACCAACGTGGTCATCGCGTCGTTGGTGCGCGCGCGGACTTCCTTGGCGGCGAGCGCCAGCTGTCGGCGTCCGGTGCCCGCGGTGCCCAGCACCGAGCCCGTGAAGTTCTTTTCCTGCAGCTTGCGCTTGCTGACGGCTTCCTTCGCCGAGTCAGCCGCGACGCGGAGCTTCTTGCGCACGTCGCCATCGAAGCGCTCGATGAGCGTGGCGCGCGTCTCCATCATGCGCTGGTTGATGCCCGACTCGAGGTCCTTCCGCAGCGCATCGAAGGCCGCGTTGATCTCCTCGGGCATGCGGCACGACTGGTAGATCTCGAGCACGCGCTTCTCGAAGTCGACGCCGCTCTCGAGCGCGCCGAGGATCTCGTCAGACGCGCCGAACACGCCGTCGAAGAGGTTCAGCTTGCGCTCGAGCAGCTCGTACAGGCGCGCGTCGGCCGCGTTGCTGCGGTTCAAGAAGTTCAGCACCAGCACGTCGCGCTGCTGGCCGTAGCGGTGGCACCGCCCGATGCGCTGCTCGACGCGCTGCGGGTTCCACGGCAGGTCGTAGTTGACCAGCAGGTTGCAGAACTGGAGGTTGAGGCCTTCAGCGCCGGCCTCGGTCATCAGGAGGATCTGCTTCTCTTCCTTGAACTGACGCACCAGCTCGCGGCGCGCTTCCGGCGTGCCCGCGTCACCGGTGAGCTTGCAGATCTTCCCTTCGAAGCCGTGCTGGCCGAGCAGCGTCTCGAGGTACTCGAGCGTGCGCTTGCTCTCGGTGAAGATGACGGCCTTCTCGGGCCACTGGTGCGCGCGCGCGACCGTGAACACGCGATCGATGGCGCGCTTGAGCGCCTCGCCCTTGGCGTTCACCTTGATCTTGTCGGCGCGGTCCGCGAAGCGGCGCAGCTCCCAGACCTCGCGCTCCATGTTGGCGATGACGTTGCCGCGCGGCTTGGCGTCGTCTTCCCAGCTCTCCGCTTCTTCGGCGAAGGCCTTGATCTCTTCCGGCTCGTACAGGAGCGCGTTGGCGGCCTGACCCAGCTTCGCCGCCTTGAGCTTGTTCTCGAGCGTCTCCGAGAGCCGCCGCAGCGTGGGCGCGATGGCGTACGTCGAGCTCGCCAGCAGCTTCCGGTACACCAGCGTCAGTAGCGTGCGCTTGCCCGCTTCGATCGCGGCGCACTCGTTGCGACGGAGGTACTCGCTGACGTCGTCGTAGAGCGCCTGCTCTTCGGGCAGCGGCGTGAAGTCTTCCACCACCGAGCGGCGGTTCGTGTACTTCACGTACTCGCGCACCTGGCGACGCAGCGTGCGCTGCACCACCGGCGCGATGCGCGAGCGGATCTCTTTCTGCGACTGCTCCGTCAGACCGCCGGTCTCGGGGTCAATCGGGAAGTGCGCGCGGAACGCTTCTTCAGGCCCGAGGATCGCTTCGTCCAGCAGCGACATGAGCCCGAACAGCTCGCTCATCTCGTTCTGCAGCGGCGTCGCGGTCAGCAGCAGCTTGGGCGCCTTGCCGAGGCCCGCCTTGAGCGCCTTGCCCATCTTGTTGGTGGGCTTGTGCGAGTTGCGGAGGCGGTGCGCTTCGTCGATGACGACGAGGTCCCACTGAATCTGCGAGACCAGCTCCTGGCGGAACGCCGCGAACGGGTGCGACGCGATGACGACAGGCACTGGCTGATCGAACGCGTTGCCGGTGGCGCGCACGGTGCGGCCGTCGACGACGATCGAATCGACGTCGAACTTCTCTTTGAGCTCCTGCTGCCACTGCGCGCGCAGCGTCGCGGGCGCCAGCACGAGGATGCGGTTCTTCCCTTCGCTCGCGAGCTGACCGATGACGATGCCGGCTTCGATCGTCTTCCCGAGGCCGACCTCGTCCGCGAGCATGCAGCCGCCGCGCGAGAGCGAGTCCATCGCGAAGACAGCGGCTTCCAGCTGGTGCGGGTTGAGATCGACCTTCGCCTCGGCGACCGCGCGCATCACGCGGGCCTGACCGTCGGCGACCTTGCCGGTGAGCTCCTCAGCCATGAGGCGCTCGTGGAAGCGCGTCAGGACCTTTTCAGGGCTGTTGCTCGATGGAGCGGCCGCTACACCCTCCGTCGAGATGCGTGGCATCTCCGACATTGGCCGCGCATCTTGATCAGCTGGAAGCACCTGTAAAGCCGGAGTTTTCTGAGGCCGATTTACCGCCTCCAGCGCGATCGGGCCCTCGGGTGAGAGCGCCGCGCTGAAGGTGGTCCGATGTGTGCGATCAGGGGTCGTCGTAGGTCGGGTGCATGTACTTCTTCAGCTTGCCCGTGACGTAGCCCTCAGCGCGCCCACGCCACGGCCAGCCGGGATCGGCGGCGACGGCGACGACGGAGTCTTCAGTGACGCTCAGCTCGGCGCGCACGCGCAGCCCGAAGATCGAGCCCGAGAGGAACACGCGGTTGCCGCGCCACTCGGAGCGGATGTCGAACGCGCGCTTCCAGTAGTCGAGCAGGTAGCCGAGCCGCTCAAGCGCTTCGGCGCGCGCGAAGTGGTGGGCGACGCTGACGCTGATGCGGTTCTTCTCTTCGACCTCGAACGGCGCGCGATCTTCTTCGACGGTCTCCGGCGTCTCGGCCAGAGCGATCGTCGAGAGAAACAGCGCGAGCGTGAGGGTCAGCCGCCGCATGACGTCTCGTTTACTACGAGTCGATGAATCGAGGGGCTACCCATTTCCTTGAGCTGCAACGATCTGGTAGCAGCCGCGCCCTCATGAGCGCTCTTTCGTTCCTGTTGTCGCTGTCGGGCTCCTGTCCGTCGGCTTGATGTATTGCGGTAACCCCGGCGAGTGCGGCCCGACGAACTGTGGCGGCTGCTGTGACGCCAGCGGTCAGTGCGTGACCGAGTTCTCGAAGGATCAGTGCGGTCGCCTCGGCGCGTCGTGCGAAGCGTGCACCGGCACCAACGTGTGTGTCGCGGGCGCGTGCGCGGCCAACGGCATGGGCGGCGGCGCGGGCACGACGGGTGGCGGCGCGGGTACGACCGGCGGCGGTACGGGCACCACGGGCGGCGGCTCGGCGACGACCGGCAGCGGCACGGGCAGCACCGGCGGCGGCGTCGGCTGCACCACCATCGACTTCTCGCAGTCGGAGACGCTCTTCGGCGAGTTCACGCCGGGCGGCCCGATGGCGACCGCGAACCACTACGTGGTGGTGGGCG
>CAYWON010000311.1:0-1962 GCA_964459885.1 uncultured Archangium sp.
TCGGGCGTCGCCGCGCCGTCCTCGAGGCGATCCATGTAGGTGCTGTCGTCCTCTTCACCCATGGGCGCGTCGAGCGAGAAGTCGCTCATGCTGATGCGCTCGTGCTCGCCACCGCGCACCTGGCTGCGGTTGTCCTTCAGGTAGCGCGTGATGTACGCGCGGATCCACCACACGGCGTAGGTGGCGAAGCGCACGTTCTTCTTCGAGTCGAAGTGCTCGATGGCCTTCATCAGGCCGACGTTGCCTTCCTGAATGAGGTCGTCGAGGCGGGCGCCGCGGCTCGCGAACTTGCGCGCCACCGCCACCACGAAGGGCAGGTTCGACGTCGCCAGCAGGCGCCGCGCGGCCTCGTCACCCTTCCGTGCACGCTTCGACAGCTCGTATTCCTCTTCGCGGGTCAGCTGCTTGTGACCGCCGAGGCTGCGCAGGTAGGTGGAAATTCCATCGCGTTCAGTGCTTCGCATGGGCAGCTCCTCATCGCCGAAGCGCGCTTGCTTCGACTTCTTCGTGCCCAAGAGATGCGCTTCAGCTGCGTCGGTTTCGTAGAAGTTCAAGAGCGACCTCCCCGTTGGTCTGGTTGGTGACGCTCTTTTGTTGAGCAAGCCCGGTGCCGCCGTTAACGGCCCAGCAAGCCACTGGAACGACTACGTATTTTCTCCATCGGGGAAGACCTTCCCCGGGTTGAGGATGACTTGCGGGTCGAAATGGACCTTGAGCCGACGTTGCAACTCAATGAGTGCGGGCGATTGCTCGAGGTGCAGGAACTGCTTTTTCGACAAGCCGACGCCGTGCTCGCCGGAAATTGTGCCGCCCAATTCCACGGTGACACGCATGATCTGCGCGAGCGCCTCGTCGACGCGCGAACGGTGCTGGGGCCCCGGGTACAGGACGTTGGTGTGGAGGTTGCCGTCGCCGACATGGCCGTAGGTGGCGACCGTCAACTTGAGCGCGTCGCCGATGGCCTTGAAGCGGGCGATCGCCTCGGGGACTTTTGAGCGCGGCACCACGATGTCTTCGCTGAACTTGAACTTCTCGAGCGCTCGCAGCGCGGGTGAGACGGCGCGGCGCGTGGCCCAGATGCGCTCGCGTTGATCGCGATCGACGGCGAGCTGCGCGTCGAGGCTGCCGTGACGGCTGGCGATGCCCGCGAGCAGGTTGAGCTCGGCGAAGACGCCTTCGTCGGTGGTGCCGTCGAGCTCGGCGATGATGACGGCGCCCGCGGCTTCGTGAAACGGCACGCCCTGCCCCTTGACGGCGCGCAGCGCGACGTCGTCGAGCAGCTCGAGGCACTTCGGCAAGAGGCCGCCCTGGAGAATGGCGTTCACCGCGAGCGCCGCGCGCTGCACGTCGGGGAACGGGAGGAGCGCGGTCATCACCACCGGCGGCCGCGGGAGCAGCTTCACGGTGATCTCGGTGGCGATGCCCAGCGTGCCTTCGGAGCCGACGAAGAGCCCGACGAGATCGTAGCCAGCGACGCCCTTGATGGTCTGGCGGCCGACACGCACCAGCTCGCCGTCGGGCAGCACCCACTCGAGGCCCAGCACGTAGTCACGCGTGACGCCGTACTTCAGCGCGCTCGGGCCGCCGGCGTTGCAGGCGACGTTGCCGCCGAGCGTGCAGAGCGGCGCAGAGTTGGGATCGGGTGGATAGAAGAGGCCCGCTTCTTCAACGGCGCGCTGGAAGTCGCCAAGGATGACGCCGGGCTGGACGACCGCGGTGAGATCTTCGCGGTTGATGGCGACGATGCGGTTGAGGCGCTCGAGCGAGACCGAGACGCCGCCGTGGATTGGCAGCACCCCGCCGCTCTTCCCGCTGCGCGCGCCGGCGGGGGTCAGCGGCACACGGTGCTTCACGCACGCGCGGACGACCTGCTGAACCTCGGCGGCCGTCTTCGGGAAGACGACGAGGGCCGGCAGGAAATCGCCTTGATCCGACTCGTCGTGGCCGTAGCTGCGGCGCGTG
>CAYWON010000311.1:2062-4277 GCA_964459885.1 uncultured Archangium sp.
GTCAGCGAGCTGTCTTCTCAGCCGCGCCGAGCCGCGCCCACAGCTCGGTGCGCAACGCGGGCTTCTTGAGCAGCCCTTCGTACGCTTCTGAGAACGTCACCGCCGCGTGCTGCTCTTCCCCGCGCAACCGGAAGCACGTCTGCTCGGCGCGAATGAGGCACGCGGCGCCCGAGCTGCCGAGCTCCTTCATGAGCGCGTCGGCGACCTGCCGCGCCAGCTCTTCCTGCAACACGAGCCGGTGCGCGAACACGTCGATCAGCGCCGACAGCCGACCAAAGCCGACCACTTCACGCGTCGGCACGTAGGCGAGGTGCGCCACGCCCGAGTACGGCATCAGGTGGTGCGGACACATCGACCTGAAGTGGAGGTTGGTCACCACCACCAGCTCGCGATCAGCCTTCCGCGTCACCGGGAACCGATCAGCGAGCGCCTCAGCGGGGGTCTGCGCGTAGCCGGTGAGGAACTCGTCGGCCCACGCCGCGGTCACGCGCTGCGGCGTCTCGGTGAGGTTGGCGTCTTCGAGATCGAGCCCGGCCGCCCGCAGGAAATCGGCGACCGCGCGCTCCATGGCGCGACGATCGATGCCCGACTTCGCTGGCGGCCGACGCTTCGTCACTTGCGGTACGTGACGCAGTACTCCGGCGTCTCCCACAGCTTGAGCTCTTCGAGGCCCGGCACGAGCGGCTCGAGGCGATCCCACATCCACACCACGAGGTTCTCGGCCGTGGGGTTCTCGACGATGTCGTTGAGGTAATAGTGATCGACCTTCGTCATCACCTGGTCCCACACCGTCTTCTTCACCTCGTCGAAGTCGCGGATCATGCCGTCCTTCGGTGAGGGGCGACCGGCGAGCGTGACCTGCAGGACGTAGTTGTGGCCGTGAAGCCGCTTGCACGGCCCGTCGTAGAACGGGAGCTGGTGCGCGGCGCTGAAATGGAAATCAACAGAGAGCAACATCTTCATGACGGCTGCGGCCCCTAGCACCGCCCCGCGTCAGAAGAAACGGACTGGCTCCGGCCGGGTGAGCTGAACGGTGGGCAGGTCGACCTCCACCTCGTCGGTGGGGATGAAGGCCGGCCGGTCGATGCACAGGAAGCTCTGCTCGATGTCGGTGACGTTCTCGTACCGGTGCGCGAAGCCCTTCGGCCACACGTGCGCCAGACCCGGCTCCACCGGCTGCCCTTGAAGCAGCAGTCCTCCGCCCAGCACCAGCTCCGACTCGTCGAGGTGCTGGTGAACGTGCGTCGGCAACACCGTGCGCGGGTAGAGCCGTTCGCGGTACACGCCGCACTCCTTCGTCTCGAACACGATGTCGACGTAGCCGAAGCTCTTGGTCTCGGTGTTCGCGGGAAAGTCCTCGCGCCCACGGTGGATCTCCAGCGTCGGCACCGCCTTGCCCGAGAGCGCCACGAGCTTCGACAAGCGCACGTCGACCTCTTCTACCTGCGGCCGCGGCACGTCAGCGGAAGGCGGCATCAAGATCCACGCGGCGACCGCTTCGGCGGCCGACTCGATCAACCGGAACCGGCTGGCGGTGAGGATGAAGCGCAGCTCACCCAGCAGCCGCGCGTAGTCGACGGTGTCGGCCAACTTCCCGCGGTGCGCCGCTTCGCGCGTGTCGAAGTACAGCGTGACGTCGAGCTCGACCGGCTGCGGCGTGTTCCGCTCGAAGTCGAAGAGACCGACGATGCAGTCGAAGCGCATGCCGCGCAGAGAGAGCCTGTCGAGTGGGCGCTTCATGAGACGCTGAGACCTCCGTCGACCCTGAGGGTCTGACCCGTGATGTACGGCGCGGTCGCGAGAAAGACGACGGCCTGCGCGACGTCGTTCGGGCTGCCTTCTCTGCGAAGCGGAATGCGCTTGAGCATGTCGTCACGCTGCGCGGCGTTGGTCTCGGCCGCCATCGCCACCGGCCCGGGCGCCACGGCGTTCACGCGAATGTCGGGGCCCAGCTCCAGCGCCCACGCGCGCGTCAGCTGATCGAGCGCGGCCTTCGTCGCGAGGTAGTGCGAGAAGAAGTGCGTCGGCGTGTACGCGTGGCTCACGGCCATGTCGGTGATGTTGACGATGGCCCCACCCTTCAACGCGGGCACCAGGGCCTGCGTCAGCAGAAAAGGCGCGCGCACGTTCACCGCGTACATGTGATCGAGCTGCGCTGCGGTGATGTCGCCGAAGTTCGCGTGGGCGTACGCCGCGGCGCTGTTGACGAGCACGT
>CAYWON010000311.1:4287-4497 GCA_964459885.1 uncultured Archangium sp.
GGCCGACTGCGGCCGCCAGCTTCGTGGCGCCATCGGGCTGCGAGAGATCGACCTGGGCGATGGTGGCCTTGCGACCCATGTCCGTCAGCGCCTTCGCCACGTCACGCGCGCCGTCGACCGACCGGTTCACGTGCAGTACGAGATCGAACCCGGCGTCGCCCAACTTGAGCGCGATGGCGCGACCGACACGAATTCCGGCTCCGGTGACGA
>CAYWON010000312.1:0-4476 GCA_964459885.1 uncultured Archangium sp.
TGTTCCTTGATGGTGCCGACGTACTTGCCGAAGAAGCTCAAGACCGCCGCCTGATTGGGCTCAAGCATCGTGAAGCCGAAGGCGAGCACCATGAGCACGGTGCCCATCAGCAGCGAGGCGATGATGAGCACCGGCGTCTGCGACGCGGCGCCGCCCACGAAGGCCACTCCGTTCACCAGGAAGCCCAGCAGCAACACCGCCAACATCGCCACGCCGGGCATCGACGTCTTCTGTACCTCTTTCATGTGCGTTCCTCCTCCTGCGGCACGACGGGGTCTCCATCGGGTTGATATCTATTTGATATCAACTACGCACACAGAACCCGCCCATTGCCGGGGTGTTCCCCGATTTCGAAAGGAATCGACTGGCGCTCGTCAGTCGCCGGCGAGCGCGCGGGCGATGGCGTCCACCAGCTGCTTCAAGAACCGCAGAATGGCGTCCCACACCGAGCCGTCACCGCGGTCTTCGATGAGCGCGGTGGCGCTGGCCACCTTCGGCGTCGACGGCGTGCCGTTCGTCAGCTCGCTCTCGAAGCCGTCCTTCACTTCGACCGCGCCGCCGGCTGCCGTCACGTTCACCGTGCCTTGATGCACCGCCACCAACGCGCCCGTGGGCTTCGTCTCGACGGCGAACGTGCCTGGCGCTGACTGGACGACGCGCCCGTCAGCCGCGCGCACCACGAACGGCGCTCCGGGCTTCGCTGACTGCACGCGCACGCGCCCTGTCTGCAGGGTGACGTCATCGGCGGTCGACGCGCGCAGCTTCGTGTTGGGTCGCAGCAGCAGGCCACGTCGGCCCTTCGCGCTGCTCAACAGGATCGCGGCGTCTTCGCGCTCGGTGGTGATGACGGTGTCTTCGTAGATGACCGCGTCTTTGCCCACGAGCACGCCGTCGAGCATCAGGCCCTTGCCGGCGACCAACACGGTGCCCACGGGCGTGCGCGGCCAGAGCAGCAGCATCAGCACGGCGGCGGTCGCCAGCGCGGCGCCGACGAACGCGAAGCGCCAATCAAACGCCCGCAGCGGGGCAGGGGGCTTCGCCAGCCACGCCGCGCGCGCCGTCAGCCGCTGCACCTCGCCGGGCGCGACGCTGCGCACGTCACCGCGCGCCAATCGCAGCACCGTCAACGCCTCGTCGTACTTCTGACGGCACGCCTCGCAGCTCCGCAGGTGCGCGCGGAACGCCTCGTCGTCCTTCGGCGCCAGCAGCTCGCCGGTCAGAACACGGGGAATCAGTGACTCGACGTGGCTCATGACGCGCGCTCTTTCCCCAGCAGCTCGAGCAATGGGCCGTGCTTCTGCAGGCGCTTGAGCAACACCGACTTGAGGTACTTCGTGCGCAGCCGCGACAGGCCCAGCGCGACGCGCGCGTCTTCCCAGTCGAGCCCGTCGACGAAGACCGCGTGGAAGTACGAGCGGTGCTTGGCCGACAGCTTCTCTTCAAAGCGCGCCAGCACCGTCTTGAGCTCTTCGCTCGCCACCAGTTCCGGTCCGCGTGCGTCTTCTTCACCGCCATCGAACTCCGTCAGCTCGATGTGCTGCTCCGGGCGACGCTGACGCGCGAGGTCCAACATGCGGTTGCGCGCCGTGGTGACGACCCAACCGGGCAACGACTCAGCGCGCAGCGGGTCGACGGCGTCGAGGTGTGCGTACAGGTGGGCGAAGGCCTCTTGCACGGCGTCTTCCTGCTCGAAGGGGCTGCGGAAGAACTGCATGGCCAGACGCCTCACTCGCGGCACGAATGCCCGCACGAGCGCTTCAAAGGCAGCCGCGTCCCTCTGACGCAGCGCCCGCACGAAAGACGAATCGAGCGAAAGCACCTGGCCTGTGTACGGACCACCGCTGGCAGGAGGAGAAGGAATCTTCGTCGTCTCCTTCAACGCACCAGCAGCACGGTCACCAGGCCGGCGATCAGCGTGACGCCGAAGGCGGTGACGACGCGCAACCCCATGACCTTGCCGCCCAGCACCAGCGACAGGCCCGCCTTCACGACCGTGTTGCTCGCGGTGGCGATGACCACGGTGAGCGCGGCGACGGGCAGCTCGACGGCGTTCGACTTGAGCTGGTTGGCCATCGACAGCGAGATGGCGTCGACGTCGGTGGTGCCGGCCAGCAGGCCCGTCACGTACGCGCCACCCGCGCCAAACGTCTGCTGCGCCCAGCGCGCGACGATGAGCACCACGATGAAGAACGCGCCGAACTTGAAGGCCGACGTCAGCTCGAACGGGTTCGACAGCTTGACGTCGCCCACCGTCGACTGGCCGTTGCGCGCGCGCAGATAGAAGAAGAGGACGAAGCCCGATGAGACAGCCGCCATCACCAGCATGGGGACGAGCAGCGTGCGCCCGAGGCTGGGCTCGGTCACCCACAGCAGCGCCAGCAGGCGCACGAACATCACGGTCGAGGCGACGATGACCGACAGGGCGCTCAGCCTGGCCAGCTCGGGCGTCTCTTTCGCGCGCGCCGCAGCCGCCAGCGTCACCGCGGTGCTCGACGCCACGCCGCCGACCGCGCCCGTCAGCAACATGCCGCGGCCCGCGCCGAGCCAGCGCATGGCCGCGTAGCCGACGAAGTTCACGCCGGCGATCATCGTCACCATGACGCCCACGCGGAACGGGTTCAGCGCGCCCCACGGCCCGAGGTCTTCGTTGGGCAGCAGCGGCAGCACCACCACGGCGACCACCATGAACTTGAGCGTCGCCAGCACGTCTTCGCGCGACAGCTTCGAGGTCAACGCGCGCAGCTCGGTGCGCGCCGAGAGCAGCAGCGTCGAGGCCACGGCGACCGCCGCGACGATGAAGGCGCGGGTGTGAATGGAGTCGACGACGCTGTCGGCCACGGCGAACGCACCGAGCAAGAACGTCAGCAGCGCGCTCGCCTCGCTGGTGATGCCGCTGCGGCCCTTCGCGGAGTCGCGGAAGTAGCTGATGCCGGTCAGCATGACGACGCCGAGGCCACCGAGCGCCAGCGGCACAGGCCCCACCGAGCGGTGCAGCAGCGCCCCCATCGCGCCGAGCAACGCGATGATGGGGTAGGTGCGGATGCCGCCGAAGAAGCCGGTGTCTTCTTCTTCTGGCGGGCGCGACTGCTCGCGCTCGAGGCCGACCAGCAGCCCCGCGAGCAGCGCCAGCCCGAGCGAGATGTACGGCTCGTAGCGCTCCATGCGTCAGCCCAGCAGGTGCCTCGCGATGACCAGCCGCTGCACTTCGCTCGCGCCTTCGTAGATGCGCAGCGCGCGCACGTCGCGGTACAGCCGCTCGACGGCCGCGCCCTTCACCACGCCGTTGCCGCCGTGCACCTGCAGGCAGCGATCGATGATGCGCTGCGCGGCCTCGGTGCTGAACAGCTTGGCTACCGCCGCTTCATACGTGACGCGCGCCTGGCCCTGATCCTTGGTCAGCGCGGCCTGATGCACGAGCAGCCGCGAGGCCTCGAGCTCCACGGCGCTGTCGGCCAACAACGCCTGCACGGCTGAGAGCTCGGCCAGCGGCGCGCCGAACTGCTTTCGCGACTTGGAATACGAGAGCGCCTCGTCTAACGCGCGCCGCGCCATGCCCACCGCCGCTGCGCCCACCGTGCTGCGGAAGATGTCCAGCGTGGCCAGCGCCAGCTTCATGCCCGCGCCTTCGTCGCCGAGCAGCTCGCCGTCGACGCCGTCCAGCACCAGCTCGCCGATGGGGTGCTCACCCATGAGCTCCATCTGCTTGCTCACGCGGAAGCCCTTCGCCGACGCCGCGACGAGGAACGCCGAGATGCCCTTGGGGCCCGCGCCCGTGCGCGCGAACACCGTGTAGTGGCTGGCGACGCCGGCGTTGCTGATGAACTTCTTGGCGCCGGTCAGCTTCCAGCCGGTCGCGGTCTTCTCGGCGCGCGTCGACAGGTTCGCCACGTCGCTGCCGGCGTCGGCTTCCGTCAGCGCGAACGCGAACAGCGCTTCGCCTCTCGCCACGCGCGTCAGGTGTTGCTGCTTCTGCGCATCGCTGCCGGCGAGCAGCACCGGGTGGCTGCCGAGGCCCTGCACCGCGAACAACGAGTCGGCGGCGGCGTTGCGGTACGCCAGCTCTTCGCGCAGCACGCACAGCGAGAGCACGTCGACGTGTCGCGACACCCCGCCGTGCGAGGCGGGCACGAGGTACGGGTAGAAGCCCAGGCGCGCGACCTCGTCGCGCAGCTGCGCGTCGCTGATGTGGCCCTGCGGTTCCATCGACGTGAACGCGGCGCGCGCGCGGGCTCGCAGCTCCAGGTGTGACGGCGTCAGAAACGAAGCAGACATGGCTCACTTCCCCTGGAAGTTGGGCGGGCGCTTGTTCGAGAACGCGTCGTAGGCCTCGCGGAAGTCCTGCGTCTGCATGCACACCGCCTGCGCGCGCGCTTCGTTCTCGAGCGCGTTCCAGAGGTCCTGGCTCAGCTCGGCGTTCAGCAGCTCTTTCGTCATGCCCAGCGCGAACGTGGGGCCGTTGGCGAGCCGCGTGGCCCA
>CAYWON010000313.1:0-4460 GCA_964459885.1 uncultured Archangium sp.
GTTCTCAGCGAGGAGTTCTCAGCGAGGAGTTCTCAGCGAGGAGTTCTCAGCGAGGAGTTCTCAGCGAGGCGTTCTCAGCGAGGCGTTCTCAGCGAGGCGTTCTCAGCGAGGAGTTCTCAGCGAGGAGTTCTCAGCGAGGAGCTGGCCCCTCACCCCAACCCTCCCCCCGCTGTCGCAGGGAGAGGGGGACGGTCACGCAGTGTCGTGGCGACGGAGCGCGACCAACAACAGGCTCATCGCCGCCGGCGTCAGCCCGGGAATGCGCCGTGCGTTCCCCACGGTGTCCGGCTGCGCGTGCTGCAGCTTCTCCACGGCTTCTTTCGACAACCCGCGCACGGTCTCAAATCGAAACCCAGCCGGGATCTTCCACGCGTCGTGCACGTCGCCCTTCCGCGTCCACGCCGCGTTCGCCTGCTTCACGTAGCCCGCGTACTTCGCCTCCACCTCGACCTCCGCCGTCACCTCTTCGTCGAGCACCGGCCGCGCGACATCTTCCTCCGCGAGCGCTGCGTAGCTCACGTCCGGCCGACGTAGCTTCGTCAACAAGCGCGCCCCCTCAAGTCGCTTCAGCTCGTCGCGAATCTGCTGCGCTCGCAGCGACGTCTTCTCGGCATCCACCGGAGCGACCAACCCCACGCGCGCGCCGTGGCCACGCAGCCGGTACTCCGCGTTGCCTTCGCGCAGCACCAGGCGATGTTCACTCCGGCTCGTCAACATGCGGAACGGCTCGTCGACGCCGCGCGTGATCAGCTCGTTCAACAGCACCGCGCCGTGCGCTTCGTGCCGCCCAAGAACCAACGGCTCAGCGCCGCGCACCTGCAGCCCCGCATTGATGCCCGCCATCAGCCCCTGGAACGCCGCTTCCTCGTAGCCCGACGTGCCGTTCAACTGCCCCGCGAAGAAGAGCCCACCCACGCGCTTCGTCTCGAGCGTCGCGTGCAGCTGCGTCGGCGGCGAGTAGTCGTACTCAACCGCGTACCCGAAGCGCGCCACCTTCACGTCTTCAAGCCCAGGAATGCTGCGCAGGAATGCCAGCTGCACTTCCGCCGGCATGCTCGTCGACAAGCCCGCCGGGTAGACGAGCTTCGACGTCGGGCCCTCGGGCTCGAGGAAGATGGTGTGTCGCGGCTTGTCAGCGAAGCGCACCACCTTGTCTTCCAGCGACGGGCAGTAGCGCGGGCCGCGCCCGACGATCTGCCCCTGGAACAACGGCGACGCGTGCAGGTTCGCTCGAAGGATCTCGTGCGTGCGCGGCGTGGTGTGCGTGATGAAGCAGTCCACGTGCGGGCGGAGCGGGAAGGGCGCTCGTGGCGTGCGCAGCGAGAACGGTCGCGGCTTCGCTTCGCCTGGCTGCAGCTCGCACCGCGCCCAGTCGATGGAGTCCCGCTCCAGCCGCGCCGGCGTCCCCGTCTTGAAGCGACCCAACGTGAAGCCCAACGCGCGCAACGAGTGCGAGAGCCCCGTCGCCGCCGCGTCGCCGAGACGACCGCCGACCGACTTCTCGTCGCCCACGTGCATCAGCGCCTGCAGGAACGTGCCCGTCGTCACCACCACCGCGCGCGCCGACACTTCTTCTCCACTCGCCAAACGCACGCCGATGACCCGCTGTGGAACACCGTCGGTCAGCAGCGCCGCGCACTCACCTTCGAGCACCGTGAGGTTCAGCTGCGACGCGATGGTCTGCTGCATCTGCGCTGAGTAGGCCTCGCGCTCGCACAGCACGCGCGTCGCGCGCACCGCCGGGCCCTTCGATGCGTTCAACGTGACGAAGTGCGTGCCGGCTCGGTCGGCGGCGAAGCCCATCTCGCCACCCAGCGCGTCGAGCTCGCGCACGAGGTGGCCCTTCGCCGTGCCACCGATGGCCGGGTTGCAGCTCATCACCGCGATGCCGCTCGCGCGCAACGTGAGGCCCAGCGTCGAGAGACCCATGCGCGCGCACGCCAGCGCTGCTTCACACCCGGCGTGGCCCAGGCCCACCACGATGACGTCGTACGACTGCATGCGCGCGCCCATAGCGCAGGCGCGACGACGGCGTCACCGGGCCGCACCGCAAGGGCTGGTGCGAGCGGTCAATGCGGTGGCCTTTCAAGGTCGGTTGCACACCTCGAGTTCGTCACCGCCGTGGCCCGCGATCTCGCGACGAAGTCGCACCACCTGTCGGCCGAAGTGGCGCGTACGCGGTCACGCCCAGCAACAGAACTGGCCAACCTTGCGGCGTGCCGAGGGCCGGTTTCGCGACGCGCTTCACCAGGCCCCAGCAACACGGCCCCTTCAGGCCGCTGTTTCCCCCTGCGGTCACGGGACGCGCCGGACCTCAGCGCCAACACGACGCGCGCTCGACGTCCTCGCCGCTGTTCCACGGCGTGTCACGGCTCAAGGCAGACGCCACCGTTGCCCGACGTCAACGCCGTACACACGTACCCCGCGCGGCAGGTGTCACGACTGCCCGGATTGGCACACGGCGCGACGCAGTACTTCGTGCCGCTCGAGAACGTCAGACACACCGCACCCGCGCCGCACGACTCCGTCGCGCACGACTTGCTGCACGAACCACCGGGAAGATTCGTCGCGCAGAACTCGCCAGCGCTGCACTGCGCCTCGGTCTGGCACGCACCGCCGATGGTGGTGACTGGCGTGGTCGGCGCGACGGTGAAGTCCCGCCACTCGAGGTTGGTCCCCGACGCAATGCTGAGAACAGCGGGGTTCTCAAGGTTGGGCCACATACCCACGCTCTCGCCGTCTTCGTACAAGCCGTCACCGTCGTCGTCGGCGAAGGCGACGAGGTAGTAGTCGCCCGGTGCGACGTTGCGCAGGTGGTAGCTGCCATCACTGAACGCGAACGAGCGAGCCGTGTAGTTCCACTTCCCGTTTGCGAACCAGGCGAGCATCACCTCAGTACGCGGAGTCGGCCGCGGCTTGCGCACGCGCAGTACACACTCCACGTCACCGGCAGCGCTGCGGAACTTCATCGGCACATCGACGTCGCTCGCGAAGCCGCCGCTCCACGACAACTTCACCGTCTCCGATGCGCCGGCCGACAGCGGCAACGGGTAGGCCGACGCGGTCCACAGGGTCTTCTCGGCTTGCCCAGCCGGCCCGACGAAGGACACCACCAGCGGGCCCGTACCCACGTTGCTCAACCGCACCTGCGCCTCGTTGTCGTTCTCGGTCAAGACCACCGACGTCGCGCTGACAGACAAGCGGCCGCCGCTGCTCATGGCGCTCAAGCCGGCCATCACGCGCGCCGCGTCGACGATGCCCTTGCCGCATGCCGTCGCGCAGTTCGAGATGGGCGTCGCCGACGCCACCAGCGCGTCACGCACCTGCGCGTGCGTCATCGTCGGGCGCATCGACTTCATCAGCGCCACGAGGCCCGCGACGTGCGGCGTCGCCATACTGGTGCCCTGCATCCGCGAGTAGCCGCCTCCGCCAATCGTCGACAACACGCCGTCGGGCTTGCCGTCGCCGTCGTCATCGCGGTCGGTCGCACCACCCGGCGCCGAGATGGTCACCTCGCTGCCGAAGTTCGTGTAGCCCGTCGCCTTGCCGCGCAAGTCGGTCGCGCCGACGCAGATGACGTTGGCCTGGTTGCACGGCGTCTTGTTGGCCGTGTTCTCATCTTCATTTCCTGCGGCGACCACCACGACGACGCCGCGCGCCACCGCCGCGTCGATGGCCGTCTGGTACGCCTGCGACGCCGCGCCATCACCACCGAGGCTCATGTTCACGACGTTCGCCGGCCGCGTATTCGTCCGACTGCCCGGCACCGTGGCGCCGCTGGCCCAGGTGATGCCCGCCACGATGTCGAGGTTCGAACCACCACCACGACCCAGCACGCGCACCGCGACGACGCGCGCGTTCCACGCCACACCTGCCACGCCCACGCCGTTGTCTGACATCGCGGCGATGGTGCCGGCCACGTGCGTGCCGTGCCACGACGAGCCGTCCGCGCGCGGGTCTTCATTGCCCAGCACGTCAGTCGCGTCGTCGTCGCGACCGTTCCCATCGGCCGCCGTCTCGAGGTCCGAGATGAGGTCGATGCCGGGGAGGAGATTGCCGACGAGGTCCGGGTGGTTGCTGATGCCGGTGTCCAACACGGCGACCACCACGTCGCTCGAGCCGGTCGACACGTCCCACGCGGCGGGCAGGCCCATCGCGCGGTAGTGCCACTGCTGAGTCCACGACGGGTCGTTCGGCACACGCTGCGCCGTGGCCACGCGGTTCGCTTCGATGAAGCGCACACCACTCGGCAAGCCCAACAGGTCCGTCGCAGCGACCGTCTCGTCCACCGTCAGCGGCGAACCGTCGCCGTGCGTGCACCGTAGGCCCACCATCGTCTCGCTGGCCCACACGTCTTCGCGGCAACGCCAGCCGTGGCGCTCGGGGTTCAACACGCGGAGCAGCACCGCGACGTCCATCGGCTCGACGAGGCCCACGATGAGCGAGCCAGCGATGATGCG
>CAYWON010000314.1:0-4398 GCA_964459885.1 uncultured Archangium sp.
GGCGCATACGTCACGCCGCCTTCCTTCAGGCCCATCGACGAGTCGCCGGCGGCGAAGGTGCCGGCCTTCAGGTCGCTCGCCGCCAGCCACACCGCGAGGTCCACGCGCTTCACCATCGACGTCAGCACCGCGTCAGGCGCGAGGTGCGACTGGTCTGAATCGACGCCGATGACGAACACCTCGCGACCCGCCGCGCGCGCTTCTTTCACCGCCTGAATCACGCCGTTCCCGTCGCTGCCGGCCGCGTGAAAGATGACCTCGCAGCCCTTGGCGACGAGGTCCTGCGCGGCCTGCTTGCCGTGCGCCACGTTGTCGAAGGTGCCGGTGTACTGAATCAACACCTCGGCCTTCGGGTTCGTCGTCTTCACGCCGGCGCGGAAGCCCGCCTCGAACTTCTGGATGAGCGGAATCTCCATGCCACCCACGAAGCCGACCTTCTCTTTCGCCACCAGGCCAGCGAGCGCGCCGACGAGGAAGCCGCCTTCTTCTTCTTTGAAGACCACCGTGCGCACGTTGGGCAGCGGCGCCGGCTGACCCTTGGCGTCGAGCACCGGCGAATCGATGAGGAGGAACTTCGACTGCGGGTTCTCCTTCGCGACGGCCTCGACGGAGTTCTCCAGCATGAAGCCCACTCCGATGATGAGATCGGCGCCCGAGTCGACGATGAGCTGCAGGTTGGGCTCGTAGTCTTCCTGCGCCTTGCTCTGCACCACGACGGGCTTGATGCCCAACGGCTGCACGCGCGCGGCGAGCTCCGGCGGCACGTCGCGGTCGGTCAGCGCCACGTACTTCCCGTCGACCGACTTCATGCCTGCGGCCCAGGCTTCCAGCCCGCGCAGCGCCGAGTCGTTGAAGGACTGGTCTCCACGCCCGCCGACGTCGGTAACGAGGCCCACGACCTGGCCGCGCGGCGCGCCGTCGCGACGCTCGGTGCACCGGCAGCCGGCCAGCGCGAGGGCCATCACCACCGCCAGTCGCAGCGTCCTCATGGCGGCGGAACATGCCTCAGAAGTGGCCGCCGTGGGCGCTCGCGCATAGCTTGCCGCGCATGCGTGCTTACGAACTCATCAAGGCGAAGCGTGACGGCCACGTGCTGGACGGTCGCGACATCCGCGCCTTCATCGACGCCTACACGAAGGGCGACGTCACCGACTACCAGATGAGCGCCATGTGCATGGCCGTCTTCTTCCGCGGCTTGAACGCCGTCGAGCTGGGCGCGTGGACGCGCGCGATGCTCGAGAGCGGCGAGGTGCTCGACCTCTCGGAGACCACGGGCATCAAGGTCGACAAACACTCGACGGGCGGCGTGGGTGACAAGGTGTCGTTGTCGCTCGCTCCGTTGGCGGCGGCGTGCGGCGTGCCGGTGCCGATGATCTCCGGTCGCGGCCTTGGCCACACCGGCGGCACGTTGGACAAGCTCGAGTCGATCCCCGGCTTCCGCGTCGACCTGTCCGTCGCTGACTACCGGCGGCTGGTGAAGGACGTCGGCTGTTGCCTCATCGGCCAGACGGCGACGCTCGCGCCGGCCGACAAGAAGCTCTACGCGCTGCGCGACGTGACCGCGACGGTCGACTGCATTCCGCTCATCGCGTCGTCCATCATGAGCAAGAAGATGGCCGAAGGCATCGACGCGCTGGTGCTCGACGTGAAGGTCGGCAGCGGCGCGTTCATGAAGACGCTCGACGACGCGCGCACGCTCGCGAAGACGATGATCGGCATTGGCAAGGAGATGAAGAAGAAGGTCGTCGCGCTGCTGACCGACATGGACCAGCCGCTCGGCAACACCATCGGCAACTCGCTGGAGGTCATCGAGGCCGTCGAGATGCTGCGCGGCAAGGCGCCGTTCGACTACACCGAGATCACGCTCGCGCTCACCGGCGAGATGCTGGTGCTGGGCGGCAAGGCCACCGACATGAAGCAGGCGCGCGCTCTGCTCGAGAACGCGATGAAGTCCGGCGCGGCCGAGAAGAAGCTGTGTGAGATCGTCGCGGCGCAGGGCGGCGACCCGTCGGCCATCACCGACCTCTCGAAGCTCCCGAAGGCGCGCAAGACCATCGCCGTGCCCGCGCCGACGGACGGTGTGGTGACGGCCATCGCGTCGGAGGCCATGGGGCTCGCGGCGATGCTGCTGGGCGCCGGCCGCGCGAAGTCGAGCGACGTCATCGACCCCGCCGTGGGCTTCGTGCTCGAGAAGAAGGTGGGCCAGACGGTGAAGGCGGGCGAGCCGCTCGTCACCATGCACGTCAACGACGACGCCCGGGTCAAAGAGGTCTCAGATCGAGTCATCGCCGCGTATTCGTTCGGAGAATTGGCACCTCCGGTGCGGCCGTTGGTGCTCGAGCGACTGGACTGACGGGTGAGCAAGTAGCGCTGCGGGCGTAAACCGCGTAACGGGGCGACCCGTATGGAAACGCCCGCTGCCCCTGCCGTCACCTTCGAGTCCTTCGGGCTGCGGAGTGAAGTCCTCAACGCCCTCAAGAACCTTGGCTACGAAGAGCCGACGCCGATTCAGCGCGAGACGATTCCCGCGCTGATCGACGGCCGCGACGTGCTCGGTCAGGCCGCGACGGGCACCGGCAAGACGGCCGCGTTCGCGCTGCCCATTCTCGAGCGCATCTCGCAGGCCGACCGCAAGCCGTTCGAAGCGCAGGCGCTGGTGCTGGTGCCGACGCGCGAGCTGGCGATGCAGGTCACCGAAGCGCTGCAGAAGTACGGCGCGGGCATCGGGCTGACCGCGGTCGCGGTGTACGGCGGCCAGGAGTTCGTGCAGCAGCTGCGGCCGCTCAAGCGCGGCGCTGACGTGGTGGTGGCGACGCCGGGCCGCGCGCTCGACCACATCCGCCGCAAGACGCTGCTGCTGAACAAGGTGAAGGTCGTGGTGTTGGACGAGGCCGACGAGATGCTCGACATGGGCTTCGAAGAAGACCTCCAGTCGATCCTCGGTGAGCTGCCCGAGACGCGGCAGACCGCGCTGTTCTCGGCCACGCTCGCGCCGCGCATCGCGAAGATCGCCGAGAAGCACCTGAAGGACCCCGTGCGCGTCACCATCGCCGCCAAGTCGGTGGCGGCCGGCACGCTGCCCAACATCCGCCAGGCGGCGTACGTGGTGCAGCGCAAGCTGAAGGAAGCGGCGCTGATGCGCGTGCTCGAGTGGGAGACGCCCGCGAGCGCCATCATCTTCTGCCGTACGCGCAATGAGGTCGAAGAGCTGACGCACGTGCTGATGCGCTCGGGCTACGAGCCGGCGGCTCTGCACGGCGGCCTCACCCAGGAACAGCGCGACGCGGTGCTGCGCAAGTTCAAGGACGGTCAGGTGCGCGTGCTGGTGGCGACCGACGTCGCCGCGCGCGGTCTGCACGTCGAGAACCTGAGCCACGTCATCAACTTCGACCTGCCGACGTCGCCCGAGGTCTACGTGCACCGCATCGGTCGCACCGGCCGCGCGGGCAAGGACGGCGTGGCGCTCTCGTTCCTCGACCCGCGCGAGATGCGGCTGCTGGGCAACGTCGAGCGGCAGATGAAGAAGAAGGTGCCGCTGCAGCAGGTGCCCACCCGCGCGCAGCTGGACGCGAAGCGCGCCGAGACGGTCGCGGACCTGGTGAAGGCTGCGGTGACGGCGCCGGGTGTCGAGGCGTTCAACGAGCTGGTCGCGAAGGCGGGCGAGGGCGCGTCGGTCGAGCAGGTCGCGGCGGCGGCGATGATGTTGCTGCAGCAGAAGTTGTTCCCGTCGAACGGCAACGACGAGGCCGATTTCCCCACGGGGACCGAGCGTCGCGGCAGCAGCGGGCCTCGTGAGCGCGGTGACCGTGGCGACCGTGGTGATCGCCGTGAGCGGAGTGGTGGCCGTGAAGAGCGCGGACCGCGCGGCCCTCGTGGCCCGATGACGACGCTGACGTTGAGCCTCGGGGAGCACGCCGGCGTGCGCCCGCAGGACCTGGTCGGCGCCATTGCGAACGAAGCGAACATCTCGTCGCAGCTGATTCAGGGCGTGCGCGTGAGCGAGATGACGTCGACGGTCGACGTGCCGACCGAGTCGGTCGACGCGATCGTCGACGCGCTGCACGCGACGCGCATTCGTGGGCGGAAGGTGCGCGTGACGCGCGAGGTGAAGGGCGCGTTTGGTGCGAACCGCGAAGCGGGCACGTCGCGCCTGTCCGACGAGCAGGAGATCCCCTCTCCCCTCGAGAGGGGAGAGGGTCAGGGTGAGGGGCCTGACGAGCTTCCCCGTCCGCGGGCTTCGGCGAGCCGGAAGTCGTTCGGCGAGCGAAAGCCGTTCGGCGAGAAGCGCGAGTTCGGAGCCAAGCGGGACTTCGGCGAGAAGCGCGAGTTCGGTGCGAAGCGGGACTTCGGCGAGAAGCGCGAGTTCGGAGCGAAGCGGGACTTCGGCGAGAAGCGCGA
>CAYWON010000315.1:0-4356 GCA_964459885.1 uncultured Archangium sp.
CCGTCGGACACCGTGGCCCGTCCGCACGCGAAGACGGCCCACGGTAACCTTCCGTACTCGGTTCGCGTGGCAGGGTCGGCGACCTGAAACAGGTTCGAGGGCTCGCTCACGTTTCGGTTCGCGTCAACCTGTACTGCGCCGATGAGTGGCGATGCTGCGTTCAACGCGATCTCGGCATAGGTGATGCCGTCCGCGTCGCCGCTCGCGAGCACTCGTCCGAGCAGTTGTCCCTGACTGAGGACAGACGGATCGTACTCGTACACGTAATAATAGTTGCCTGGCTTACCTCCACGCAGCGACACCCGTAGTCGTCCCACCTGCGTGCAGGCTTCTGCGGCATCGATCTGCGGCCGAGAAAGAACCGAGCTGAGCTGCTCTGTGTCGATTTCCACAGGCGATTGCGCGTGTGATTCGCCAGCAATCAAACCCGCCAAAACTACCAGTCCAACTGACACCGCTGTATTTTTTTCATCCGCCGCCTCCACTCCAGTTTGTGTTCAGCGGGCGGGACCGTAGGTCTCTCGCGAACCTCCAGTCAACTCAGCACTTGTGTGTATTCAGTGCGCGAGCCAGCCCGCGTCCATCGTCTGCGCGGTGCCGGTGATGCTCCACGCGGCGTCGTTGCAGAGGAACGTGGCGAGCTGCGCGACCTCTTCGGGCTCGATGAGCCGCTTGATGGCGTTCTGGGTCAGCATCACCTTCTCGACCACCTCGGCCTCGGGGATGCCGTGCACCCTGGCCTGGTCGGCGATCTGCTTCTCGACGAGCGGCGTGCGCACGTAGCTGGGGCAGATGGCGTTGACGGTGACGTTGTTGCTGCGCGTGCCGGCCTCGAGCGCGGCCGTCTTGGTGAGGCCCATGAGCCCGTGCTTCGCCGAGACGTACGCGCTCTTGAACGGCGACGCGATGAGGCCGTGCACCGACGACACGTTGATGACGCGGCCCCAGTTGCGCTCGTACATGCCGGGCAGCGCGGCCTGCATCAGCTGGAACGGGGCGGTCAGCATCACCTGGAGAATGAGGTCCCACTTTTCCTGCGGGAACTTCTCGATGGGGCTGACGTTCTGCAGGCCCGCGTTGTTGATGAGCACGTCGATGTCGCCGGCGTCCTTCGCGAACACGGCGACGGCGTCTTTCTTCGAGAGGTCGCACGCCACCGCGCGCACGCCGTCGAGGCCCTTGAAGACCTCGTTCAGTTTGTCCTGCGAGACGTCGGTGGCCAGCACCTGTGCGCCGTGCGCCACGAAGTCGCGGACGATGGCGAGGCCGATGCCCGACGCGGCTCCGGTGACGAGGGCGCGCTTCTTCTCGAGGGTCTTCATGCGAGGTGTTCCTTCACTGCGGTGAGGGTGTCGGGGTGGTTCATGACGCCGTAGTGGTTGGCGTTGATGTCGACGGCGCGGGCGTCGGTCGCCGCCGCGAGGAAGCCGTCGCGGTCGGCGGTGGTGATGATGTCGCCGCCGGGCAGGAGCGGGATCGCCGCGCGCACCAGCAACGTCGGCACGGTGACGCCCGGCCACAGCGCGCGCACGTCGGTCTTCGACGCGTACTCGAGGTCTTCGAGGATGGCCTCGCGCGCCGCGCGTTGCCGCACGCCGCCTTCGGTCTCGACGAGATCTTCGCGGTAGTGCGCTTCCCAGAAGTCGCTCCACGGCACGGCGTTGAGCGCCTTGACCGCGGCGATGAAGCCGTCGGCCGACGGGTACACCGAGCCCAGGCGCTGCGCCGCCGCGAAGATGGGCGGCATCGCGCGCGGGTCGGGCACGCCCACGGCGTCGATGAGCACCAGCCGGCGAACGCGGTGCGGTGCCAGCTTCATCAGCGCGAGCCCCACGAAGGCGCCCATGCTGTGGCCGACGTAGTCGAACTGCTCAGCCCCAGCGGCGTCGGCCACGGCCACGACGTCGCGCGCGTGGTTGTCCCACCCGTGCGTGCCCGGCGCGCCGGCGGGGCTGCGGCCGCGGCCGCGAAGGTCGAGGGCGACGAAGGCGTTCGGCAGCGCTGCCCCGATGGCGTTGAAGGTGAAGCAGTTGGCAGAGAGGCCAGGCACGCCGATGGCGAGCGGCGCGGCGCTGCTCCCGTGGGCTCGTGCGCGCAGCGTGCCCGAGGGCAGCGTGAAGAAACGGTCGACACCGGCGGCTGACATCACCGGGGTGGATACCGGCTCGAATTGTGCGCTGCAACATCAACCGGCGGTCAGCGGCAAGTCAGCGCGCGACCGTCGTCTGGTTGTGCGGTGGTGAGGGCCGCCAGCACCTTCGGCACACAGTCGTCTTGTGTGCACAGCAGCCGGGCGAACGCGGTGAACTCGCGCGTGACGGTGTCGCGCGGCGTGCCCTGGGGCAGCGTCGAGAGGTCTTTGAGCAGCCCCAGCCGCGCCGCGTGGAAATCGGCCTCGCACTCGGGCTGCTCATTGAACGAGCAGGTCGAGCAGCACTGCGCGTAGTACGTCGACCAGCGACCGCAGTAGCGCTGCACCGCTTCGTTGAACGCCTTCTGCGTGGCCATGCCGGCCTTGAAGCGCGCCGCGTCGGACTTCTTGAGCGGCAGCAACCCACGATCGAGCTCGGCGTTCATCACGCGCCGGGTGCACCGCGCGAACTGTGTGCTGAGCCAACGCAGGCCGGCGGACGGCAGGCCTTCGCGCTCGGCGGCGTAGACCTTGCGACAGGCGGCGATGCTCTTCGCGTCGACGAAGGGGTCCTCTTCTTCCTGAGCGAACGACACGGCAGCGAACAGCGCGGCGATGAGCGCGAGGCGATTCACGCCGCGTGGTCTACCCGAAGAATCAGAAAATGGTGCGCTGCAACACGGCCTATGGTGCGCCGCGATGTCACTGCTCATCGTGCTGGCGGCGCTCGGGTTCCTGATGTGGGTGGCCTACCGGGGCAACAGCGTCATCGTGTTCGCGCCGGTGGCGGCGCTGGGCGCGGTGCTGCTGACGGCGCCGCTGGAGGTCGCGCCGGCGTTCTCGGCGTTGTTCCTCGAGCGGCTCGCTGACTTCGTGAAGAGCTACTTCGTCGTGTTCTTGTTGGGCGCGCTCTTCGGGAAGCTCATCGAGCTGTCGGGCTTCGCGCACGCCATCGTGGCGTCGGTGCTGAAGCTGCTCGGGCCTCAACGCGCGATGGCGGCGGTGGTGCTGGTGTGCGCGCTGCTGACCTACGGCGGCGTCTCGCTCTTCGTGGTGGCCTTCGCGGTCTACCCGTTCGCGTTCGAGCTCTTCCGCCGCACCAACATTCCGCGGCGGCTGCTGGCGGGCACCATCGCGCTGGGCGCCTTCACCTTCACGATGGACTCGCTGCCCGGCACGCCGCAGATCCAGAACGTCATCCCCACCACCTTCTTCGGCACCACGACGTGGGCGGCGCCGGTGCTGGGCTGCGTGGGCGCGGCGTTCATCTTCACCAGCGGGCTCGTCTATCTCTCGTGGCGGCGGCGCCAGGCCGGTGACGAAGGCTTCGGCGAGCTGCCCGCCACCGTCGTCGCTTCACCCGACGGCGCGCCGACGGCGCACTGGGGCGTCGCGTTGTTGCCGCTCGCCGTGGTGGGCGTCGCCAACTACTTCCTCACGCAGCTCATCAAGGGCACCTACGGCGAGCGCTTCACCCTCACGCTGGTCGCGCAGACCGTCGACGTGAAGAAATGGGCCGCCATCTGGGCCGTGGAAGGCGCGCTCTTGCTGGGCATCGCCACCGTCGTGCTGTTCGCGTTCAAGCGCGTGCGCGCCGGCTTCGCGGAAGGCAGCAAGGCGGCGGTGCAGGGCGCGATGCTGGCCGCCATGAACACCGCGAGCGAGTACGGCTTCGGCGCCGTCATCGCCGCGCTGCCGGGTTTCCTCGTCATCTCTGACGCGCTCAAGCGCATTCCTTCGCCGCTCGTCGGCGAGGCCATCTCGGTCACCACGTTGGCGGGCATCACGGGCTCGGCGTCGGGCGGCCTCGGCCTCGCGTTGGGCGCGATGGCGCCGACGTTCATCGCGCAGGCCACCGCCGCGAACATTCCCATGGAGGTCTTGCACCGCGTGGCGTCGATGGCGTCGGGCGGCATGGACACGCTGCCGCACAACGGCGCCGTCATCACGCTGCTCGCGGTGACGGGCCTCACGCACAAGCAGAGCTACCGCGACATCTTCGCGATCACCCTCATCAAGACCGCCGCGGTCTTCGTCGTCATCGCCGTGCACACCGTCACCGGGCTCGTCTGACGAGTGTCGCGAATTGCCACTGTTGCTGCACAAAACGTCACTTGCCGGGCGCCTGAAGCCACGCTTTGAGAGCGCCGCTGTCGATGGTTCGCCGCTTGCTTAGCCGCGCGGCGCTGCATCTCACTTCACACACTCTGGAGAACACACATGCG
>CAYWON010000316.1:0-4333 GCA_964459885.1 uncultured Archangium sp.
CCGGTCTCGTTGTTGACCCACTGCAGCGAGCACAGCGCCGTCGCCGGCGTCAGCGCCGCCAGCAGCGCTTGCGGCGCGACGCGGCCGTCAGCGCCGGGCGCCACCCGCACCACCTCGGCGCCTTCTTTTTCGAGCTGCGCGACGGCGCCCAGCACGCACGGGTGCTCGATGGCCGTCGTCACCACGCGCGTCTTCGAGCGGTCTTTGCGCGCGCGAAAGGCGCCCAGCACGGCGATGGCGGCGGCTTCGCTGCCTGAGCCCGTGAAGATGATCTCTCGCGGCGTACAGCCGAGCCGCTGGGCGACCGATTCCCGCGCGGCGTCGAGCCGGCGTCGCGCGGAACGACCGGCCTGGTGCACGCTCGACGGGTTTCCGCCGGTGTCGTGCGCGAAGGTGCCTGAGAGCAGCTTTCGCACCTCGGGGCGCAGCGGCGAGCCAGCGTTGTGATCGAGGTAGATCACGACTCGTCCGACAGCAGCGACGCGCCCCGCTGGCCGTGAACGCCGAAGGCCGTCTTGAAGCGCCGCACCACGTCGCGCTTGAACGCGTCGCGCTGCGCCTTCTTGCCCGCCAGCGGCAGCCGCGCGCCGGCCATGCTGCCGTGACCGCCGGCCGAACCGCCCAGCGGCGCGCAGGTCTCACGAATGAGCCGCCCGGCGTTCATGCGGCGATCGCTCACGCGCAGCGAGAGGTAGAGCTGGCTGCGGTAGCTGCCAAACGCGAGCGACCAGCGCGGGCCTTCGACGAACGAGAGGCGCTCGGCGACCTCCGCCACCATGTCGGGCGAATAGATGTCGCCGAGATCGGTGATGACCGCGTCGGAATACACGCGCGCCTTCTCGATGGCGCCGTGCAGCAGCCGGAAATAGCGCGGCGGCAGCTGCGGGTGCTCGATGGCCTTGAGCAGCTCGATGTCGATGCGCGGGAACAGCCAGAGGTAGTTCTCGACGTCGGGGTCTTCGGTCTGCCGGCCCAGGTCGCGCGTGTCGGCCTTGATGCCGTAATAGAGCGCGGTCGCCAGCTCGGGCGTGGGCTCGATCGCCGCCGCGCGGATGTACTCGGTCAGCAGCGTCGACGTCGCGCCGTACGCGCCGCCGAGATCAGCGAAGGGGTTGATGGCGCTCTCGTCACGCACCGGGTGGTGATCGATGACGATGTCGGCGACGCGATCGGCGGGCAGGGCGTGGTTGCCGACGCTCTGCTGCGTGTCGAGCAGCGCGAACACGTCGAAGGCGCCCAGGTCGAGCTCGTCGATCGGCTTGATCGGCACCTTCAGCATCTTCACGAACGCGATGTTCTCGGCGCGGCCGATGATGCCGCCGTACGCGAGCTCGCAGGGCACACCGACGCGCAGCTCGAGCACCTGCTTGAGCGCCCAGGCCGAGGCCATCGAGTCGGGGTCCGGGTTGTCGTGCGTGAGGATCAACGCACGACGCCGGCCACGGAACAGCTTCCTGAGCCGCGCGATCTTCTCTTTCGCGGGGAAGACGCGCACCACGTCAGGTCACCGGTAATACCGCTGGAGGTCCTTGAAGAACTTGAGCCCGTAATCGAGCGAGTTCTCCATCGAGTCCATCATCAGGTTCGAGAACGCGGTGAAGCTCGACCGGAAGGTCTCGTAGTACTTCGCGCGATCGACCGACACGATCACCACCGGCTGGTAGTGGTTCCGCAGCAGGATGAAGTTCGACAGCATGCGGCCGACCTTTCCGCTCGTCTCGGTGAACGGGAAGATCTTGATGAACTCGTGCTGCACGCGCGCGGCCTGCAGGATGGGGTGGAACTCGCGGAACTCGCTCGACGACGTCCAGTCGAGGAGCTTCTCGAGGCCCGGCTGCACCTTCGCGGGCTGCGCGATCTCGTGCAGGTACGTCTTGTGGAGCGGGATGTCCTTGCGGAAGCCGGCCTTCTCGCGCTCCTTGCTCAGCTCTTTCTCGGTGCGCTCACGACGCTCGGCCTGCGCGCGTGCCTGCTGCGCTTCGGGCGTGTTGCCCGACAGCAGGTCGTGCACGCGGCGCACGAAGGTCATGCTCAGCGCGCCGTGCTTCTTCGACGTCTTCGCCTCTTCGCGAATGAAATCGACCGCAGCCTTGTGGTTGCGGATCTCCCACACGATGGGCAGCAGCGAGGCCTCGGCCACGACCGCGCCGGGGTGCAGCGCCGCCGTCAGCTCCGTGGGCGAATAGATGGAGCCCTCGAGGGCGCAATCGTGGTGCACCCACGCCATCTCCAGCTTGTCGAGGAAGTCCTGAACCTCGGGGCGCCGAAGGGTGAGCACCTCACGAAGCTTCTTCGTCTTGTCGTCGATCGACTGAAACCGCTCTTTCACGGCGGCGGAACATAGTCGTTCGATGGCGATTTGCCCATCGAAATGTAGGTAAGTCGATGATCTGACTGGCGAATTTGGCCACTGTTTCGTGGCCCCGTGCTACGCGCAACAGCGGCGGAGCGGCCGTCTCTGGTGAACGGCGCGGTCTTCAAAACCGTTGGGTTGGCGCGCGAGCGTCGGCCGGTGGGTTCGATTCCCATGCTCCGCCGTCAGTCGAGGCCGCGCTCGGCGAGCTCGTCTTCGTCGAGGCCCAGCAGGTGCCCGACCTCGTGCAGCACCGTGATGCGGATCTCTTCGAGCAGCTCCTCGCGCGTGCGGGCGAAGCGCTCGAGGTTCTTCTGGAACAACACGATGCGCGCCGTCTGGTGATGCTCGGCGTGCGTCGCCATGCGCTCGTCGATGGGCGTGCCCTGAAAGACCCCGAGGATGGTCGGTGACAGACCCTCGTTCAGCTCGTCATCGCTGGGGATGGGCTCGACATCGATGACGACGTTGTCGAGGTGCGGCTTCGCGTGCTCGGGCAGCTGCGCGATGGCCTGCTTCACCGCGGCGTCGAACTCGTCGTCGCTCAGGTGCTGCGTGGCGGGGAACTCTTCGGGCGATCGCTCGCGCGCCTGACGAAACCACTTCTCCACATCCTCGCCCTGCCGTTCAGCGATGAGGCCGCGGTAGTGGTAGCTCCACGGCTCGTCGGGCCAGTCGCGCATGATGCGCTCAAAGGCCTTCTTCGCTTCGGGCAGCCGCGCGTGCTCGAACAGCGCGATGGCGCGCTCGACCTGCGCTTCACCGTGCTCGGGCTCGAGTGACACCGCCTTCTCGAAGCAGCGCAGCGCCTCGTCGAACTCGCCGAGGTGGTTGAACGCGAGGCCCTGAAGGAAGGCGATCTCGGCGAGCAACACGTCGTCACCCTTCGCCAGCGGCGCGGCGCGATCGAGCAGCGAGAGGCCCGCCTCGACCAACGAGCCATCGTCCCACGGCTCGCGGATCTTCACGTCGGCGGCGGCGATGAGCGCCGTCACGTTCTTCGGCGCCTTCGCCAGGACGCGCGAGAACAGCGCGTCGGCTTCCGGGTACGCGCCCGACTCCGCGAGCGCGTGGCCCTTCAGCTCGAGCGCATGGACGTCGTCAGGCGCAAGCCGCAGCGCGTCTTCGACACTCGCCAGCGCGGCGTCGAGATCGCCTTCGTCCATCGCGGCTTCTGCGGCTTCCATCGCATCGTCGAACGTTCGCGACATGGCGGGCGTCATATATCCACGCGCGCAGCATCGGTGGTAAGCCACTGCTTCATGGCGACCGAATCGGGGCGGCCGGTCATCAGCATTCTCGTCGTCGATGACGATGAGGCCACGCTGAACCTCCTTGGCACTTTTCTTCGTCGGAATGGCTACCGCGTCTTGACCGCGACCAACCCGGTGCGCGCGCTCGAGCTGCTCGCGCACGAAGAGGTCAGCCTCGTCATCACCGACCTCATGATGCCGCACGTCGACGGCATCGCGTTCACCACGCAGGTGCACCAGCTGCCGCGCCACGCCAACGTGCCCGTCATCATGATGACGGCCTTCGGCAGCGACGCGGTGCACGACAAAAGCATGCGGCAGGGCGTCGCCATGACGCTGTCCAAGCCGCTGGAGCTCTCCAAGCTGCTCGATCTCGTGGGCTTTGCGACCGCGCCGGCGCCCGGCACGCAGACGCTGCCCTGAGACGGTTGACATTCCCGCGACGGCCCTTAATTTGGCGCTCGCCATGCCCGAGTGCCAACGCTCGGGCTGTGTGAAACGCTCGTCTTTTCCGGAGGTTATAAAATGGCAGCCAAGGAAATCTTCTTTCACCAGGGCGCGCGCGAGGCGATCTTGCGCGGCGTTCGTGTTCTCTCTGACGCGGTCGCGGTGACGCTGGGGCCCAAGGGCCGCAACGTGGTCATCGAGAAGTCCTTCGGGTCGCCGACGGTGACCAAGGACGGCGTGACCGTCGCCAAGGAGATCGAGCTCGAGAACAAGTTCGAGA
>CAYWON010000317.1:0-4311 GCA_964459885.1 uncultured Archangium sp.
CGCAGGCGCAGGAGTTCGGCCGACTGAGACACCTCGCCCGACCTCTCTCAAGCGCCGCCACGCCGGGTGAATCGGAGTCGATGGCGCGTCACCTGATCTTCTGGCGACACCTCGTCGAGTGCACCACGGGCCGAAGTGCCGTGCCGCTCACCCGACTGGCGATCGCTTCGTCGCGCGGCCGGCGCGGATTGCGGACAACCGCGCGCCCTTCCCGCCAAACAGCGCACTGCGCTGGCGGCGGAGGACGACTCACAACAGGATCCGCGACAGGGAGCGACACACAGCAGGCGGAGGGCAGCCGTACGACGCGCCCGTGATCGTTGGCTGAACGAAAACGCGCCGGAGTTGCGCGAAACGCGACCGCTGGCGTCGAGCGACTCGCGGTCCCACGAGCGCCCGGTTCAGCGACGCTCAGAGCGGGTCGTCAGGCTGCGGCGCGGTCTGCTCCGGCTGGGCGTTCTTCTTGGACGTCTCGCTCGCTGGCTTCGACGACGCGCTGCCCTCGGGCGACAGATCCTTCGCCACCTGCGACGACACCGCCAACACCATCTGCTTGATGCGCGCCGCGAACAACTGCGCGTTCTTCCTCACCTCGAAAGGGTCGAGGTGCGGCGAACCCGCGCGCAGATCGTCAGAGATGAAGTTGCGCCGGTACAGCTCCCCACCGCCGATGCGGAACATGCGCGCAAAGCCCAACATGTAGGCGCCTGCGACACCGCGCTCGCTGCGCATGCCGTATTCCTCGATGACGATCTCCACCACGGTGTCCGCGCCAAGCGCCGAGAGCCGCTCGTAGTCCGGCGCGTTGGCCGGCACTTCCTGCACGAGGAAACTCTCGAGCACGCGCGCGACCTGCACGGGGTGGACGACGTCGCTCCACGGCTCGCGGCGCGGCAGCTCGGCCAACGTGTTCGACCGCAGCGAGTCGGCCAGCTCGAAGCGCGAGATGGTGTGCGCGTCGAGCTCGCCCTTCTTGTTGTAACTGCCGACCGTCAACGCGTTGCCGAGGCGACGATCGGCCTCCTTGTCGTCGAGGCGCTTGAGCTTCTCGCGGTACGAAGCGTCGTCACGAAAGACCGTCGAAGTCGGGCCCGCGCCGTCTTCGATGCGCGCGATGAAGGCCACCGATTTGGTCGCGTCGAGCGCCGAGCTGGACAGCGGCCGAAACGCGCAACCCGACGAGAGAGCCAGCACCGCCGACACGACGCACGAGGTCCAGCGCATGGGGCGACGTGTACCCCGAACTGACTGGACCGGCGAGTGTGATTCCGCTACGACCCGTCACCTTTCAACGACTTACCGAGGGGAAGATCGACGATGAAGAGCCTTCGAATCGCCGCCATGACCGCCGCGCTGGGCTTCGCCGCCTGCACGGAGAAGAAGGTCGAGCCGCCTCCCGCGCCCAAGCCGGTCGAGAAGCCGGTGCCGCCGCCCCAGCCGCCGCCTGCGGCCGAGCCCCGCGCCGAGAAGGAGTGCGCGGCGCCCATCGACCCGGGTCCGACGACGGAAGTGAAGTTCGGCGAGCGCGCGGCCAAGCTGAGCGGCGCGCGCCTGACGTTTGCCGACAAGGACGCCGACGGCGCCCTCACGTTCGGCGTGCTGGGCCCCGTCAACGAAGACTCCGGCAGCAACATGCTGGCGCTCAAGAAGTACCTGAAGTTCTTCAGCGACGAGAAGGTCGACGCGATCATCGTCACCGGTGACGTGGGCGAGGTCGCCGGCGGCATCTCGCGCGTGCTGGAAGAGCTGGCCAGCAGCAAGCTGCCCGTGTTCGTCGTCATCGGTAACCGTGAGTGCCGCGCGGAGTTCACCGACGGCTTCGACGCGGCGAAGGCCAAGGCGCCGAACCTCATCAACTTGAACCAGGTGCGCGTGGTCGAGTTCCCCGAGCTGACGCTCGTGTCGCTGCCCGGCCACCACGACCCCGAGTACATCAACTGCAAGACGGGCTGCCAGTACTTCAAGAGCACCGTCGCCGAGGTGGTGACGGCCGCGAAGGAAGCGAAGACCCCCGTCGCGTTGATCGCCCACGGCCCGCCGCGCGGTAAGGGCAGCCTCGCGCTCGACTTCGTCGGCGCCGGCGGCAACGTCGGTGACGAGCAGATCACCAAGGCCATCACCGACGCGAAGATCGCGTTCGGCCTGTTCTCGAACATCAAGGAAGCCGGCGGCCGCGCGACGTCTGACGCCGAGGGCACCACGCTGGTGAAGGAAGGCGACGCCAGCAAGTCGCTCTTCGTGAACCCCGGCCCCGCCGACACCACCACGGGCTGGGAGCTGAACGACGGCACCACCGCCATCGGCCTCGCCGCGGTCTTCCGCGTGAAGGACGGCGAGGGCTCGTACAAGCTGCTGCGCCTGAAGCCGGCCACCGCCGCTGAGAAGGCCGAGGCCAAGAAGCTCGACCCGCCCAGCCGCGAGCAGAAGGCGGAGTAAGCAGTCCGCATGGCCGTCGGGGGACGCCGCCGTCGTCTGGGAGACCTGCTTCTGGAAGCGGGTCTGCTCAAAGACGAGCAGTTGAAAGCAGCCCTCAACGAGCAACGCAAGTGGGGCGGCCGACTGGGCCGCACCGTCGTCGAGCTGGGCTTCGTCACCGAGACCGCGATCGCGGAGGTGCTGGCGAAGCAGCTCGAGCTGCCGGTGATCGATCTCGATCTCGCAGCCATCCCCGACGAAGCGCCGAAATGGCTCCGCATCGACATCTGCGAACGCTACGGCGTATTCCCCGTCAGCATCGATCGCAGCGCGCGCACCATCACGGTGGCGACGTCTGACCCGACCAACATCGATCACCTCAACGCGGTGCAGTTCGCCACCAACTTGAAGGTGCTGCCGACGGTGGCCACGGCGACGGCGATCGAGCGCGCGATCCGCAAGCACTACTTCGGCGAGCACGTGGGCGACGAGCCGGCGATGTCGCCGCCGCTGCCGCCGCCTGTCGCCGCGCCGGTGACCGCGGCCCCTGCCCCGCCGCGCGCCGACACTTCGTTCGAGCTCGACACGCTGCTGGGTGGCGCCGACGCCGCGCGCCGCACCGTCGAGATCCCCATCGTCATCTCGTCACCGACGCCGGTGCCGACGATGGAAGCGCAGCTCAAGCGCGAGGTCTCGGTGCTGCGCGAGAAGGTCGAGTCGCTCGAGGAGATCAACGCGAGCCAGGTGCGCGCGCTGCGCATCCTCCTCGAGCTGCTGATCGAGTCGGGGCTCATCACCCGCGACGAGTACCTCGAGAAGCTGCACGCGCCGGAGTGAGGCGCCTTCAGATGAGCTGGGCTGCGGCCTTGCGCGTCTGATCGGCCTTCTTGCGCTCGTCGATCAGCTCCGAGACGTGCTCGAGCACCTGCGGGTGGCTCAAGATCAACGCGTCGAAGTCCTGCTTGGGCAGCCGCAGCAACGAGGTGTGGCGCGCAGCGCGAACGGTGGCCGACGCCGGCGTGCGCGTCAGCAGCGACATCTCGCCGAAGACCTGCCCTTCCTTGAGCGCCGCGATGGGCCGACCACCAGCGACCACTTCGACCTCGCCCGAGAGCACCACGTACAGACCGTCGCTGCGCTGGCCTTCCTGCACCAGCACGTCGCCGCGCTTCACGTCGCGCGCACGGAACTTCTGGATGAGGTCACGGCGATCACCACGACTGAAGGGCGCGAAGAGCGCGGCGTGGTTCATCAGGTTCGACAACATGCGCTGTCGGCAGAACTTCTTGAGCGCGGTGGCCACCGACGGGTGCGCCGCCGAGAGCTCCGTGAGGATCTCCGCGGAGATCGCCAGCACCTGCGTGTCTTCGCCTGCGGCTTCGACCGACGCGCTGCGCGGCGCTTCTGACAACAACGCCATCTCACCGAAGAAGCTGCCTTCTTCCAGCGTGGCGAGGTCCTTGCGCACGTCACCGTCGGTGCGGAACACGCGAACCGCGCCACCACAGATCACGTAGAACGCGTCGGCCTTGTCGCCCTGCTCGAACACGAGCTGGCCTTCGTCGAAGCGCTGCAGCGGGCACTTCTCGAACAGCGCGATGAAGGCGTCTTCCGGGAGATCGGAGAAGAGGGGGATCTTCGGCAGCCCGCCGGCGTCCGGCTTCGCTTCTTCGGGCGCCTCCATGATCTCTTCGACGATCTCCGCGGGCGCAGCGCCCGAGGCCGCGGCTTCCACCGCGTGCAGCAGCGTGTCGCCCTCGAGATCGAGCTCGGTGAAGCTGGCCTTCTCGGGCGATGGCGGCGGCCGCGGTGCCGCAGTGGCGCGCGGCGTAGACGGCGTCGCGTCGACGTCGAACTGCGTGAAGGCCTGCAGGCTGCGCTCGAGATCGCTGGCCG
>CAYWON010000318.1:0-4295 GCA_964459885.1 uncultured Archangium sp.
CGAAGGTACAGCTCACCGAAGAACGGGCCGCTCATGAGAGCAGTTCATCATCACCATCGTCGTCATCGTCCAGCTCGACGCGCGAGCGATCGAGCTCGAGGCGACCCTGCGCGTTCCACGCGAGCCGCACGCCTTCCGGCAGCGCGAGGTAGCGCACGAGATCAGGGGCGCGGCGAGAGAGGTCGGCCAGCGTCATCACGCCGTTCTCGCCGGAGTCGCCTTCGGCAGTGCTGCGGATACGCCAGCCGCTGTCGCGCGAGGACGTCGATTCTTCACGGTAGGCGGTGAGGCTCTCGAGGCCGGTGACGAACCCCTTCACCTGCGCCGTGGTCGACGCGTGCGGCGCGTCACCGCGGAGGTCGAGTTCTTCGAGCAGCAGCCGCTGTTCCTGCGCGCGGCGAAGCGGCACGGTGAGATCTTCGAGTTGATCCGGGAGGCCCGGTGGAGACGCCTTCACCTCGAGCACGCCGACACCGTCGAACAGGTGCGCTGGCACCAGCTTCTGGACGAGCGGCGGGTGCCAACCGCGGAACGGACCGCCCGCGTTCCCTTCAGCCGCGAAGAACGAGATGCGATCGAACCCGAGCCCCATCGACTGGCCGTGCTCGACGCGGCGGCCGTGCTCGAGGAACCAGTCGGCCAGGTGGCCGCACATCACCGCGGCTTCTTCCATCAGCGCGCGGTCGCTGAACTCGAACGAGATCTCCCGTTGGCCCAGCTTGCTCAGCCCCACCGTCTCGCCGCGCATCCCGTGCTGGCCCATGTCGGTGAAGCCGACAGAGAAGAGATCTTCAGCGAGCAGATGTTCCGGCAGCGCGTCGTGCGCCTGATCGAGTGGAAACGGCCACAGCCGCAGCACGTCGAGGGCGAAGCCGTTCACGTTCTTCGTGGCCGCCAACACCGCCGTGCGCACTTCGTTGAAGAACGTCTCGGCGCGGCCCCGGGACTCACGACGGAACCCGAGAAGAAAGCCACGCTTGTGCTGCGTGCGCGAGAACGCGGTCACGTGCGGACCGAAGAGCTCGTCTTTCGCGCCGGGGACGAGCAGCGAGCCCATCTCGCCGAGGAAGACGTCAGCGCCCGTCGGTGAAGGGAACTGATCCGAGAGCGCTGCGCCGTCGGTGTAGATCGCAAAGAAACAACTGAGGGTTGCCACGTCGGCGCGCATTGTACGTGTCAGCGCGCGCGGCGCGAGCCCGCACTCCCCCTGATGGGGCTATTGCGCCAGCGGCGAAAGATTTCACTCTCGCGAGAGCGCGAGCCCGAAGGCCTCGAGCAGCGCGTCGCTGCCGGCCGTCGCGGTGAGGCGGCCGCTCATCACGTCGCGCTCGACGTCCGCCAGCCGCGCAGCGACCGAGGGATCTCGGCGGAACTGCTGATCAAGCCGCTCACCGATCAACGCCCACAACCAGGCGCGGCGCTGCGTCGCTCGCGCCTGCTCGAGCCCGCCTGACGTCACCAGCGACTCGCGGTGCGCCTCGAGCGCCGCCCAGAGGTCGTCGAGACCCAATCCGGAAAGACCTGAGACGGCGACCGCGCGGGGTGACCAGTCTTTGCGGCGCCGCGGCAGGTACCGCAGCGCCGCCTTGAGGTCGGCCAGCGCACCACGCGCGCGGTCAGCGCCGTCACCGTCGGCCTTGTTGACCGCGATCACATCGGCCAGCTCGAGGATGCCCTTCTTGATGCCCTGCAGCTCGTCGCCGGCGCCGGGCAACATCAACACCAGGAACGAGTCGACCATCTCGGACACCGTGGTCTCGCCCTGCCCCACGCCGACGGTCTCGATCAGCACCACGTCGAAGCCCGCGGCCTCGCACAGCAACATCGTCTCGCGCGTGCGCCGGGCGACTCCGCCTGGCGTCAGGCTGCTGGGCGACGGGCGAATGTACGCACGTGGATCGACAGCCAGCCGCGCCATGCGGGTCTTGTCTCCGAGGATGGAGCCGCCCGAGACGCTGCTCGAAGGGTCGACCGCCAACACCGCCACGCGATGCCCCGCGGTGGTGAGCCGCGTCCCGAGCTCGTCGATGAAGGTGCTCTTGCCGACGCCTGGCACGCCGGTGATGCCGATGCGCCGCGCCTTGCCCGTCGAGGGCAACACGCGCGCGAGCAACTGCTGCGCGAGCCGCGCGTCGTCGAGGTCGATGCTCTCGACCAACGTGATGGCGCGCGCGAGCACGCCGCGATCGCCCGCGACAATGCCGGCTTCGTAGGCGTCGACCGTCAGGCGCCCGCGGCGCACGTCAGGCCTCGAGCCTGTCGAGCAACGCCATGGCTGCGTCCGCGATGACGGTGCCGGGGCCGAAGATCTCCGCCGCGCCCGCTTCTCGCAGCGCCGGGTAGTCGTCGGGAGGAATGACACCGCCGACGACGACGAGGATGTCGCCACGGCCGCGCTTCGCGAGCGCCTCACGCAGCGCGGGCACCAACGTCAGGTGGCCTGCCGCCAGCGAGCTGGCGCCGACGATGTGCACGTCGTTCTCGACGGCGGCCTGCGCGGTCTCGTCGGGCGTCTGGAAGAGCGGCCCGATGTCGACGTCGAAGCCGAGGTCCGCGAACGCCGAGGCGATCACCTTCTGGCCGCGGTCGTGACCGTCTTGCCCCATCTTCGCCACGAGGATGCGCGGCCGACGACCTTCGGTCTCGAAGAAGCGCTTGGTGCGCGCGCGCACCCTCGTCACGGCGTCGTCGTTCTCACCCACCTCGCCACTGTACACGCCGGAGATCGCGCGAATCTCCGCCTGGTGACGACCGAACACCTTCTCGAGCGCCATGGAGATCTCACCCACCGTGGCGCGAGCGCGCGCGGCGTCGATGGCGAGCTCCAGCAGGTTGCCTTCACCGCTCTTCGCGCTGGCGGTGAGCGCGTCGAGCGTGCGCGTGACAGCAGCAGGGTCGCGATCGCGCTTGAGCACCGCGAGGCGCTCCAGCTGCTTCTTTCGCACGGCCGCGTTGTCGACCTTCAGCACCGGCACCGCCTCGTCGCGCTCCGGCTTGAAGCGATTGACGCCGACGATCACCTGACGACCTGAGTCGATGCGGGCCTGCGTACGCGCCGCCGCCTCTTCAATGCGGAGCTTCGGCACGCCCTTCTCGATGGCCTTCACCATGCCGCCGAGCTGCTCGACCTCATCAATGTGCGCCTGCGCCCGCGCCGCGAGCTGGTGGGTCAACCACTCGACGTAGTGACTGCCGCCCCACGGGTCGACGGGCCGCGTGGTGCCCGACTCGAGCTGCAGCTGGAGCTGCGTGTTGCGGGCGATGCGCGCCGAGAAGTCGGTGGGCAGCGCGAGCGCTTCGTCGAGCGAGTTGGTGTGGAGGCTCTGCGTGTGTCCCTGCGTGGCGGCCATCGCCTCGACGCAGGTGCGCACCACGTTGTTGTAGACGTCCTGCGCCGTCAGCGACCACCCCGAGGTCTGGCAGTGCGTGCGCAGCGCGAGGCTCTTGGCGTTCTTCGGGTTGAACCCGGCGACGAGCCTCGACCACAAGAGGCGCGCCGCGCGGAGCTTGGCCACCTCCATGAAGAAGTTCATGCCGATGGCGAAGAAGAAGCTGAGGCGCGGCGCGAAGGCGTCGACGCCCATGCCGCTGGCGATGCCGGTGCGGATGTACTCGAGGCCGTCAGCGAGCGTGTACCCGAGCTCCAGGTCGGCGGACGCTCCGGCTTCCTGCATGTGGTAGCCGGAGATCGAGATCGAGTTGAACTTCGGCATCTTCCGCGAGGTGAACGAGAAGATGTCCGCGATGATCTTCATCGAGGGCGCGGGCGGGTAGATGTACGTATTCCGCACCATGAACTCTTTGAGGATGTCGTTCTGAATTGTCCCCGAGAGCTTCTCGGGCGGCACGCCCTGCTCTTCCGCGGCCACGACGTACAGCGCGAGGATCGGCAGCACCGCGCCGTTCATCGTCATCGACACGCTCATCTTGTCGAGCGGGATGCCGTCGAACAGCACCTTCATGTCGAGGATCGAGTCGATGGCCACGCCGGCCATGCCGACGTCGCCGACCACGCGCGGGTGATCGCTGTCGTAGCCACGGTGCGTCGCGAGGTCGAAGGCGATCGACAGGCCCATCTGCCCGGCCGCGAGGTTGCGTCGGTAGAACGCGTTCGAGTCTTCGGCCGTCGAGAAGCCGGCGTACTGACGCACGGTCCACGGCTGGCGCACGTACATCGTCGGGTACGGGCCGCGAACGAAAGGCGCAAAGCCCGGCATCGAGCCGAGGTGGTTGAGCCCCTCGAGATCGGCGGCGCTGTAGTGCGCGCGGTGCGGAATGCCTTCAGGCGTGTTCCA
>CAYWON010000319.1:0-1317 GCA_964459885.1 uncultured Archangium sp.
ATCCATCGACAGGCTCAGCGTGTCGGTCGGGTAGCCCGTGAGTTCACTCACCGTCGCGAGCAGCGTGGACGTGACCTCGACAGCGGCTTGGCCCCTCACCCCAACCCTCTCCCCAGAGGGGAGAGGGGGAACGGAGGTGGCGATGAAGTCGTGCACCTGCTGCAACGTCTTGATGCCACCGAGCTTCTCGGGGTTCACCGACGGCGCGTTCGGAATGCGGCGTGAGAGTGTTGAGAGGATCTCGACCCGCTTGATGCTGTCGATGCCGAGGTCGGCTTCAAGATCCATCGAGAGGTTGAGCGTCTCGGTGGGGTAGCCGGTGAGTTCGCTCACCGTTGAGAGAAGCGTCGCGGTGACGTCGACCGACGGCGCCTGCTTTACGGCGGTGACCGGTTCGACGGCTGGTTGGCCCCTCACCCCAACCCTCTCCCCGGCGGGGAGAGGGGGAGCTTCGATCTTCACGCCGCTCAACGCGCCCATCAACGACTGCTGCGCCGCCAGCTGCGTCTCCAGGAACTTCTGGTGAATGCGCGCCGTCTGCTCCTGCAACGACGCCAACGCCGCGATGCGCTCATCGTGTACGCGGAACGCATCTCCAACGGGCTGCTGCTGCGTCACGACCGTCGGCCTCGCGACCGGAGCGCGCGGAGGAATCGCCGCGACCGGCGCCCGGTAGTTCGCGCCCGTCAACGGCACCACCATCTTCGGCACGCGTGGCGGCTTCGCCTTCCACCTCGGCGGAGGCGCGACCTTGTTCCACTCGCTCCACCGCACCGCGTGGCCTTCCGCCGCCACCTGCGCCAACGCGAACGCGAAGTCACCCACCCCGCCCCGCCGCGACTGCGCATCGACCGCCGCCGCCGTGAACGACCGCGTCCCCAGCGTCGCCTTCACCATTCCCGTGAGCGCCGACTTCGGCCCCACCTCGAGGAACGTGCGCGCGCCCGCTGCGTACAACGCCTCGACCACCTCGACGAAGCGCACCGGGCTCGCCAACTGCCGGGCCAGCAACGCACGCGCTTCCACTGCCTCGCTCGGCCACACCGCCCCCGTGGTGTTCGACATCACCGGCACGCGCGGCATCGAGAACGTCACGTCGGCCAACGCCTTCGCGAACTCGCTCGCCGCCCCCGCCACCAGCTCACTGTGGAACGCCGCGCCGACGTTCAACCGCGTGCAGCGCATCGACCGCTTGCCGCACGCCGCTTCCGCCGCCGCGATGGCGTCACGCGAACCCGACAGCACGCCCTGCGACGGCGTGTTCCGGTTCGCCAGCACCACGTCGAGCTTCTCTTCAGCGATGACCTTCTCGATGTC
>CAYWON010000319.1:1417-4229 GCA_964459885.1 uncultured Archangium sp.
GCGTCGAACGTCGGCAACGGGTAGATGGCGTTCGCCACCGCCTCATCGGCCTCGACCGCTTCGAGCACCTCGGGGAACAGGCACGCCAGCTCGCGCAACATGTCGACGTGCTGTGCGCCCTGACCGGGGAACAGCATCGCGAGCTCGCCCTTCGCCGCGCCAACGCCGTACGCCGCGCCCTCCGGCAACACGAAGCCCTGCGTCGCGTCCTTCTCGAGCTTCGCGATGACGCTGGCGAAGAGCTCGTTCACCTTCGTCGAAGGCGTCACCACCAACACCAGCCGGTGCGCGTCGTTCACGCGGAACGACTCCCGGCTCAGCCGCGCGAACTCAGCGAGGGCCTCGCTCTTCTGCGCTTCACGCACGCGCGCCAACAGCGCCGCGCCTGACGACGCCGACAGCGCCACCACCTCGACCGAGCCGTCCCACGACGGCGCCACGCGCTTGCTGCCGTACTCCTCGAGCACCGCGTGGAAATTGCTGCCTCCGAAGCCGAACGAGCTGACCGCCGCGAGCCTCGGGCCCCGCGACGAAGACAGCCACGGCCGCGCGACCGTCGGCAACGCGAACGGGCTCGAATCAATCTTCAGCGCCGGGTTGGGCCTGTCGATCTTGATGGTCGGAGGGATGACGCGGTGGTGCAGCGCCAACGCCGCCTTGAGGAGCCCCGCCGCGCCCGCCGCTGCCTTGGTGTGGCCGACCTGCGACTTCACGGAGCCCAGCGCGCACCACGGCGCGTCTTCAGAGGCCGCGCGGTACACCTGCTCCAGCGCCGTGAACTCGGCCGCGTCGCCGGCCTTGGTGCCGGTGCCGTGCGCTTCGAGCATCGAGATGTCGCGCGGCGTGACGTTCGCGTCGCGATACGCGGCCTGCAGCGCGCGCGCCTGACCTGACGGCAACGGCGCGTAGATGCTCTTGGCGCGGCCATCGCTCGACGTGCCGAGCCCACGCAGCACGGCGTACACGCGGTCACCATCGCGCTCGGCGTCGCTCAAGCGCTTGAGCACCACCATGCCGAGGCCTTCGCCCAGCAGCGTGCCGTCGGCCTTGTCGCTGAACGGCCGCGCGTCACCCGTCGGCGAGAGCGCCGGCGTCTTGCTGAAGCACATGTGCATGAAGATGTCGTTCAACGTGTCGACACCGCCGGTCAGCACCATGTCGGTGCGGCCCGACTGCAGCTCCGCCATGCCCAGGTGCAGCGCGCCCAACGAGCTCGCGCACGCCGCGTCGACCACGCAGTTCGTGCCGCCGAGGTCGAAGCGGTTCGCGATGCCACCGGCCACCACGTTGCCCAACAGACCGGGGAACGAGTTCTCCTGCCAACCGACGTAGCTCTGCGCGATGCGCTTCACGACGTCGCCCGCGGTCTCTTCATCGACGCCCGCGTCCTTCAGCGCCTTCTTCCAATGCGGGTGCCCCAGCCGCGCGCCGAGCGAGATGACGAGCTCCTGCGTGCCCGTCACGCCGAGCAGCACGCTGGTGCGCGAACGGTCCCACTGCACATCGTCGCCGTAGCCCGCGTCTTCGAGCGCCATGCGCGCCACCACGAGCGAGAGCAGCTGCGAGGTGTCGGTGGCCTCGAGGATGGCCGGAGGAATGCCGAACTCCGTCGGATCGAACTTCGTCGACGGCAAGAACGCGCCGCGCTTGGCATACGTGCGGTCGGCCGCGCGCTGGTCTTCGTCGTAGAAGTCTTCGAGCGACCAGTGCGTCGACGGGATGTCGCCGGTCGCGTCTTCACCGTTGCGCAAGAGCCGCCACAGCTCGGCTGCGTTGTGCGCCTTCGGGAACAGCGAGCCGATGCCGACGATGGCGACAGGTTCACGCGTCGGCGCAGCGACCGACTTCGTCGCGACCACCTCCACGCGCGGCAGCTCCGTCACCAAAGCGTCCAGCTCGGCGTGCGTGCGCGGCGCGAAGTGCTCCACCTCGGCAGGCAAGACCACGCCCTGCGCGCGCAGCGCGGCCACGCGGCTCAACATGCACGCGCCGACCAGCAGGTTCCGCGCGATGGCCACCGCGTCGCGCGCGTTCCACGCCTCGAGCGCGCTGCCAGTAGTCCACGCGTTGAACGCGCCCATCGCCGGGCCACACCACACCTGGAAGTCGAGCTTGCGATCGACCACGCCATCATTCGCCCAGCGCGAGGCCTGACCGAGGTACGCGCGGAACACGAGCGCGAGCTTGTGCTTCGGGTCCTTCGCGGCCTTCTCGAGCTGCGCTGGGTCGCGCACAGTGAAGAAGCGCACGCAGCCCGCCCACGCCTCTTCCAGCGTGGTGCGGAAGAACTTGGTCTCCAGCTCTTCACGCACCGCCACCGGCAGCGTCTCGAGCGACGCGTGCGCGCGGTACAGCTCGTACAGCCGCTGCGCGCGCACCGCGAACAACGTGCCGCGCGTCAGCACCTGCACCTTCACGCCCATCTCGAACATGTCGGCGGCCGGAGCCATCGCCACGTCGGTCGGCGTCGCCTTGGCCAGCAGCTCGCGCACCGCGTCGGACGTGCCGGCCTCGCGCGTCGCCTGGTTGATGCTGCCCGTGACGACGTACGCCGCGCCCATCGAGAACGCGCTCGCCACGCTGGCCGGCGTCGCGATGCCGCCCGCCGCACCGACGCGGGGACGCTGCGCATAGCGACGCGTCGCGCACACCTCGTCGCGCAGCGCCTGTAGCGCGGGCAGCAAGAGCACGAGCGGCCGGTTGTCGGTGTGACCGCCTGAGTCCGCCTCGGCGGTGACGTCGTCGGCCATGGGAATCAGCGCGGCGAGCTCGGCTTCCTGCGCGGTGAGCTGCTTCTTCTCGACCAGCTCCT
>CAYWON010000320.1:0-4199 GCA_964459885.1 uncultured Archangium sp.
CTCGTGGCTGCTCGCCGCCTGATCAGCGAACGGACTTCTGGGCTGCCGTACTAGTGCGGGCGCTGCGCGGGCCCTCACTCCTCCGGATCGGGGATGAGTTCCTCACCCTGATCGTCGGAGGTCGTCGCCGCGCGCGGCCCGTCCTTCGACACCACGTACCACTGGCGCCCCTGCTGCACGCGCTGACACAGCCCTTCCTTCTCGGCCGCTTCCAACAAGCGGCTGAACGACGAGAAGCCGTGCTCGCGCTCGTCGAAGTCGGGCTCCTTGCGCACGATGGTCTCTTTGATGAACGACGGGTTGAGCGGCCCGGTCGCGCGCGCCAGCAAGCTCGACAGCACCTGCTTCGCGATCGCCGGCAGCTCACGCTTCTTCGGCTCGCTCTTCGACTGCTTCTCCTGCGGCTTCTTGTCCGACTTCTCGGGCTTGTCGGGCTTCTCGGCGCGCGCCTGTCGCTCGCTCTCGGGCCGCAGGTAGATGAACTCGTCACAGGCCTTCACGAAGATGGGGCTCGTCGACTTCTTCACGCCGATGCCGATGACGAACTTGTCGTTCTCGCGCAGCTTGCTGGCGAGCGGCACGAAGTCGGAGTCACCCGACGCGATGACGAAGGTGTCGATGTGCTCGCGCGCGTAGCAGAGCTCGAGCGCGTCGATGACGAGCCGCATGTCAGCGCTGTTCTTGCCCGCGCGCGTCGACGGCGGCACGTCGACCAGCTCGACGCCGTGGTCGTGCAGCCGGCCCTTCGCTTCGCGGAAGCGCGACCAATCGCAGTACGCGCGGCGGAAGATGACCTTGCCCTTCTCGAGCAGGCGATCGAGCGACGGCTGGATGTCGAACGACGACGGCGTGATGCCGGTGTTGGTGACGAGGTTTTCGAAGTCGATGAACAGCGCGATGCGTCGGGCCGGGGTGTCGCTCATGCCGTGCTTGTTTCACGTTTTGCGCTATGTGGCGCGCCCCATGAGCGCGTTGCAGACCTTCGCTGGCCAGTGGTTCGTCGTGAAGATCGGCGGAGAACTGGCGCTCGACGTGCCGCGGCTGGCGCAGACCGTCGGCGCCGCGGTGCACCAGTTCCTCGCTGCGGGCATTCGTGTGGCCATCGTGCACGGCGGCGGGCCCCAGGCCACGGACCTCTCGAAGAAGCTCGGCCTCGTCACCACGCAGGTCGCAGGCCAGCGCGTCACCGATGAAGCCACGCTCGAGGTCATGAAGCAGGCGCTCGGCGGCGTCGCCATCAACGTCGCCGCGGCCATGCGGCTCGCGCAGGTCACCGCGCTGTGCACCACCGGCGTCTCTGGTGGCCTCGTCGAAGCGACGCGCCGCCCGCCGGTGAAGGTAGGCGACGCGCTGGTCGACTACGGCCTCGTCGGCGACGTCACCGGCGTCAACGTGCCGCTGCTCGAGAAGCTGGCCAGCATCGGCGTCGTGCCGGTGATGGGCTGCCTCGCGGCCGACGCGACGGGCCAGGTGTTCAACGTCAACGCCGACACGGTGGCCACGCGGCTCGCCGGTCGCCTCGGCGCGGCGCGCTTGTTCCTGGTGTCGAACGTGCCCGGCGTGCTGGCCGACAAGAACGACCCGTCGACGCGCTTCCCGATGCTGAACCCCACCGAAGCGCGCGCGCACATCGCGTCGGGCGCGATTCAGGGCGGCATGATCCCCAAGGTCGAAGAGAGCCTCGCGATGTTGGACGAAGGCATCGGCGCGATTCACATCGTCGGGCTCTCGCCGGACAGCGCGATCCTCGACGAGGCGCGCGACCCGGGCAGCCGCGGCACCGTGTTTGTGAAGTAGCCCTCGCGCGCTCGCTGGGCTGGAGTCGGCGGCATGACTCCTCTCAACCCGCAGGCGCCCCAGAATCCGCAGTCCGGCTTCGTCGGCGTTCTCACCATCGGGCTCGCGATCTGCGCGGTCGTGCTCTGTCTGGGCAGCGGCGTCGGCTACGTGATCGTCAAGCGCTCCGGCGAGAACGCGCGCAGGGGCTGGAACCTCGTGCCGGTCATCGTCGCGACTGTCGACATCCCCGAAGACACGGTGGTGACGTTTGAGATGATCAGCCAGCGCTCTGTGCCTGAGCAGTTCGTCACCTCGTCGGTCGTGAAGCCCGACAGCGCCAGCTACATCGTGAACCAGAAGCTTCTGGTCCCCGTGCAGGCCGGCGACCCGCTGCTCTGGAGTCAGTTCGAGACGAAGAAGCAGCCGCTCGTGCTGTTCGCGCGGAGCGACATCGCCGCGGGCGTCGCCGTCAGCCTCGATGCCCTCGAAGAGAAGCCCGTGCCGGAGTCGTTCCTCACGCCGTCGTGGGTGCGCAGCGAAGATCGCCCACAGGCGCTCGGCCGCACCGTGCTGGCGCCCTTCCGCAAAGGTGACCCCATCATGTGGACGCACCTCGCGCCGGCGGGCGCGAAGTAGCGCTACTCGAGCGGCTCGAGGCTGAGCAGCTCGCCGTGCAGACAGAACACGCGGTACGGCGCGCCGCCGATGACGAGCTCCCACGCCGCGCGGTCGACGCGCAGCCGAGCGCCGTTCAGTTCGTAGAAGAACTCGTCGGGTGAGCGGCGCACGCTGACCTGCACTTTCTGCAACGGGCCTTCGAGGCGCTGCACGGCGCCCGCCGCGAACGCCGCGCGACGACGACGGTCTGACGACAAGGCGCTCAACGCGACGAGGAAACAGATGCCGCCCACCACGAGGCCTCCGGCCCCGAGCGCGTACAGCCCGCGCATGTCGAGGTCAGACACGGGCTTCGCGTAGTCGTCGTAGAGCAACAGCGCGCCGCCCACGCCGGCCACGGCGAACACCAACGCGAGGCACGTGAAGCACCCCACGGCGAAGTACCGCGCGCCGCCGCGCGCACGCTGCGTTTCCGACAGACGCCCGGCGCGGTTCTCAGCGAGGTCTTGCAACGTGAAGCCGTGCGCTTGCGCGAGCTGCTCGATGGTGGCGTCCACGACAGCGAGTGTGTCACGCGGAGCGACGTCGGGGGCGGCGCGCATCAAGCTCAAGCTGACTCCGACGGAGCTCTGCAGCCAGCGCCTTCTCGTTGGGGAGCGCCGTGCGGTACTCCGCTGAGAGCACCTTGTTCGGCAGGCCCGCCAGCGCGTACTTCGCGACGGCCTGATCGTTCTCGGCGCAGAGGATCAACCCCACCGGCGCGTTCTCGCCCGGCAGCGTCCAGTGTTCGCGCGCGTAGTTCAGGTAGAGGTGCATCTGCCCCGCGTCGGCGTGCGTGAAGGCGCCGAGCTTCAGGTCGACGACGACGAGGCAGCGCAACCCGCGGTGAAAGAGCACCAGGTCCACGCGGTACCACGAGTTCCCGATGCGCAGCCGTCGCTGCCGACCGACGAAGGTGAAGCCACTGCCGAGCTCGAGCAGGAGGTCCTCGAGTCGCTTCACGAGCGCGTCCTCCAGGTCTCCTTCCGAGGGTTCGTCTTTCAGGTTCGCAAACTCGAGGACGTACGGGTCTTTGAACGGAGGTTCCGGCGCGTCGCCGACGTGGTCCCGGTCGCGCTGGAGCGCCTTCGTCTTGTTCTTCGAGAGCGCCGTGCGTTCGTAGAACCGGGTCTGAATCTGGCGATCGAGTTGGCGGAGCGACCAGCCACCGAGGAGCGCCTCGGCCTCGTAGAACGACCGCGCGAGGACGTTCTTGACCGAGAACAAGCGCACGTAGTGCGACCACGGGAGCGGAAACGACTTCGCGACCTGAGGCACCTGCGACGCGAGGGAAGATTGTCCAGACAGTGTCTGGACAATCTCGCGCCGGGACAAAAAGAACGTACGCATCTGAAACAGGTTGGCCCGGCCGTAGCCACGCCCGAACCGCTGCGTGAGGTCTTCGGACAAGCGAGAGATCAATCGTTCGCCATAGCCGGCTCGCGCCGCCCCGCGCTGCTCGCTCTCGACGATGCGACGTCCGACGAGCCAGTACGTCGCCGTCATCACTGCGTTCACCGACCGAGCCGCTGCGGCATGTGACGCCGTCACCAACCGCGCCACATCGCCAAGCACCTGGTCGTACTCAACATCACCCCTTCGCCGCGCCACCGTCCGTTTGATCATCCAGCCACCATACAGAGGAGGACCGACATGTTCGGGCGAGGGGTGAGGGCCCAGATTGAGGGAGATGATCTCGCCCGGCTCGGCACCCGCAGCAGTTCCGCGGGGTTGAAGAGGAGTCTTCTCACCGATGTTGCCGC
>CAYWON010000321.1:0-4052 GCA_964459885.1 uncultured Archangium sp.
GAGCTCATTCGCCGCAAGGCGCAGGGCGAGGCCTTCGCGCTCACCACGCCGCTCATCAAGAAGGCCGACGGCACCAAGTTCGGCAAGACCGAGAAGGGCAACCTCTGGCTCGACGCCAGGCGCACCTCGCCGTACGAGTTCTTCCAGTTCTGGCTCAACGCCAGCGATGAAGACGTGAAGAACTACATCCGCATCTTCACGCTGCTCGACCGCGCCACCATTGAAGGCCTCGAGACCGAGCACGACGCCGCGCCGCACAACCGCGTGCTGCAGAAGACGCTGGCCAGGGACATCACGACGCGCGTGCACGGGCAGGCCGAGCTCGACGCGGCGCTCGCGGCCACCGACGTGTTGTTCGGCAAGGGCACGGTGGACCAGCTCAAGGCGCTGTCGGGCGAGTCGTTCGAGCGCGTGTTCGTCGGCGCGGGCGTGCCGGTGGCCGACGTGCCGCGCGACGCGCTGGCGGCGGGCGTGAACGTGGTCGACCTCTTCACCGACCGCTCACAGCTGGTCGCGTCGAAGGGCGAGGCGCGCAAGCTGCTGACGGCCAACGCGCTGTCGGTGAACAAGACGAAGGTGAGCGACCCGAAGCAGACCATCGGCCTCGAGTCGCTCATCAGCGAGCGCTACGTGCTGCTGCAGAAGGGCAAGAAGGACTACTGCCTGGTGCGCGCCGTCTGACTCACGCCGGGATGGGCTGCGAGTACGCGCCGTCGCCGGGCTGGGCGGGCACGAAGCCGCCGGTCAGCACCTTCTTGATGATGACCTCGCCCGGGCGGTCCTTGAGCTGCACCGCGTAGTAGGTGAACGGGTGCTCCGACTTGAGGACCTTCTCGGACAGGACGTCTTCAGGCTTCGGTGCGGGCTGGTCGAAGCGCAGCTGACCCTTCTCGAGCATCTTCTCGACGCGCTCGCCGAGCGGCTTCTTCTTGAACGAGTCGAGGGCCGCACCCAGCATCGCCGTGCGCTCGAAGCCCCGCACCTGCGCCGCGGTGAAGTCGCCGCCAGCGAAGCGCTGACCCTTCGGCAGGTCGACCGGCCCGCGAATGGCCGTCGAAGTGCCCATCATGAAGTGGTCGTCTTCGGTGACGAAGTAGACCTCGTTGGTCTCGGGGTTCACGAGCGCGAACTCGGTGCGCTCCACGCTGCGGTTGAGCCGCGACTGGTTGATGGGCACGCGGATGAGCGGGTCGCCGTTGGGCGCGGTCCACCGGCCGTCTTCGCCCTTGCGCGGGCCGTTGAGCGCGACCGCCAAATCAGACATCGGCTCGAGCTTCGCGGCCTGCGACTGCAGCCTGGTCACCGTGGCCTTGAGGTGCAGCGCCACGCGCTGGTTGTGTTTGTGAAAGAACGGGCCCGGCACGATGGGCCGCGGGCCGATGATGTCGCGCGCCTTCGCCAGCTCGTCGCGGTTGAACAGCTTGCGCGCGGTGCGGGCCACGTCGATGACGGCGGCGTCCTTCACCTTGTCGGTGCGCGAGGGGACGACGTGCAGCTTGCGGACGGGCGGGGCGATGCGGGTCATGGGCGTGTTCTCCGAAGCAGCGTGTCTGCTGGAGTTCTCGCGGCGCGCGCGCTCCACTTTGCGTCGTGCGCTTGAAAATGCGTTTTACAGGTCGAGTCGGCATCGTCGCGGCGGTCGGTGCGAGCGTCGTCGCGCTCGTCGGTCTCGCGTGGTGGGTCGCGTGGTGGGTCGCGTCGCAGGCGCGCGTCGAGCGCCCGCGTGACGCCGTCGAGGTGATGACCGCGTGGCGGGGCGCGACGCCTGAAGAAGTGGAGCGCGCGGTGACGGTGCCGGTGGAGCGCAGGCTCTCGGTGCTGCGAGGCGTGCGCGGCGTGCGCAGCGAGAGTCGCGAGGGCGTGTCGGTGGTGACGGCCGTGTTCGACGGGCCAGCCGACGAAGCGACGCTCGCGGTGCAGGGCGTGTTGCGCGAGGTGTCGTCGCAGCTGCCGCAGGGCGCCGACGTGCCGGTGTTGAGGCAACGTCGCGCCGCGCTGCAGCAGACGCGGTGGGTGGTGCAGTCCGACGTGCGCTCGCGGGTGGAGCTGTCGCGCTGGGTGACGACGGCGCTGCGACGCGCGCTCGAGGTGCAGCCCGGCGTGCGGGAGGTCGAGCTGTGCGGCGCGGTGACGGAGCGCCTCGTGGTGCGGCTCGACGACGCGCGCTTGCGTGCGGTGGGGCTCGATGTGGAGAAGGTGGCCGCGGCTGACTTCGACGTGCCGGAGGACGCGCTCGGTGACGTGGCGCTGGGGGCGGTGAAGCTGCGCGACGTGGCGCAGGTCGTTCGCGATGCGTCGGTGCCGACGTGTGAGGCGTGGCTCGACGGCGTGTCGGTCATCGTGGTGACGGTGCAGCACGAGCGCGGCGCGACGTTGACGTTGCCTGCAGCGCCCGCTGACGTCTCGGTGACGCCGGTGTCGACGCGGCTCGCAACGACCCTTGTCGTGGAAGGTCACGCGCCGCTGCCGGGGCTCGCGTTGGTGCGCGGTGAGCGGGCAGAGGTGTCAGCGCCGGTGCAGGGCTTCCCGGTGTTGCGGGCTGACGACGCCGTGGTGGTGCGCGTGGTGGGCAACGACCGCGACGCGCTCGAGGCGACGCTGCAGCCGTTTCGCGAGGCGATGACGAAATCGGCGCGCTGGGTCGGCGTGTGGCGCGAGCCGCCGCAGCCCGAGCGACGCGTGGAGGTCAGTGAGCCGACGCGCCGTCGGGAGGTCGCCGCGCTGCTGCGCGTGGTGCTCGCCGGTCAGCACGTGACGACGACGCGCGACGGGACGCCGGTGGAGCTGCGGCTCGACGGCACGCTCGAAGACGCGCGGCTGGCGGACGGCACGCCGCTCACCGCCGTGGCGCGCATCACCGACGCGCTGCAGCCGGGTGTCTTGTTGCGCGTCGATGGCGTGCCGGCGCTCGAGCTGCCCGTGGGCGCCGACCGGCCGGCCGTGCGGCGCGTGGTGGAAGCGACCGTCGTTCCGCCAGGCGTCGTCATCACGGTGGAGTGAAGAAGCGCGGCGCGGCTAGGTTTCTGTCTCATGCGACGACTCCTCATCTCTGCGGTGGCTCTCGGTGCACTCGGCGTGTCGGCACAGCAGCCGGCCACCATCGTCGGCGTGGTGGCGTCGACCAACGCCGAGCTCGCCAGGAAGCAAGGTGAAGCGCTCGCGGCCTTCGTGCAGTCGGCGACGAAAGAGCAGACGCTCTCGCGCGTGTTCCCCGACCAGGAAGCACTGGCGGTCGCGCTGGGCAAAGGCGAGGTCGACGTCGCGCTGATGGGGCCGCTGGCGTACCTGCGCATTCCCAAAGGCACGAAGTCGCAGCTGCTGTTCCGCACGGTGCGCGCGGGCAAGGCGACGTACCGCTCGGTGCTGTTCGGGCCGCCGACGAGCAAGCTGACGTCGCTGGAAGCGCTCAAGAAGAACAAGGGCACGCTGAAGGTGGCGTGGGTCGAGACCTCGAGCGCGTCGGGCTACATCGTGCCCAAGGCGATGCTGCTGGGCGCGGGCATCAACCCGGTGCAGGCGTTCGACACGCAGGACTTCCTCGGGTCGCACGACGCGGTGTGTGAAGCGGTGTGGAACGGGAAGTACGACGTGGGCGCAACGTTCAGCGACCCGGTCACCAACGACACGAAGGTGACGGGGTGTCAGGCGAAGCTGGGCCGCAAGACCGATTCGCTCAAGGTCATCGCGTACTCGCAGGAAGTGCCGAACGATTCGCTGGTGGTGGGGCCGGCCTTCTCGGAAGGCAAGGCGGCGGCAGTGACCGCGGCGGCGAAGGCGGCGAAGAAGGAAGCGTTGCTGCCGGCATTCCTCGCGGAAGGCGTGGCCGACGTGAAAGACGAAGACTTCGCGCCGATTCGCAAGGCGCTCGACGCGTTCGTGCCGTAACAGTTCAACAACAAGGAGCGTGGGTGATGGTTCGCAAGGGAGTGGTGGCGGTGTTGTGTGCGGGGTTGTTGGGTTGTCCGGGAACGCCGGAGCAGGACTCAGGTGTGCCGCAGCCGGTGACGGACTCGGGCGTGGTGGTGACGCCTCCGAAGTACACGGTGGGCGGC
>CAYWON010000322.1:0-3974 GCA_964459885.1 uncultured Archangium sp.
CACGGAGCAAGCGGCTCGGGCTTCGGACTCCTGGGCCCCGTCGGCTACTCAATCGCGTCGACGACTGACGGAACCGATGGCGAAGATGGCAACGGTGGCGGCGGTGGTGGCGGGGGTGGCGGTGGCGACGATGGGTGCGACAGCTACGGTGGCGCGGGCAGCGGCGGCGGCGGCGGTGGATGCCGCGGCACGCGAGGGTTCCGAGGAACCTCGGGCGGTGGCTCTTTCGGCGTGCTCCTCTGGAACTCAAGCGTACAGGCGACGACCTGCACCATCACGGCGAGCAATGGCGGCGCCGGTGGCAACGGCGGCCCCGGAGGGACCGGAGGCAACGGCGGCACGGGAGGTCCACGGAACGCCTACGGCGGTAGCGGCGAACAAGACGACGGCTCGAACGGCGCGCCCGGTGGCAACGGCAGCCGTGGCGGCCACGGCGGCAGCGGCGGCGCTGGCGGCGGCGGCCCGTCCATCGGCGTGGCCCGCGGCGGCGGCGCGACGTGGAGCGCGAGCGGCACCACCATCAACATCGGCACGCCTGGTACCGGCGGCACCTCGCCGCGCGGCGTGCTCTACAACGGCGCGACGGGTACGGCGGTGACGCTGTACTGAGGGCGACGGCGCACGTTTCCACGTCGTCAGACACAAGCGGGCGCGGCGGCGCGGACGGTCGAGCCGGGGCGGCGGGCGGAGCTGGCGGTTGGCAACTACTGTTCCAGCACGTCGAGCCCGCGGTTCCGCCGGGAGTTGCCGTGCCGCGCTGCTTTTCGGAAACGCCCTCGACAGACTGTTCAGCTGCCTTGATGGTGGCGGTCGGTCTGATGACGAACAGCGCGACCAGGGTCGGCGAGCCCCGCGACCTCGTGGGGAGGTCGGCAATCGTCGCTGAGTGTTGAGCGAAGTTGGTGGCGCAGCTTCATGCGTCACTTGAGTCATCCTGGGTGACCCAAGTGACGAATGAACTGGTCGAAGCACGAGTGAGATGCGTCAGCGCTGGCAGGAGTCGAGGGGCCCGCGCGAGACGAGCACGGTGCGGGCCAACAAACCGTCCGCGCCCATCAAGGCCAGTGACGCGCGTGCGCGCCTCACACGCTGTCCCCTCACGCTGACTGCGTTAGAACTCCGCGCGTGATGTCGCGCGTCTTCCTGCTGCTGCTCGCCTTCGCTGCCTGTTCCACGCCCGCGCGCCGCGTGCGCCCCGAGAGCAAGGCCACCAAAGCCAACATCGGCCTGCCCGGGCCCAACGCTCCGCCGCCCGCGCGCATGCGCATGCACGTCATCGACGTGGGCCAGGGCTCCGCGACGCTCTTCGAGTTTCCCTGCGCGGCGGTGCTCATCGACACCGGCGGTGAGTCGAGCTCCGGCTTCGAGAGCACGCGCGCGCTCAAGGCGTACCTCGAGAGCTTCTTTGCGCGCCGCACTGACTTGAACCGCACGTTGGCCGCGGTGTTCATCACCCACCCGCACATCGACCACACGCGCGGGCTGCCCTTCGTGATGAAGGACTTCACCGTCTCGCACCTCATCACCAACGGCCGGCCACGCGGCGTCGACGGCGCGGTGCTCGAGTCGGGCGGCGAGCAGCAGGAGAACGCCGAGAAAGACGCCGCCAAACGCAACGCGCTGCGCACCGTGCTGCGCGCGGAGATCGAGAGCGGCCAGGGCGTCACCGACGCGCAGATTGACCCCGTCGCGTGCGAGGGCTTCGACCCGGCCATCTCGGTGTGGTGGGGCGGCCTCGAGCACAACTCCGAGGGCTGGGAGCCGCGCGTCTACGCCAACGCCAACAACCACAGCCTCGTCGTGAAAGTCGACGTCGACGGCCACCCGGTGCTCGTCACCGGCGACCTCGAGGTCGAAGCGATTCACTCGTTGCTCGCCGCGCACGGCAGCACGCTCAACAGCGACGTGATGCTGGTCGGCCACCACGGCTCGCACAACGGCACGACGATGGGCCTCGTGAAGACCGTCTCACCCTGCATGGCCGTCGTCTCGATGGGCGCCGAAGACCGCCACGAAGACTGGACCGCCTGGGCCTACGGCCACCCGCGCAAGGCCGCCGTGCAGACCGTGACGTCGGACCTCGGCTGCAGCCGCCCGCCGCGCGACGTGCAGGTCGGCCTCGGTCAGCGCCGCTTCGAAGGTTTCACGTTGAAGACCGCGCTCTACGGCACCGGCTGGGAAGGCACCGTGGTGCTCGAGCAGAGCGACCGCGGCACGTGGAAGGCCGTCACCGAGCGTTGATCCACACCTTCAGGTTCTCGGGCGTCGCGGCGGTGATGAGCCGGTGCGCGTCGTCGACCTCGACGAGCCTCGCGCGCGTGCCCTCGACGAGCCGCTGTGAGTGCGCGAGCGGCACCGTCTCGTCGCGCGTGCCGTGAACGACGGTGACGTCGGCGTCTTTCGGCAGCGACGTCGGCGCGAACTGTCCGCGCTGCGCCACGAGTCGATGCGCGGGACAGAGCAAGACGGTGCGGCCACCCCAATCACCACGCGCCAGCAGCTCGAGCGCCACGGCGCCACCGAACGACGAGCCGACCACCACGTCGATGGCGTTCGTTTTCAACGCCGCGCGCTGCACGTCGAGCGAGCGCCGCCACATGCGCCGCGTGACGGCCGCGCGGAAGGGCCTCGCCGAGAGCGCGAGGAGGACGAGCGTTCCGAGGAACCAGACGAGCCCCGCGAACGCAGCGACGAGCAATGCCACGACGCTCGACAGCAGCGGCGCCCAGGTGGCGACGTCGCGCAGCACGGCCCCGCGGTTCGACGGCATCTGCACGGCCACCACGTCGAAGCCCGCGTCAGCGAGCGCGCGCGCCTTGTGCCCGCGGGGCCCTGATTCCAGCCCGTGAATGAACAGCACCGTGGTCACGCACCGCGCGTATCACTGCGGGCAGTTGTTGGGCGGCCCGTTCACGCCGTTCGTCTGGCGGAGGTAGAGCACGCGCGACGTGGTGCTCGTGCCGACGACGCCGTTGTCGATGTAGAGGCCGCCGTTCCGCGCCCACTCGGCAGACCAGGTCACCGTCGACGCGATGAGGCTGAAATAGAACCGGAAGTCGATGTCGCGCCTGGTCTCAGGCCACCCGGTGCCGTTGCCCTGACGGAGCACGGGCCCGCCCTCGGTGTTGGTCTCGACGAAGCGCCACGTACCGTCGTTGTTCAGCCGGAGCCGCGCCACGCGCGTGGTGCCACCAGCGCCGGGGTACGCCGAGTACCAACACGAGTAGGAATAGCCGGAGTCGGAGTTGAGATACGCCGTGAGCGCCCTGTTGGTGAGCGTCTGCACGTACGTCGTCGCGGTGGTGAACGTCAGCGGGCCCCACGTCTCATGCACGAGGTCGTTGCACGTCGTGTTGTCGGTGACGCCGCCGTTCCGCGCGGTCCACGTGTGCGACTGGTTCGGCGTCACGTCGACCTCCGCGTAGGTGCCCGTCGCGTAGCCCCAGCACATGTTGTTCATGCGCGCTGGGATGCGCTCGACGCCGTCGACGACGAGCGACACGAGGTGAAACGACGTGCCGTTGTTCAACCGCAGCTTCGCGGTGGTGCACTGGCTCGGCGCGCCGGTACACACGTAGTGCGGCGACACCATGCAGTTCGCGCAGCCGTCGGTGGTGTTGCCGTTGCCGTCGTCGCACGCCTCGCTCGAGGCCACGATGCCGTCGCCGCACGTGGGCGTCGTCGTGCCACCACCGGCGCCCCCGCCCGCACCGCCACCTGCTCCACCGCCAGCGCCGCCACCTGCTCCACCACCTCCTCCACCCCCTGCTCCACCGCCAGCGCCCCCGCCTGCCCCTCCGCCCGCGCCCCCCACTCCCCCCCCGCCCGCGCCCCCGCCCCCGCCGCCGCCCGCTCCCCCGCCCGCGCCGCCGCCCGCTCCCCCGCCCGCGCCGCCGCCTGCTCCACCGCCAGCGCCGCCACCTGCTCCACCGCCAGCGCCGCCACCTGCTCCACCGCCAGCGCCTCCGCCCGCC
>CAYWON010000323.1:0-3969 GCA_964459885.1 uncultured Archangium sp.
TCGCTCGCGTCGCGCGCCACCGGCTGAGGGAACCGGCCCACCAGGAAGTTGATGCGGTTCTCAGCCTGCACGCGCTCCTGCCGCAGGTCGAAGAGCCTGCTTCGGTTCTTCAAGACCTCCGCTTCGAAGCGCTGCACGGCCAACTGCGTGACGCGCGCGGCCTGCTTCTCGAGCTTCACCACCTCGAGCGCGTCCTGCTGCAGCTCGACGTTGCGGTTGAGCACCTCGAGCTCGTTGTCCAACGCGATGAGCTCGTAATACGAGCGCGCGATCTCCCCGACCAGCTGCGTGACGAGGAAGTTCCGCGCCTCTGCTGTCGCCATCGCGCGCGCCTCCGACGAGCGCACGGCGTCGCGCAACTTGCCCCACATGTCGACCTCCCACGACGCGGTGAGGCCAAAGCCGAAGTTGCCGAGGTGCTCGGGCACGCCGTTCACGCGGTCGGCCACGCCCTGGCTCGTGAAGCCGCCGACCTTCTCGACGCCGGTGCCCAGGCCCACGCCCAGCTTCGGCAGGTACTCACCGCGCCGCGCGGAGATCTCGTTCTGCGTGATGATGAGCTCCTGCAGCTGAATGCTCATCTCCTGGTTGTTGCGCAGCGCCGTGTCGATGAGCTGCTGCAACGCAGGCGAGGTGAAGAACACGTCCCAGTCCTGTTGCGCCACGCCGACACCGCCGGCCTCTTCACCGCGGAAGCTCTTCGGCACCGCGCGGCTCACGTCGCGCGACGGGTTCTCGACGAGCGTGGGAATGCAACCGCTCAACATCACCAGCACGAGCCACCCGTTACGCATGGTGCGTCACCTCTTCTGACAACGGCTGCTCTTCCTCATCGCGAATCAGGTGCTTCCCGTCGGCCAGCGTGCCGAAGAAGAAGTACAGCCCCGGCACGATGATGACGCCGAAGATGGCGCCAAAGAGCATGCCGCCCAGCGCCGACGCGCCGATGGTGCGGTTGCCGATGGCGCCTGGGCCCGTGGCGACGACGAGTGGAATGAGGCCCGCGATGAACGCGAACGACGTCATCAGAATCGGCCTGAAGCGCACGCGCGCGCCTTCGATGGCGGCCTCCAGCACCGTCGAGCCCGCCTGCCGTTTCTGCACGGCGAACTCCACGATGAGCACCGCGTTCTTGCCCAGCAAGCCCACCAACATCACCAGGCCCACCTGCGCGTAGATGTCGTTGGCGAGGCCCATGGCCTTGAGCAGCAGGAACGAGCCGAAGATGCCCGCCGGCAGCGAGAAGACGACCGCCAACGGCAAGATGAAGCTCTCGTACTGCGCGGCGAGCACCAGGTAGACGAACGCGAGCACCACCAGAAAGATGGCCACCGCTTCGTTGCCGCGGCGCGCTTCGTCGAACGAGAGGCCTTCCCACGCGATGTCGTAGCCGCGCGGCAGCGTCTGGGCGGCGACCTCTTTCACGGCGTCGATGGCGTCGCCGCTGGTGAAGCCCTTCGCCGGCTCGCCGCGGATCGCCGACGAGTTGTAGAGGTTGTAGCGGGTGATCTCGTTCGGCCCCTGACGCTTCTCCATCGTCATGAACGCCGAGTACGGCACCAGCTCGTCGCGCTCGTTCTTGATGTACAGGTTCAGCACGTCGCCCGGCAGCCGACGGAACTCCGGCGCCGCCTGCACGTACACCTTGAAGAAGTTGCTGAAGCGGATGAAGCCCTGCTCGTAGGTACTGCCGATGAGGATGTCGAGGTTCTCCATCGCCTTCTTGATGGACACGCCCTTCTGCATCGCCAGCGCCGGGTCGACCTTCAGCTCGTACTGCGGGTAGTTCGCCGCGAAGAACGTGAAGAGGCCGGTGAGCTCCGGGCGCTTGCGCAGGTTCGCCATGAACGCCTGGTTGACGCGGTCGAACTCCGCGTAGTCGTCGCTGTGCGTCTTATCCAACAGGCGCAGCGCGAAGCCGCCGGCCGCGCCGTAGCCGGGCACCGCAGGCGGCTCGAAGAACTCCACGACCGCGCCGAGGTCCTTCGACTTCTCTTCGAGCGCTTCGATGATCTCCGTCACCGAGTGCTTCCGCTGCGACCACGGCTTCAGGTTGATGAGGCACGTGCCGGCGTTCGAGCCGCGGCCTTCAGTGAGCACCTCGTAGCCGGCGAGCGACGACACTGACTGCACACCTTCAACGCCCTCCGCGAGGTGCTGCAGCTCACGTGACAGCGCGTTGGTGTTCTCCAGCGTCGTGCCCGGCGGCGTCTGGATGATGGCGTAGATCATCCCCTGGTCTTCGTTGGGCACGAACCCCGCGGGCAGCACCTTGTTGACGCCGAGGATGCCGACGCTGAACGCCAGCAAGAGCCCGAAGGTCACCACGCGCCGATGCGCGATGAGCCGCAGCAGCCCCACGTAGCGCCCTGTCCACCGCTCGAAGGTCTGGTTGAACCAGTCAAGGAAGACCGCGATGGGCGTGCGCGCTTTCGGTTGGCCGTGCGTGTTCTTGAGGATCATCGCGCACAGCACCGGCGTCAGCGTGAGCGCGACGACGCCTGAGAGCACGATGGACGACGCCATGGTGATGGCGAACTGCCGATAGAACACGCCGACCGGCCCGCTCATGAACGCTACCGGCACGAAGACCGCCGTCATCAGCAGCGTGATGGCGATGACCGCGCCGCTGATCTCCCCCATCACCGCCTTCACCGCGGCGTACGGCGTCAGGTGCGCTTCGGCCATCTTGGCGTGCACCGCTTCGACCACCACGATGGCGTCGTCGACCACCACGCCGATGGCCATGACCAGCGCGAACAGGGTGATGAGGTTGATGCTGATGTCGAAGGCCTGCATGAACGCGAACGCGCCCACCAGCGACACCGGCACCGCCAGCGTGGGAATCAGCGTCGAGCGCCAGTCACCCAGGAAGATGAAGACGACCAACGCCACGAGGATGAAGGCCTCACCCAGCGTGTGGATGACCTTCTCGATGCTCGCGTCGAGGAAGCTCGAGACGTCGTAGCTGACCTCGTAGTCCATGCCTTCGGGGAAGCCGGCCTTCAGCTCTTCCAGCTTCGACTTCACGTCGGCGATGACCTCGCTCGCGTTGCTGCCGTAGGTCTGCTTCAGCACGATGGCCGCCGACGGGTTGCCGTCGAGGTTCGAATAGATGTCGAAGAACTCGCTGCCCAGCTCGACGGTCGCGATGTCCTTGAGGCGCAGCGTCTCGCCGTCGGGCTTGGCGCGAATGATGATGTCGCCGTACTGCTCGGGCGTGTTGAAGCGGCCCTGGTAGACGAGCACGTACTCGAGCGCCTGCGAGGTCTTGCCCGTCGCCTGACCGACGCGGCCCGGTCGGCCGATGATGCTCTGGTCGGCGACGGCCTCCATCACCTCGTCGGTCGACACGTTGTACGCGCGCATGCGCTCGGGGTTGAGCCACAGGCGCATCGCGTACGTGCGGCTGCCGAGGATCTGCGTCTGCGCGATGCCATTCACCCGCTGCAGCTCGGGCAGCAGGTTCACGCTCGCGTAGTTGTAGAGGAACTTCTGATCAGCCGATTTCTCGGTGCTGTAGAGGTTCACGTACATCAGCATGCTGGGCTGCACGCGGTTGACGATGACGCCCTCCAGCTGCACCAGCGGCGGCAGCTTGTTCATCACCTGGTCGACGCGGTTCTTCACGTTGATGAGCGCCTGGTTGGGGTCGGTGCCCAACGCGAAGATGACCTGAATCGTCGCCTCGCCGGCGCTGGTCGAGTCGGAGATGACGTACGACATGCCGGGCACGCCGTTGATGGCGCGCTCGAGGCTGATGATGGACGACTTCACGAGCACGTCGGCGCTCGCACCCGGGAACGCGAGCGACACGATGACGCGCGGCGGGGAGATCTCAGGGAACTGCGAGACGGGCCGCGACCGCATCGACAAGACGCCGACGAAGACGACGAGAATCGACAAGACGATGGCCAGCACCGGCCGGTGAATGAACTTCTGCACCATGTTGCGTCACCTCACTCCGCG
>CAYWON010000324.1:0-3951 GCA_964459885.1 uncultured Archangium sp.
CGCGGTGGCAACGCAACGCAATGGTCCGCAGTCTGCGTCGATTTCTGGTGCACCATCCACGTTCCTTCGCCCCTTGGAGATCTCCAGCCGGGGGACGAGATCACCGCCACGCAGGAACTGTGTGACGGGACAACCTCGACGCCGGAGACTGGAAAAGTCCCAGAGTGTGGAGACATGGAGCCCGCGAGTTTGATGCATTGGCCGCGACACGGGGATGTCTCAAACACGTTGACGATGACACCCGCTGGCGTGATGAACGTCGTGCTCGTCGGTGATGGCTTTGGTCCGCGTGACAATCTGCGCGTGCTGGGTGCGTCGTGGAACTCAACATTCGTCGGCTTCAGTCGACCGTTGACCGAACGAGACACGTGGCTCGTCGTAGCGCAACCGACATCTGCGTGCCCGGCCCCGCTCGCGACTGACTACAGCATCGTGCCATGAGCCGCGCATCGAGCCTTGCGCTCGCGTTGCTGGTCTTCGCCAGCTGCGAGTGTATTCAGCCAAAGCCCGACGCATCGCTCGACGACGCGGGCCTCGATGCAGGGTTGGACGGAGGTCGTGTCTGGGAAGACGGCGGCGAGATTGACGTGGCGTTCGGCTGCACCCGCATGCCGGAGGGCTCGAAGTTCATCGTGGTCTTCGACACCAAGGACCGGGTTCTGTGCGCCGCCGTCAGCTTCCGACGCTTCGATGGCGGCTTCACGCCGATGTTCCCCGGCGGGCCGTGGCCGCTCGACTACAAGTTCTACCCCGGCGAGTGGGCGGCCGAGCCGTACTCTGACTACGAGATCGACGAGGCCAGGGTCGGGCTGTGCACGATGCCAGAAGAACAGGCCGATGGCCGACTCAACGAGGCTGGCGCGCTGGTCGAAGACTTTCGAGCCACGAAGCTCACTATCGGCTGGCAGGTGGTGCCGCAGACGGTGCATGCCGAAGGCACCATCGCGTTCTTCGGACGTCAGCACCGCTTCTCTACCGACGAGGCCGGCGCCGGTATGAACGGGCGCTGCCGCGGCCCCTGAGCCGCGGCTCCGGTACAGTCACGCACCCATGCTGACGCTCGCCGCGCTGACGGTGCTGTGCGCCACGCCCCCTGCCCCGCTGCGCGTCATCGTGCGCAACGAGCCTGACGAGTTCCTCACGCCGCAGGCCAACGCCTCGCACCACGAGCTCGAGCTGCTGACGGCGTACGCGGCGTCGAAGGGGCGGGCGCTCGCCATCGTGCGCGTCGACAGCGTCAGCGAGCTCATCCCCACGCTGCTCGAGGGGCGCGGCGACGTCATCGCGGCCGGCCTCACCGTCACCGACGCGCGTAAGAAGCAGGTCGCCTTCACCCGCCCGTGGCGCAGCGTCGACGAGTGGCTGGTCACGCGACGCGGCGCGAAGAACGTCCCTGCTGACGCGAAGGGCTTGGCCGGGCGACAGGTCGTGGTGCCGAAGCACAGCGCGTACGTCGAGTCGCTGACAGAGCTGGGCGCGTTGCCGGTCGAGCGCGTCGGCGTCTCGGGCGCGAGCGAGCTGGCCGAAGCGCTGCACGCGGGCGGCTTCGACCTCACCGTGCTGGACGACCTCCAGCTCGAGGCGCTGCGCGCGTACCTCCCCGAGCTCCAGCCGCTCTTCACCGTCGCCACCGAGCGCCCCATCGCTTTTGCCGTGCGCCCCGACGACGCGACGTTGAAGGCCAGCCTCGACGCCTTCCTCATCGAGCGCGCGTTTCGCGCCGGCGTCACCACCGACCTGAGCGACCTGCCCGACATCAAGAAGCGCGGCACGCTGCGGGTGCTGACGCGCAACAACGCCGTCAGCTTTTTCCTGTACCGCGGCAACCGTGACGGCTTCGACTACGAGCTGGCCAAGGGCTTCGCCAAGTCGCAGGGGCTGATGCTCGAGGTCATCGTCGCGCCGACGTACGACGCCATGCTGCCGATGCTCGAAGCCGGCGCCGGCGATTTCATCGCCGCGTCGATGACCGACACGCCCGCCCGTCGCCAGCGCGTCGCCTTCACGCGGCCGTACCTCAAGGTGACCGAGCTGTTCGTGCAGAAGAAAGGCGCCCCGCCGCTGACGTCGCTCGCCGACTTGAAGGGCCGCACCGTCACCGTGCGCCCTTCTTCTTCGTACGCCGAGAAGCTGGCACCGCTCGCCGCCCAACACGGCTTCACCGTCGCGCCCGCCGACGAGCACGACGAAGTGGAAGACCTGCTCGCCGACGTCGACGACGGCGTCATCGAGCTCACCGTCGCCGACTCGCACTTCTTCAACGCCGAGGCCATCTTCCGCCCGCAGCTCGAAGCGCCGCTCGCCTTGTCAGCGGTGGACGAGGTGCCCATCGCGTTCGCCACCCGCATGGGCAACCCGAAGCTGCTCGCCGCGCTCGACGCCTTCGTCCAGAAGACGTACCGCGGCACCAACTACAACATCCTCAAGAAGCGCAGCTTCACCAGCCGCGCCACGCTGACCCAGGGCCGCGAGCTGCGCGCCACGCGCACCGGCAGCCTCTCGCCGTGGGACACCGTCATCCGCACGTACAGCGATCGCTACGGCTTCGACTGGCGCTTGATGTCGGCGCAGGCGTGGCGCGAGTCGCGCTTCGACCCCAACGCGCGCAGCCACGTGGGCGCGCTCGGCCTCTTTCAGGTGATGCCCGCCACCGGCAAGGAGCTGGGCTTCACCCGGCTGTCGAACCCCGACCAGGGCACGCACGCGGGCATCAAGTACATGAGCCAGCTCGTGCAGCGCGTGGAGCCGTCGGTGCCCATCGACGAGCGCGTGCGCTTTGCGTTGGCTGGCTACAACGCCGGCTTCGCGCGCGTGCAGGAAGCCCGGCGGCTCGCGACCGCGCTCAAGCTGAACCCCGACGTGTGGGCCGGCAACGTCGAGAAGGCGATGCTGCTGATGGCGCGCCCGCGCTACTCGAAGACGCTGAAGACGGGCTTCTGCCGCTGTCAGGAGCCCGTCGACTACGTGCGCGTCATCGAGAACAAGTACGAGTCGTTCGTGCAGCTCGTGAAGTGAGTGACGTCAGCTGTCGCCAGGCGGCGGCACGCTGCGCGGCATCTTGCGCTGCGAGTGGTACAGCGAGTGCTGCCGCAGCGCGATGAAGGCGATGCCCTGCGCCAGCATCGCCGGCACCAGCAGGTCGTACGTGCCGGCCAATTCACAGACCATGACCAGCGCCGCCAACGGCACGTGCGCGATGCCGCCGTAGAACGCGCCCATGCCCACGAGCACGAACGCGCCGGGATCAATACGAGGGTCGTCGAAGATGAGCCGCGCCGCGCGACCGAACGCACCGCCGATGAGACCGCCCATGGCCATCGACGGCGCGAAGTCACCCGCGCTGCCGCCGCTGCCGACGGTGAACGACGTGGCGATGGCCTTCGCCACCATCATGCCGGCGAAGAACGCGACAGCGACCCAGCCCTTGCCGAGCCACGGCGCGTTGGTGATGGCCACCTGCACGAGGCCATAGCCGCCGCCGAGCAACCCGAAGCCGCGCATCGGGCCGCCGAGCGCCTTCGAGATGGCGAAGACGAGCGCCACGGTGAAGACGCCGAGGAACGCCGCGCCGATGGCCGGGCGGAAATGGTCAGGCACCTTGAGCGACGAGAAGTAGCGGCGGCTCGTCTCGTACAGCGACAAGAACAAGACCGCGCCCAGCGACGTAAAGATGGCCAGCGCGGCGTAGAGCGGCAGGTGCGCGGGAATGAACGGGTACCGCCCGTGCGCCAGCAAGACGCCCTCGGGGTGCACCGTGGTGGCGATGGCGTAGCTGACGACGCTCGCGAGCACCGACGGCACCAGCGCGTCGTTCTCGAAGCCGTCGTCGTAGACCAGTTCGACCACCAGCAAGGCCGCGCCCAGCGGCGTGCGGAACACCGCCGAGATGCCGGCCGCCGCGCCCGCCAACAGCAAGATGTGACGCTCGCGCGCGCTGACCTTGAGCACGCG
>CAYWON010000325.1:0-3899 GCA_964459885.1 uncultured Archangium sp.
TCGCTGCTGGCCGAGCTCGACTTCGGCCGCGCCAAGCGCCTCATCGAAGACCCGAAGCTGTGGTTCCTCTCGTCGGCGCAACACTTCGAGCTCGTCGCCGCCGTGGTGATGGGCCAGCCGCCGGTCGACGCGCTGCGCTCGGTGGGGCTGTTACCGGCCGACTTCACGCCCGCGCCGTTCAGCTCGCACTACCCGCGAGATCTCCTCCGCGCCGCCGGCCGCGCTGACCTCGTGGGCGCCGAGCGTGGCGAAGGCACCAAGGCGCTGTCGCTGGGCAAGACGCCGCTCGCCGGCGCGGTGCTCGACTACGACGCCAAGACGGGCGCCGCGTCGCTGTGGTTCAAGGGCCAGCGCTACTCAGCGAAGCTCAAGCCCGGCGCCGCCGGCGCGAACCTCGCCGCGTTCCTGAACGCCGTCGCGAAGAAGGAAAAGCTCGAGCAGCGCTGGCTGTGTCTGGGCGAGGGCTTCTACAGCGAGCTCGTCGTCGGCACCGAAGCGCAGCTCGCCGCCGGTCGCGAAAAGAAGCTGCTGCTGCGGGAGAAAGACGTGGGCCTCGAGTAGTCGGAAGCAACTGCCAGGCGCGGCTGATTGGTGTACGTCGCGCGCATGAGCGCCATCGACGTCCGCCCGGTCACCAACAAGAAAGAGCTCGAGGTCTTCCTCCGTGTGCCGTGGTCCATCGGCCTGGACAAAGAGAAGAACTGGGTGCCCCCGCTGCTCGACGACTACCGCAAGCAGCTCGACCCCAGGAAGTCGGTGTTCCTCGCGCACGGCGAAGCCGCGACGTGGACGGCCTTCAAGGACGGCAAGCCCGTCGGTCGCATCAGCGCGCAGGTCGACTTCGACTTCGACAAGACGTGGGCCGCTGAGCCGAAGACTGCGTTCTTCGGATTCTACGATTGCATCGACGACGTCGAGGTCAGCAAGGCGCTCTTCAAGGTGGCCGAAGACTGGGCCCGCGCGAAGGGTCGCGTGCGGCTGCGCGGCCCGATGACGATGGATTCGAAGGGCGAGATGGGTGTGCTCATCGAGGGCTTCGACACGCCCGCGATGATTGGCACCACGTGGAACCGCCCGTTCCTCGACCCGCTCATCCAGAACTCCGGCTACGCGAAGGTGAAGGACCTCTACGGCTGGAAGTACGACCGCAACATCCCGATGGACGAGTTCACGCAGAAGATCGCGCAGAAGACCCGCGAGCTGCCCAACGTGAAGATCCGCACGATGGAGCTCAAGGAGATGAAGCGCGAGGCCGCCATCATCCAGACCATCTACAACGAGGCCTGGAAGGAGAACTGGAACTTCACCCCGTTCACCGACCAGGAGCTCGAGGTCATCGCCAACGAGTACAAGATGTTCATCGACGAGCAGCTCGCCTACGTGGCCGAGGTCGATGGCCAGCCCGCGGCGATGCTGTTCGCCATCCCCGACATCAACGAGCTCATCCGCGACTTCAACGGCGAGTTGATGAAGAACCCCATCAACCTCGTGAAGCTGCTCTGGCGGCTCAAGTTCAACCGCCCGAAGAACATGCGCCTCATCATGCTGGGCGTGAAGAACGAGTACCGCGCCTCACGCAAGTACGGCGCGCTCGTGGCGTGCCTCTACGAAGAGGTCTCCGTGCGCGGCAAGAAGGCGGGCTACGTCGAAGGCGAGCTCTCGTGGACGCTCGAAGACAACAGCGGCATCAACCGCGGCATCGAGCGCATGGGCGCGCGCCTCTACAAGAAGTGGCGCATGTACGAGCGCGCTCTCTGACCTCACGCGACACCGGGAGCGGCCGATTCACCGCTCTCGCCAGCGCCCGGTGGTGACGGCCGCGCGGAGTGGCCCGCAGTCGTCGGCCACCTCGGGCACCAGCGCCCCCGCGCGCAGCACGAAGCGGCGCGCTTCACCCGTGTCGTTGTTGCGCACCGTCGCGCCCGCCGCGTTGACGCTGACGACGGTGCCGCTTCCACACGCGGTGCGCACGCGCGTCTGGCGGGCCAGCTGACGAGCGGCGCTTGGCGCTTGAAGCGGCGCGCGCAGCACGCGGCCCGGCGCCGTTCGAACTGCGTCGCAGTCGAGGTCGCTGTCGAGCGCGGTCAGCCCGACGACGCGCCCGGCCTCTTCGACGAACACCCATTGTTCCCCGCGCGAAGCCACGCACACGTTCCAACGCTCCTTCGCCGCGCAGCTCAAGTAGCAGGCAGACACGCGACCCGGCTGACCGTTGGGCCACGCGACGCCGCCGTCGGCGCCCACCGAGAGCACGACGCCGTCTTCGGCGGTGTAGCTGCCCTCCGGCAGCACCGCGTTGATCAACTGCGAGGCGAACGCGTCGACGTCGACCTGCTCATCCCGCCGCGTGAGCACCACTGACGGGCCCTCGAGGTTGGTGCGCACGCGCTCGTCGTCGAGCCATTCCCAACTCGCGACACGGGCGGGCGTGTCCTCGTCGGACCCCACGTGGTGGCCCCAGGAGGTCGAGCCGAGGTCCTGCACCACGAACGCCGGGAGCCCTGCATCGGCGCTCGCCGAGAGCGCGTAGTCGGTGGCGTCATTCCCCTCGACCACGGCGACGCGCCCGTCGCGGAACGTGAACGTCCGCGGAAGGCGCCCCATGACCACCGCGACCGGGTCGAACGGGTGCACCACAGAGAAGGTGACGTCGTTGAGTCGCCACGGCGGCGGACGGGCGGTCCCAGCATCGGCAGCGGCAAGCAGCAGGGGCACCAGGAGCGTCACCATGGCTGTATTCAGCAGTAATTTCAGTACGTTGAAAAGACCGGAACGGTCTTGAAGCGCGGGAATCCGTGCGTCGTCGCTTTACATGCTCGCCGGGAAATCGTGACCGAACTGTTCACGACAACTGGGCATGACCACCGTTCAATCAACGTCCTCCTCCGCAGCACGCCGTACGTCGTCAACGTCGTCGACTCGCCTGCAGTTGGGCGCGAGCGGCGCGCAGGTCAAAGAGCTGCAGCAGCTGCTCAAGGCCGTCGGGCTCTACACGAGCAACGTCGACGGGAAGTTCGGCCCCGTCACGCAGGCCGCCGTGAAGGCCTTTCAACGCAAGCACGGCCTGACGGTCGACGGCTGGGCGGGCCCGCAGACGATGGCGAAGCTGCGCGCTGCAGCGGCGCCGCGTCCGGCTCCGGCGCCGTCGACACCCGTGACGTCTGCGGGCGGCAAGCTGGCGCTCGGCGCGAAGGGCGACGCGGTGAAAGAGCTGCAGCAGCGGCTCAAGTCGCTCGGCCTCTACAACGGCGCCATCGGCGGCAACTTCGGCCCCGGCACGGAAGCCGCGGTGAAGGCCTTCCAGAAGATGAAGGGCCTCACGGTCGACGGCTGGGCCGGCCCGCAGACGATGGCGGCGTTGCGCGCGGCGACGGGCGCGGCGCCGACGACGCCCACCACGCCGACGGCTCCGTCAGGCAGCATCCAGGCGGCGCTCGAGTGGGCGAAGACGCAGCAGGGCGCGCCGTACACGGGTGGCGCGAGCCCGTCGCGCTTCGGCACGCCGGCCGACGGCCGCACGTACCAGATGGCCGGTCAACGCGCGTACACCGTGCCCCGCGGCGTCATCGGCTACGACTGCTCGGGCTTCGTGGTGACGGTGATGAAGCGCGCCGGCATCAACATCCCCTGGCACAACAGCAGCGGCATGAAGGCGAACCTGCCGGCGGTGCCGAAGAACCAGCTGCAGCCGGGTGACCTGCTGGTGAAGAACGGCCACGTCGCCATCTACATCGGCAACGGGCAGATGATTGAGTCGGTGCCGTCGGGCGTGCGCGTCACCAGCGCGAGCACGTACATCAACAACCCGGACTACGTCGGCCGCCGCCCGGGGTGATGCGCGCCGTCAGTAGATGAACGCGTCGTCGCCGTCGGTGGTGGTGATGTACAGAATCGTGTCG
>CAYWON010000326.1:0-3897 GCA_964459885.1 uncultured Archangium sp.
CGTCGACGGGAAGTAGCGCATCACCTCGGGGTCCGCGTTCATCGCCGCGAACGGCGCGAGGTCTTCGTCTCGCCACTCTCGCAACAGCACTCGCGCGGTCTGCATGACGCCAAGTGTGCGACGATTCCCGGCCATGGTCAGCGCACTCGTCATCGCTTCGGTGGTCGCCGCGGCTCCGGAGGTCTCGTCGCTCGAGACGCTGCGCAGCGGCATGGGCCAGCGCTGCGTCGTCAGCGGCGTCGTCGAGCGCGTCGCCATCGGGAAGGGTCAGAACCAGTGGGAAGGCACCGCGGTCGTGCTCGACGACGACACGGTCATCTACGTGACCTACGGCGCGCCGCCTGACGGGTGGACGGTGGGCACGCGCGTGAAGGTCGAAGGGCTGCTGAGCCCGTCGATTGGTGACCACGAGCAGTCGTTGATGGCGCCGCACCTGCGGCAACCGGGTGCTCCGAAGCGCGACGTGCAGAAGCCGAACGCGCTCGTGAAGCGCCGCGTGCGGCTCGTCGGCGTGGCGAAGAACGCGAAGGGCGGCGCGGTGCTGCTGGTCGAGAAGACGCCGGTGTACGTGGCTGGACTTTCTGAGTGGCCCGCTGACGCGCTCGACGCGCAGGTGGCCGTCGGTGGGCAACTCGAGCAGCGCGCGTTGCTTCCCGAAGCGACGCGCAACGCGAAGGGTGAAATCTCTCAGGGCACGACGGGCGGCAGCACGCAGCTGGTGATGGACGCTCCGAAGTGGCGGGTGGTGAACACGCGATGATGACGGTGGTGTTGATGGTGATGACGACCGCGCCGTTGGAAGTGCGCGTGCTCGAACGCGAGACGCCGGCGTCGGTGCATCTCGAAGCGGCGCGTGTGACGTGTGATGGGAAGCCCGTGGCCAACAGCGTCGACGTCGTCGCTGACCGCCGCGAGGTGCGCGTCGGCGAGGCGCTGTGTCAGCTGGTGGTCGTCGACGGACCGGTGACCGTGACGGCTCGCAACACGAAGCGAGCCTTCGCGGGTCAGCTGCGCGCGTCGCTGCAGAGCTCCGTGGTGAAGCTGGTCAACGTCGTCGACGTCGAGGACTACCTGCCGTCGGTGGTGCAGGCGGAGGCCGATGGTCAGAAGCCCGCCGCGCTCGAAGCGCAGAGCATCGTGTCGCGCACGTTCGCGCTGACGGCCAAGCGACACGGCTCGAACGGCTACCACCTGTGCGACCTCGCGCACTGTCAGGTGTACCGAGGCGCTGACGCAGGGGCTGACGCGCGTGCGGCGGTGAAGAAGACGGCGAACCAGGTGCTGCTCATCGGCGGCATCGTGCTCAAGCCGGCGTTCTTCCACTCGTCGTGCGGCGGGCACACGAGCTCGGCGGGCGACGTGTTCGGCGAAGACGCCACGGGTTCAGCGGTGAGCGACGTCGAGAACGGCGAGCCCCGGTGCAAGACGAAGGACTTTGAGTGGACCTTCGAGACCACGCAGGACGAGTTCGCGCGCGCGTTCAACGTGAAGCCGGTGGGCGCGGCGGTCGAGCCGTTGCGAAGAGATGCGGCTGGCCGACACATCGAGCTGCGCGTGTTCGGCAAGCGCATGTCGGGGCAGGCGTTCCTTTCGCAAGCCGGGCGCGCGTTCGGGTGGCAGGCGGTGCGCAGCGCGAAGTTCTCGGCGCGCAGCACCGACGATGGCGTGGTGTTGAAGGGCACGGGCCTCGGCCACGGCGTGGGGTTGTGTCAGCTCGGCGCGAAGGCGCTGGCGGAGCGCGGCGTCGACGCGAAGGGGATTCTTGCGAGGTACTTCCCCGAGTCGCAGGTGAAGCCCGCGCCGTAGCTCCCTCTCCCTGCGCCAGCGGGGAGAGGGTTGGAGAGAGGGGCCGAACAACCGCGACGACAGCCCCTCTCCCCTGCCCTCTCCCCGCTTCGCAGGGCGAGGGAGTTCGCTACGCACACTGCGCGAAGACGAACACGCGACGGAACGCGAAGAACACCGGGCCCTCACCCAACCGACGTCGCAGCGCTGCGCGGTACGCCGCGACGAAGCGCGTGACGTCTTCCGCCGACAACCGCGCGCGGTACGCCGACAACAACCCGCCTTGCGCGAACTCGGCGATGCCATCGCTGCTCGCGTGCACCTGGCTGTAGCGCCACGTGCCCACGCGACTGCGCGTCACGCGCGCGTCCCTCGCCAGCAGCTCCGCGTAGAACTCCGGCGACTCCACCGGCGAGCGGTACACGTACCCGTCCAGCTCCGAAGAGAACGCCGCCGCCACCTCGAGCGCGCAGTCGCTGAACGCGGTCCCGGGGTTCGACGGCATCTGCACCGCGAGCTGCCCACCCGGCGCGACGCACGAGAGGACCCGCGGCAGGTACGAGCCGTGGTTCGCCACCCAGTTGAACGCCGAGTTGCTGATGACGCGGTCGAACCGCGCGTCAGGCAGCGCCGTCTCGATGTCGCGCCGCTCGAGCCTGACGCCGGGAGATGACGCCGCGCTCAGCATCGCCGCCGAGCTGTCGAGCCCGAGCGCGCTCCCGGTCTGCAGCTGCGCGTGCGCCTTCGCCGTCAGCGCGCCGGTGCCGCAGCCCAGGTCCAACAACGAGCCGCCGGGCGCAGGCGTCAGCAACGCGAGGAGATCTTCGAACGGCGCCTCGCGATCGCGCGCGAAACGGCCGTACACCGCTGGCGACCAGCCATCCGTCGAGGCCATACCGGTCGTTCTACTTACCTCCGCCCACAGCCGCACCCTTGCGAGGTCGCGCGGCTGGGTGATGATGCGCGCAGCCCTTCGGGGCGACGAAAGGAGGTGGTGCCTTGGCAAACGCAAGTCAGGGAACCATCTCCGCGGTGAACCTCTGAAGGCTTTGCCCTTCAGGTGACTCCGCGGAGTGGCCCGAAAAGAAGAGCTTGAAAGGGAGCCACCTCGGCGTATTCGAGGTGGCTCCTGTTTTTGGTGAAAGGCCTCGCGCGTGCCAACGCTCGTCGATGATTTCCGCCCCGCCACCGGCCTGACGCACACGCACGCGCAGTCGCTCTACGGCGTGATGGCGCGGCCGAAGGTGAAGCTGCCGCTGCGTCGCGAGCGCCGCGAGACGCCCGACGGCGACTTCATCGATCTCGACGTGGTCGATGGCGTCCCCGGCAAGCCGACCGTCGTCCTGCTGCACGGCCTCGAGGGCTCGTCGTCGTCTGGCTACATGCAGCTCATGCTGCGCGGCCTCCACGCCCGCGGGTGGACCGGCATCGCCTTGAACGCGCGCGCGTGCAGCGGCGAGCCGAACCGGCAGGCGGCCTCGTACTCGTCGGGCGACTACCGGGACCTGTCGTGGCTGGTGCCGACGCTGCCGCAGCCGCTGTGCGCCGTCGGCTTCTCGCTGGGCGCCAGCGTGCTCCTCAATTTTCTCGCGAAAGACCCCGGCGCGGCGCGGCTGGCGGCGGCGGTCGCGGTGTCAGCGCCGTACGACCTCGCGCTCGGCGCGCGCTACCTCGACTCCGACACCTTCATCGCGCGGCGCTACCTCGCGCACTTCCTGCCGACGATGAAAGAGAAGGCGCTGACCAAGGCGCAGCAGTTCCCCGAGTCGTTCGACGTCACCGCCATCGCCGCGACGACGCGCATTCGTGACTTCGACCACCTGGTGACGGCGCGCCTCTTCGGCTTCGCGTCAGCGGAGGACTACTACGCGCAGTGCTCGGCCGGCCCGCAGCTCCAACGCATCGCCACGCGCACGCTGCTGCTCTCGGCGCACGACGACGTCATCGCGCCACCGCTGCTGCCGCACGACGTCACCGACAACGCGCAGCTCGACGTCTTGCTGACCCGCCGGGGCGGTCACGTGGGCTTCATCGCGGGCAGGCCGTGGCGCCCTGACTTCTGGGCGGAAGAAAAGGCGCTCAGGTGGCTCGAAAGAGCCGTTTCGACTTGAT